>JBARKH010000161.1:0-2435 GCA_049801295.1 Allostellaceae bacterium | reverse complement strand
CCCGCGTTATGTGCCCGCTGGTCAGCGCCGCCGGGCCGCCTTAGGCTTCCAATCCGATAAGCGAGGGAGGCTGCCCCGTGGCATCGCCAACAACACCGCCCCGGCAATCATGGCAATTCGGCCGGATCTATACGCCCGACGAGGCGTGGCTTGCCACGGCGCCGCCCGAGCCGATCCTCGAACCCGATTTGCCGATCGTCGACCCACACCATCATTTATGGCTGCGCGGCGGCCACACTTATCTGCTCGACGAATTGCTCGCCGATCTCAATACCGGGCATAACGTCGTCGCGACGGTCTTCGAGGAATGCCATTCGATGTACCGCGCCGAGGGCCCCGCGGAAATGCGCCCCGTCGGCGAGACCGAGTTCGTGGCCGGCATCGCCGCGATGAGCGACAGCGGCAATTACGGCAAGACCCGGGTCGCGGCGGGTATCGTCGGGGCCGCCGACCTGACCCTCGGCGACCGGGTCGAGCCGGTACTGCTCGCCCAGCTGCGCGCCGGTGGCGGCCGCTTCCGCGGCGTGCGCCATTCGGCGGGCTATGATGCCGACCCGGTCATCGGCAACAGCGGAAGCGGCATCGAGCCGCATCTCTATGCCAGGCCCGATTTCCGCGCCGGCCTCGCGCGTCTCTCGGCGCTGGGGCTCAGCTTTGACGCCTGGCTTTACCACCCGCAGCTCGCCGATGTGCTCGACCTCGCGCGTGCCTTTCCGGCGACACCGATCGTTATGGGGCATGTCGGCGGGGTTTTGGGCTACGGCCCCTATGCGGGCAAATCGGCCGAGATCCTGACCGCGTGGAAGCGCTCGATGAGCGATTTGGCGAGGTGCCCCAATGTCGTCGTCAAGCTCGGCCGCATGGTCAACCGCGGGGCCGGCTTCGACTTTCATCGCGCGCCCGCCGCGCCGTCGTCGGAAACGATGGCGGCGGTGTGGCGCCCCTATGTCGAGACCTGCATCGAGTTGTTCGGGGCGAACCGCTGCATGTTCGAGAGCAACTTCCCGGTCGACAAGATGGCGGTCGGTTACGCCGCGCTGTGGAACGCGTTCAAGCGCATCACAAAGGGCGCCTCGCGCGACGAAAAACTCGCCCTCTTCGGCGGCACCGCGGCGAGCGTCTATCGCCTGACGAAGCCGGCGGGGTGACCGCGCCGGAGGCTCGGTTGGGGACCCCCACTGGGCCTGCGCTGTGGGGCATTTTTGCGCTGCTCCTCGCCGGGGCAGCCGTGCCGGTATTCTCGACCGTGCTGCCGCCCATCTTCGATTATCCGAACCATCTGGCGCGCATGCACCTCTTGGCTGAGGGTGGGGACCGATTCTACGCGGTCCGCTGGGCCGCGCTCCCCAATCTCGCCGAGGATTTGATCGTGCCGCCGCTGGCGCGGCTTATGCCGCTCGCGCTCGCGGCCAAGCTCTTCCTTATCGCGACGTTCGCCTTGCTGGCGGGCGGGGTTGTCTGGCTCAACCGGGTCGCGACCGGCGAGTGGCGCTGGTGGCCGCTAACCGCCTTGCTCTTCCTCTACACAAGGACCCTCATGTGGGGGTTCCTCAACTACCTCTTCGGGGTCGGCTGCGCCTTGTGCGGCGCGGCCTTGTGGCTGACCCTCGAAGACCGGTGCGCGTGGCTGCGCGTCCTCGCCTCGACGATTGCTTCCCTCATCTGCTTTTTCAGCCACCTCGCGGCCTTCGGGATCTACGTGCTCATAATCATCGGGGTCGAATTGCCCCCGGCCCTCGCTGAACTGCGCGCCCGCCGCTGGAGAGCGCTCGCCCGCCGCCTCGCGATCCTGACGCCGCAATTCCTCGTACCGGGCGGGGTGTTTCTTTTCCTCTCGCCACACCAGGCGGGCGGCGCGATCGCCTATGGGGCCTTCTGGCGCAAGGCCGACCTTCTGTTCAGCGTGTTCGACAACTACAACCGCCCGTTCGACGTCGCCTGTTTTGCCGCGTTCACCGGATTCCTCATCGCTCTCGCGGTGACGTGGCGGCTGGGTTCTGAGCGCCGGCTCGGCTGCGCATTGGGTCTCCTCGCGGCTTTCTACCTGTTGCTGCCGAGCCAGCTGCTGGCGGGCTCCGCCGCCGATCATCGCCTCCCCACCGCCGGCTTTCTGCTGCTCATTGCGGCGAGCGCGCCCCGCTTCCCCAGCTGGCGCGTGGCGGTTGCCGCGGGCGCATTTATGGCGACGATGCTGGTAGCGCGCATGGCCGTCATCGAACAGGTCTGGCGCGACGCCGATCGCGTCTACACGGCCGCGATCGAAGGAATCGACGAGCTACCGCGCGGCGCCGCGCTGGCGCTCGCCCACCCGCCGGGCGCGGTCAACATGGTCCCCATCCCGCTCCTCCATGTCGCGACGCTGGCGATTCCGCGGCGCGAGGTATTCGTCCCGACCCTCTTCGCTGTCCCCGGCCAGCAGCCGGTCGAGTTGCGCC
>JBARKH010000160.1:0-7607 GCA_049801295.1 Allostellaceae bacterium | reverse complement strand
GGCGCGTCTGATCCTGCCGCGTGTCGTCGTCGAGATTGCGGAAGGCCGCCGACAAGCTGTCGCTGCGATGCTGCAGGGGAGCGCGCCCCAGCGCCCACAACGCATTCTGCAATCCCTCGGCCAGGGCAGGCAATGGCCGCACATCACCACCAAACGGCGGTTGAACTCGCGCATCTTCGTGACGAACACCGTCTCGTCGGCCGTCTTCTTGTTGTCATGGAGGCCGCGGGTGCAGGCGCTCTTTCTGGCTGGACTGCGCCAGGAATACCGTCAGAGGTTCTCCGCGGAAGACACGCAGGAATGGCCGCAAATCAGGTCGAGGGCGCGCGATGCGTTTAAGGCACGTTTAGAAGCCGTTCGACCGTATCGGCCATATGGGCGATCCGGTATTTGTCCAGCAACATCGCCACTGACTTTTTGAGAAGTGCCGGAGCGCAGGTCCGCTCGAGATAGCCGATGGCAGCCCCGCGCATCCCGGTCCATAGCGCGTCGTCGGTGAGGACGCGCAGGCAGGCGGCTGCGAACTCCTCGCCGTCATCCCTGACCGTAGCGGCGAGCAGCGCCCCGCCGAGGTCGCCCGTCGCAGCGAGTTGCTCGCCAAGCAGCGTCGAGGCCACGACCGGCAGACCGTAGCTCCACGCCTCGTGTACCTTGAACGGGATGCCGGCGGCGAAGCGGGTCGGCGCGATGAAGAGCCGGGCCCGCGCAAATTCCTCGCGCAGATCCTCGACGGACCCCAGGTAGGTGACGCCGCTCTGCGCGAACGAGGAAGCCGCCACGCCCGGATTGGCCGGCCCGACGATCCGCAGCACTTCCTCTGGCCGGGCGGCCGTGATCCGCGGCCAGACATGGGACAGAAACCAGGTCAGGCTATCGTAATTGGGGGCGTTCCGGTCGTAAAAGGTGCCGACGAACAAAAGGCCTCGCCGCGCGGCGGGGTCCGCGGCAGTCTCGCGCAGCACGAGGTGATGGCCGATGATGTGCACCGGCTTGGCAAACCGGCTTTTCAAGATTTGCGCGTCGAATTGGTTGACGACGACATAACTGTCGGCGATGGCGAGGCACTTCAGTTCATCGTCCAAAAGGTCGGCCAAACGCGGGCTCGCCAGAATCTCGCGATAGGTTTCAAGGCCCTCCGCTCGGGTTACCTCGCGGACCGAAGCGATCGCCTCGGTGTCGCAGATAATCGCCGCGCCGGTTCGCATCTTCCACGCGCGCAGCACTTCGTAATATCTCGCGACGTTATGGGTCCGACAAACATCGACGAAATCGTATTCTCGGGAATCCAGAACCTGTTCGAGCAGTTTCGGATCGGGTCCGGGGTAGATATTTAGGTACTCGAGATCCGCTGGCAGGCTGCCGATGCCGGCGGGCGAATTCGTAAAAATATCGACGTCGGCGAGTTTGAGCAGCTCGCGTACGATGATCTCCGACCGACCGAACCCGGAGCCGAGCGCGAGCGCGGGAACCATGTCCTCGATCACGAGGATCCGCAGCCGCGAACCGACATACGGCCTTGCGTAATTTGCGTTCGACACGAAGGGCGGGCGGGCCGACACAAGCTCACTATGCTTCTGCGCGAACAAGACGTGGTTTCGCGCCATCAGCGACGTCGAGGCGCGCGGGGTCTTGCCGGAAGAGAACGAACCGTATTCGAGATGGTAGATATGAATCTCCGGATAGACGCGGACCTTCTTGCCCGACGCCCACAAGCGCAGGCAAAGATCGGCTTCTTCGTAATATCCGGGTGAAAAGCGTTCATCGAAGCCGCCCGCGGCCCGAAAATCCACGTTCGATATGCAAAAGAAACAGCCGGCGACATAATCGACGTCGCGCGGCTGCGCGAGAGAATAGCGGGTCGGCGACTCGTCGCGGAAATATCCCTGTGCCGCTCCGTCCTGCCAGATGCCCGAGCCGATGTCCTGGATCCGTCCGTCGAATTGCAGGATCGCCGCACCGAAGCAGGCGACCTCGTCCCGGTCTCTTTCAATGACGGCGTGGAGCTGGACAAAGATGTCGGGTTCGAACTCCACGTCGTTGTTCATGAACACGATGTACCGGCCGGAAGCGAGCCGGGCGCCGAGGTTGCAGGCGCGGGGAAAGCCGATATTCGGCGAAACGCGCTCGAAAGTGAGGCCCTCCACATAGTCGAGCAGGTTTATCGTTTCGTCGGCGGAGCCGTTGTCTACGACGACGACTTCCAATCCCACGCCGCTCTTCGATTTCGTGTAATGGTAGGCGTGCTCGAGTAACTCGAGAATGCGTATGTTATAGGCGAAATTGTCATAGGCCGAGATCATCACCGAAAAGAAAGGCTTTTCCTCACGCGGGAAAACGATCTTCTTGCCGCCGCGCGCGCGAAATACCGAGAGGTGGCAGCGTTTCGCGTAGAGCGCCTTGGAAAACTCCTCGGGCACTTGCACGGTGTGGAGCGGGGCGCGGCCGCGCCAGCCCCGCGCCCGTCCCAGACTGGCGAAGTGTTCGAAGGCGCCGAGGAGCCGTCTGTCCCGGATTTCTGCGGCGGCCGCGGGGTAGGCGTCGAGATAGTATTTTCCATCGAAATATTGATTGGGGGACCGATTCTCGCGCAATCCGTGCTCGAGCCAATGATTGAACGGTGAGGGATAGAGGCCGGCGGCGAGCCCCTCTGCGACATCGGGGTTGCATTTAAGATAGAATTCGCCGTCCCAATCCGCGCTCGGCACCAGCCGGCGCGCCGCACCCTCGGCGATGAAATGCTCGAGCGAGCAGGAATAGCGGCCTTTGAGGATCTCGGTCCGCACCTCGGGATGGAGGGTGCGGTAGAATTCAGGGTCGAAGAGGGCGGAAGTCGGTAGATCGTCGAAGACGCCTGCTGTGACGAAATCGGCAAAGGTCTGATTGGCGCCGATATCGCGGCAGTTTTTTGCATACCACGACGGGTCGAACAGGCGGTGCGCTCGCCGGCCCTCGTGCATCCCATAGACAAGGAAATGAAAAAAACCGAGATCGTTCTCGCCGCGGCGCAGCGCCGCGTCTATGTCGAGATGCTCCAGGCGGTAGAATTTGTCGTCGTAAAGCCAATGCGGCGAGCAGTAGGTGTCGGCGGAACAGCGCGCGACAAGAAATTTGCGCAGTTCGTCTCCGACGCTGAAGTCGTAGTCGGGAAACTGCCGAGTGAGGCGGTCCAGCGACAGATAGGGCGAGAAGTCGGCCGATAGGTCGGCAAGAATTTTGCGGCGTCGCGACGGATCGGCGGCGGCCTCGACGAACCGGCTGTGCACCATCGCCGGATGGCGGCGCCGCGTCCAATCGAGGTCGATCGACAAACACGCCACAAGGTTCATGTCGAGTGCCCTGGTCGTTCATCGGCTTCAAACCGTGGCGATGGCCCGGACCGATAGCCAAAATCGGGCTAACCCGGATGTACCCAAACGCCGGATACGCATAGAATGCCGACTCCCTGAGATCAAGGGGTATCGGGGAGGTCGTTGGGAGGTCGTCCGTGGCGAGATGTGCCGCGGCGGGTTCGCGGGCCCCTAAACCCGTATTCTCCGGATGAAACGGCGATTTTACGCGATGTTCACCCAATTCTGGCATCAGATTTAGATCTTATACTGTGTAAAGTGGAGCAGCCCTGGCGGACCCGACGGGTGAGGCGCCGAGGCCCGATTTTTTCCGCCGTCTGACGCTTCAGTGTCGCGGCTGTACCGTGATCCGGCCAGCGAGGATGATGCGGTCCACCCGCGCGGGGTCTACAAATAGCGCCGGCTCGCGGAACGGATCGCTGCTACGCGCTCTCCGCAAAGAATGCCTCGTAGCGGCTGCCCCGGAAGAATGCTTCGATGGCGGTGAAATCGACCAGTTCGTCGATCCCGCGCGCTCCGGTCCGCCTGCTCGAAAACGGTTGGACCTCCTGGCGGACCACGCCGACAAAATCGACAATCTTCGAAAATTCCTCGGTATAGGATCCCACGAGGTCCTCGTAGGCCACCCGCAATATCGGGTTCTCCTTGAACTTCTCGTCGAACAGCCGAATGTACTCCTCGCTCTCCCGAAACGCGTCGAGAACGCCTTCGGGCGTAATCTTTAACCCGAGGGCCGCCGGATCGGCGGGCGCGGTGCTCGTGCGATCGCTGGTATTAAAGAACCCGGAAAGCCCGGCCTCGATTTCCGAAAGATAGCGGTGCCACAGGTTGCGGCGATAGACGAGCAGGATCTTCATGCGGCGGGTCCGCAGATAGTCGATGACCTGTGGCCACAGCGAGAACTCCTCGAATTTGAACTTGAAGCCGGTCGCGACGCGCCCGGTCGGGGCAAACACGAGCTCATCGAGGAAACGCGCGGTATCCGTGTCCCGGACGCGCTTCAGGTAAAGCTCCAACGGGGTCGGCCACGGCAGGTCCGGATCGACGCCGTAGAAATTGAGCGGGTAATAAGGGTGGCCGAAGATCTCGCCATGCATCAGCACGGCCGGGTGCGTGCCGAGCGCCGAGCCGAGCATCGTCGTGCCCGTCCGGCCTTGGCCGATGACCGCGAACCGCTCCCTCAATTCCGTATATCCGCACCCGATTTCGTCTGCGAAAGCAGCACCCTCACCGCGGGCGCTATCTCCAGAAGGTCGTAGCGGTCGGCGCCCCGGATCATCGCCATCGCCAGCCCATGGGCGCCGTCTTCGAGACCGAACGCGTCGGGATGCGCGTCCGGGCGAACCACGATCTCGGCCAAAAAACCTGTCGCGTCCGGGCCGCATTCGATGAGGTCGGGACGCCGATACTCGTAGACGACCGTGAACGAGAAGATCTCGCCGTTGTGCCGGACGAAGACGTCCTCGTACCGCCCGCGGCGCCGATGCCAGCCATGGACGGCGCGCAGCCAGCCTTCTTGCAGCACCCCGTTATCGATCCAGCCAACCTTTTCCGGGGCTCCGCTCTCCGCCATTCGCCAATTCAGACTGCGGGACTACATTGGCCCAGCCCGCACCCGCGAGCCTGCCACGAACGATCCTCGCACCATTTCCCCATCGCCAATCAAACTAATGCGGACAGATCCCTTAAACCAGCGTCTAGGGGGCGGGCGCCGAGCGGGCCGGGGCTGGAGCATGCCGATACAACCGGCGTCCAAGCGAGATCGATCGACAAACACGCCAAAAGGTCCATCCTGGGCGTGACATCGCAGCGGCTACTCCCGTCCGGACCCGAGTCAATTCCACGGCGCTTCACTCTGGTCGGAGGGCATAGCAGTCCCACGTACCGGGACACGTGCCCGGAACACATGCCCGGCAGGGCCTGGTATTTGCTCGATATCCTCAAACCCGACATGCTCCAGCATGGCTCGGACGCAGGCGCCATTCGGAACCCAGAAAACTGTTGGGTCCCAGCTGCGGCTTTCTGGCGGCCCACTCTCAATCCCGAACGGATAAAACCGCTCCATTGATTGGTCGCCTATGGCCGGGTCCTCGAACCCATCCCTCTGGAGCAGTAGTGTTTGCGAGCAGACACTAAAGATTTTTTCGAGCGCAAGGATAGGGTTGCGCAGGTGGCAAAGGACGCCGAAAAACATGACGAGATCGAACGTCCCGAACCCGCGCAGGCTCAAGTCGTAGACATTAGTTCGGAACGCCGCGGCTCGCGAATCGAATGCAGCCCGGCAGATGTTGAAGCGCCTGACCGAGTCGGGAAACGAGTCGATCGCGATCACCTCCTTGGCCCCGCGCCGCGCCGCCTCGAAAGAAAAGAAGCCCTCGGCGCAGCCAATATCGAGGACACGCATGCCACTCATGCTGGCCGGCAGCCCGAAATGCGGCAGCTTCTCCTTGAGCGGGTCCGACCAGCCAAGTGTAACAAGATCCGGTTTAAGCTCGATTCGGCGGAACCAATGTGGTTCCCTATCGACCTGTGACCATAGCCATTCCTCGAAAAGAGACCCCAACGGTGATTGGATTCGGCTTTGCGCTCACTTCTCCTCCTCCGCGTGTGAACTGGCGAGATATCGATCTCCGACTGGTTGTCACGTATCGCCGTCAGTCGACCGTCCAACGTCGCCATAAATAGCCGTGACCGAATATACGACAGCGCGCTGCCTGTCTGGCAGGATCGACGCCACACAGCAAGACCGACAGCACTTCATCTGCGCCGCAACACGACGGTATCCTGACTCGCCGCAAGCGCATCTATGATATCGATCACTTCGAAGTATGTTGACCATTTTGCGAATATGTAATCGCGCGAGTGATAAACATCCCTATAGTATTCCTGGTCGGAGATGACTGCCGAAACGTCGCGGTTTTCTCCCTTGACTACGAAGTGGTCTTTAAGAATTCTCCGTCGAAAATCAGCAGGGAGCCTCTGCATGGCCCAATGCGATGGGCCCTGAATCGACACGAGCCCTATCGCGCCCGGCACGGTTATCCGACGCAACTCGTCGAGCCAGGCGAATTGCTCACGTTCTGCGAGATGCGTGAAAACCGAAATCCCGATAAAGAGGTCAAACTCTTCGTCGCTGAAGGGCGTCGGCGGCATCAAATTGAGAGCGAAGAAACGACCATCACCGATGTGGTGATTGCACCATGCAATGTTGTCAGCATCAATATCGGCTCCGCGAAGCTCCCTATTAATCTTCAATAGGTAGCGTGATAGCCGCGCTGAACCGCATCCCCAATCGAGGATGCGATTGAATTCTCCAATTCCCTTGGCGAACCGTTCTATAAGGTATTGGTCATGACGGAGGACTGCTGTTGCTCCTCCCATCAAATACGCAGAGCTATTATTTGTGCCGATAACGCGCCTGATCCGAAAGTCTTCGGGAATTGGAAGCTCGTCAGATGGGTCCCAGATATACCAGGCATTCCGGTAATTACGTCCCGTCGATCCAACAGCCGATTCAATGGACATCTCTGCGTAGCGATTGGGGAAAATCTCTGTCTGACGAGCGAACGCTCTCCGAGCCGTGAAGCGACCCACGCAGGTCGGATCCAAACCTTCATACACATCCGACAGTGCGAGATCGGGCCGATGAATGGTGACCGAGTCAAAGGGCGCGCCGTTGAGCAGAATCCTGTAGTCCGTCAGGTCGTCGACGAGACTTATAATCCACCCACTGACAACAAGTTCCTTCGCTGAAAGGGCGGTGTCGTCGATGAGCCATTTAAGATGCTTTGCCGCAGAAAAACTAGAGTCATAAACAACAGGGTTCATCGCGAATTCTCCGGTATCGCGCGCCCGGCGTGACTTGACTCTCGTTGACGGTCGCACTGATCGCCGCTCTTCGTTTTCCGTGGCCGCAGATCGCCTGGGTCCGATCGGCGATCGACCATCTCGCGGCTGAGATAGCAGTCTCGCAGGTCGGCGACGACGCAGTCGTCGGCCGTGCTTTCGCGATACTCATGCGATTTGACCTCGACACCGCGCATCCAAATTCCTTCGGATTTGAGGCGTTTGACGAGATAGCCGCCGGTAAAATCACCGGCCCCAAAAACCAACGCTGTTCTCATCGAGACTCATGCCTCTTAGAGCCTGACTCAAAAGCGCCTGCCGCCGTTCTCGACAGTTACGGAGCGCTTTGGCATCGAATACCGGCCGGTTCGGCCCGTCGCCGCGAGAACCGCCTCGCTGCGCCCGTCCAAACCT
>JBARKH010000159.1:0-6389 GCA_049801295.1 Allostellaceae bacterium | reverse complement strand
GCCGGGATGGGCGCCGGGCTAGGCGAGGAACCCGCGGATTTCCGCGTCGAAGCGCGGGATGTCCACCAGGAAGGCGTCGTGGCCTTGGAGCGAGGGCAGGCGGGCGAAGCGCGTGGGCGTGGCGTTTTGTTCGAAGGCCACGGCAATGGCGGCCTGCTCCTGAATCGCGAACAGCATATCGCTCTCGACGCCGATCACCAGTACGCGGGCACTGACCTCGCGCAGGGCGGCGGCGTAGCTGCCGCCGTGTTCGGCGAGATCGAAGCGATCCATCGCACTGGACAGATACAGATAGCAGTTGGCATCGAAGATGCGCGTGAAGCGCTCGGCTTGCGCCTCGAGATAGCTCTCGACCGCAAAATGCGGCGCGAACGGGCTTACTGTGCGGGTGTTACCGGCGATCGGGTCGCGGCCGAAGCGCTGGCGCCATTCGGCGGCGGAGCGGTAGGTGATGGTGCCGAGCTTGCGCGCGATGCGCATACCGCTGCGTGGCGGATGCTCGGGCGCATATTGACCACCCTGCCAATCGGGGTCGCGCAGAATCGCCTCGCGCTGCACCGCGCGCAGCGCGATCGCAAACGGTGAGGCCGCGGGGCTGCCCGAGATACTGATCAGGCGACCGGCGGCGTGCGGAAATTGCGTCGCGAAAGCCAGTACGGACATGCCGCCGAGGGAGGCGCCGATCACGGTATCGAGCCGCTCGATGCCGAGTGCGCGCATGGCCTCGTAGCCGGTGCGCGCGATGTCTTCGACCGCAACCTCGGGGAACTCGAGTCGATAGGGCTCGCCGGTGGCCGGGTTGATCGATGCCGGCCCGGTAGAGCCGAAGCAACTGCCGAGCGAATTCACGCAAACAACAAAATAACGGCTGGTATCCAGGGCGAGGCCCGGACCGATGATGGGCTGCCACCAGCCCGGAGCAGGATTGCGCTCGGTCGCGGCCGCATGGGCCGGGGGCGAGAGCCCGGTGAAGAGCAATATGGCGTTGTCGCGCGCGGCATTGAGCTGACCCCAGGACTCATAGGCGATGCGCGCCTGGTGCAGCACGCCGCCGCGGTAGAGCGCGAACGGATCGGGAAGCGCAACGGCGAGCGGTTCGCTCATACGCGGCAGATCTCGCCGGTTGCGGGGGGACGCGCTGGCACGGGCGCGGCGATCCACTTCAGGGTTCCGGATCTGAGCCATCGATGATCCCCTCGAACAGCGCCGTGGACAGATAGCGCTCGCCAGTATCAGGCAGCATCGCCAGCACGACCGCGCCGCCGGCGGCTTCGCGCGCCACTTTGACCGCGGCAGCGAAGGTCGCGCCGGATGAAATGCCGCAGAAGATGCCCTCTTTACCGGCCAGCGCGCGCGCGGCCTCGATCGACTCGGCGTCGCCGACCGTGACGATGCGGTCAGGGACACTGCGATTGAGCACCGCGGGTATGAAGTCGGGCGTCCAGCCTTGTATTTTGTGCGGGCTGAAAGGCTTGCCCGAGAGCATGGCCGCAGCCTCGGGTTCGGCAG
Organism: Allostellaceae bacterium; assembly: GCA_049801295.1. Taxonomy (GTDB): domain Bacteria; phylum Pseudomonadota; class Alphaproteobacteria; order ATCC43930; family CGMCC-115725; genus DATARH01. The sequence goes on along the minus strand of JBARKH010000159.1, from coordinate 4,880 downwards.
CGACGATGTGCACGTCGGGCCGCGCCAGCCGGATCATCTCGCCGGCGCCCGTGAGCGTGCCGCCGGTGCCCCAGCCGGTCACGAAATAATCAAGCCGCTTGCCGGCGAAATCTGAGAGGATCTCGGGGCCGGTGGTGCTGCGGTGATAGGCGGGATTGGCCAGGTTTTCGAACTGCCGTGCCAGGAACCAGCCGTGCTTTTTGGCGAGCTCTTCGGCCTTGCGCACCATGCCGGTGCCGCGTTCAGCCGCCGGCGTCAGCAGCACGCGGGCGCCGAGAATGCGCATGATCTTGCGGCGCTCGACCGAGAAGGTCTCGACCATCACGGCGACGAACGGATAGCCCTTGGCGGCACACACCATCGCCAGCGCGATGCCGGTATTACCGGAGGTGGCTTCCACCACGGTCTGCCCCGGCTGGAGTACACCGCGGGCTTCCGCGTCTTCAATGATCGCGATCGCCAGGCGGTCCTTCACCGAGGCGCCGGGATTGAAGAACTCACACTTGACGTAGATCGTCGTGTCGGGCGGCGCAAGGTGGCGCACGCGCACGATCGGCGTGCGGCCGATGGTGCCGAGGATGCTCTCGTAAATCATTGGCTCGCCGACCTAATCCTAGGCTAGAGGGCGGCACTCTAGTCCGCTCATCCTCGCTAATCGATAAATAAGCGGCCATTTTATGATAACGGATTGTTATAATTTATCTGCCCACTTTGCCCCATAGTGCGGCCAAATCGGACATAGCGGCGTCATCTCAATGAATTTCCATCAGTTGCAATACGCAGTAGCGATTGCGCGGCACGGCCTATCGGTCACGCACGCGGCCTCGGCGCTCGGGACCTCGCAGCCGGCGATCAGCCGTGCGCTCAAGGCGCTCGAGCGCGAGCTCGGGTTCGATCTGTTCGTGCGCGAGGGCCGCGCGTTTTCGCGCGTGACGCCACAGGGCGCGAAGGTGCTCGAATACGCCAATCGCGCCCTGGCCGAGATCGACAGTCTCAAGGCCGTGGCCGCCGACCTGAACCAGGACAATCGCGGCACCCTGTCGATCGCCACCACCCACACGCAGGCGCGCTATGTGCTGCCGCCGGTGGTGCATGCATTTCGCGAGCGCTACCCGGAGGTCGAGCTGCACCTGCATCAGGGCACCTCGGAGCAGATCGGCGAGATGGTGTCGACCGATCGCGTGCAGCTCGCCATTGCCACCGGCTCGGAAGGGCTGTTTCCAGGGCTGGTGCTGCTGCCGGTGTATCGCTGGTATCGGCAGATCATCGTGCTGCGGCATCATCCGCTGGCGAAACTCGAGCGCGTGACGATCCAGGATCTGGCGCAATATCCGCTGGTTACTTATGTGTTCAGCTTCGCCGGCGCGTCGTCGTTGCACACGGTATTCGCGCGCGAGGGCCTGACTCCGAAGGTTGCGCTGACCGCCCGCGATTCCGACGTCATCAAGACCTACGTGCGACTCGGCCTCGGCGTCGGCATCGTCGCCAGTGTCGCGGTGGATCCGGCGCAGGACAGTGATTTTGCGATCATCGATGCCTCGCATCTGTTTCCTATCCACACGACGTGGATCGGCTTTCGACGCGGCACGCTGCTGCGCAATTTTGCTTACGACTTCATTCAGTTGTTCGGTCCGCATCTGACGCGGCGCCTGGTCGATCGGGCGATCGAGGCCCGCGATCTGGACGGTCAGGCGGAGCTGTTTCGCAAGATCTCGTTGCCGTCGCGATGAGCCGGCGGCTGTGAGCGAACGGCTGCAGAAGCTGCTGGCCGCGGCCGGTCACGGATCGAGGCGGCAGATCGAAGAATGGATCCGCGCCGGGAGGCTCACGGTGGACGGGCATGTCGCGGAGCTCGGTGAGCGGGCGGAGTCCGGCGCCGATGTCCGGCTCGACGGCGCACCGCTGCAGTTCAGCAACATTGCGGCCACGGCCAGAGAGGTGCTGATCTACCACAAACCCTCCGGCGAGGTGACCACGCGCGCCGACCCCGAAGGCCGGCCGACGGTGTTCGACCGCCTGCCCGCACCGATCGCCGGACGCTGGGTCGTGATCGGGCGGCTCGATGTCAACACCACCGGGCTGCTGCTGTTCACCAACGACGGCGCGCTGGCGCATCGGCTGATGCATCCGTCGTCCGAGGTCGAGCGCGAGTATCTGGTGCGCCTGCGCGGGACGCCGCCCGCAGCCGTGCTGGACCAACTGCGCCAGGGACTGATGCTCGAGGATGGACCGGCGCGTTTTGACAGCATTGAGCCGGTGCGGGAGGCGGCGGGGTGCTCACCTGCCTGGGGCGCTGCGCGCGCCGCGCGGAGCGCGGCCGAATCTGCGCCGGCGCAGAGCGCGTTTCGGGTGGTATTGCACGATGGCCGTAACCGCGAGGTGCGGCGGTTGTGGGAAGCGGCGGGTTTCGAGGTAAGCCGCCTGGCGCGGCTGCGCTACGGTTCGGTGCGTTTGCCGCAGGATTTGCGGCCCGGGCAATGCCGGCCCATGGCGGCGGCGGAGGCGGCGCTGTTGTGAGCTTTTCCTTCTATATAGCGGGTCCCCGAGGGGGTACCTGCGGGGCCGCCGGCGGGGGAGCCCGCCGGATGCTGCCGCTGATGGCCGCGATGATGGCATTGGCGGCGCTGAGCTCGGGGCGATTCGCGGAAGCGGCCGAAGAAGCCCCAGACCCGACACCGGACCCCGCAGCCGTCCCGGCGGCCCCTGCGGTCCCGGCCCCCGCCCCGGTCCCGGCGCTGGTGCGGGTCAGCAGCAGTTTTGAGGCCAAACATGCCTCGGCGGTACTCAGGCAAGTGGCCAAACTGTTTGACGCCGGGTTTGTCAGAAGGGATGCGGAGCGGGTGGCAGCGGAGATCGACGCGCTGCCGGCCGAGCAGTCACGGATCTGGAATTTTAGCGCCGTGCAGAAGGGCAGGAGCTATGTGCTGCGGGTGCGGGCGCGACTCGACGAGTTCGGCGATGTCGATCTGGATTTCTTCAGCGCGCCGGAGATCGCGCCCGCAGTGCGCAGCGCGGTCGATCACTATCTCAACGCGCGCGGGCTGTAGCCTCAACTGCAGGCCTGCCGTGGGAGCGGCCGGCTTGGGGCCAGGCGGGGCCCGATGTTGGCTTAAGTACGCCTCGCCTTAAGGTTCAGGGCCGCCAACCGGGCCTGACCGGCCCTGACCGGCCCTGACCGGCCCTGACCGGGCCTGACCGGGCCTGAAGGATTGGCAAATTGGCCCGGAATCTGCATTGACAGGCCCGGTAGCGGAAATCAGAATACGCGGCTCGTTTTTCGCGGAGGGGTACCCAAGCGGCCAACGGGAGCAGACTGTAAATCTGCCGGCTTACGCCTTCGTAGGTTCGAATCCTACCCCCTCCACCATGAGGGGGTGGACTCGAGACCGGCAGATTCGGTGGTCAGGATTGAGTACTTCGGCGTCATCTTAAGGCGGGTGTAGTTCAATGGTAGAACCTCAGCCTTCCAAGCTGATGACGTGGGTTCGATTCCCATCACCCGCTCCAATAGCTTGAGCCAGTGATAGCCAGCCGCGGCACAAAGCTTCAGGCTTCAGAGGTCATGGGTGTCGTCCGCCCACGTAGCTCAGTTGGCAGAGCACGTCCTTGGTAAGGACGAGGTCAGCGGTTCGATCCCGCTCGTGGGCTCCAGTAAGTCCAGTAAGTTCAGTAGGTCATGAGGAGTCGTCGTGTCGAAAGAAAAATTTGAACGCACCAAGCCGCACGTGAACGTGGGGACGATAGGGCATGTGGATCATGGCAAGACGACGCTGACGGCGGCGCTGACCAAGGTGATGGCCGAGACGAATGGCGGCACGTTTGTGGCCTACGACCAGATCGACAAGGCTCCGGAGGAGAAGGCGCGCGGGATCACGATCTCCACGGCGCACGTGGAGTATCAGAGCAAGAATCGGCACTACGCCCACGTGGATTGCCCGGGGCATGCCGACTATGTGAAGAACATGATCACGGGAGCGGCGCAGATGGACGGGGCGATTCTGGTGGTATCGGCCGCGGACGGCCCGATGCCGCAGACGCGCGAGCACATTCTGCTGGCCCGCCAGGTGGGCGTGCCCTACATCGTGGTGTACATGAACAAGGCCGACATGGTGGATGACAAGGAGCTGCTCGAGCTGGTGGAGATGGAAGTGCGCGAGCTGCTGACGGTGTACAAGTTTCCAGGCGACAAGACCCCGATCATCATCGGCTCGGCGCTCAAGGCGCTCGAGGGGGACAAGAGCGAGCTTGGGGTGCCCTCGGTGATCAAGCTGGTCGAGGAGATGGACAATTTCATTCCTGTGCCCAAGCGCGATATTGAGAAGCCGTTTCTGATGCCGGTGGAGGATGTGTTTTCGATTTCCGGGCGCGGCACGGTGGTCACCGGACGCATCGAGCGCGGGATCGTGAAGGTCAACGATGAGGTGGAGATCATCGGCCTGAAGCCCACGATGAAAACCATCTGCACGGGGGTGGAGATGTTTCGCAAGCTCCTGGATGAGGGGCGAGCGGGGGACAACGTGGGGGTGCTGCTGCGCGGCACCAAGCGCGAGGAGGTCGAGCGCGGGCAGGTGCTGGCCAAGCCCGGATCGATCACCCCGCACACGCAGTTTGAGTGTGAGGTCTACGTGTTGACGAAGGAGGAAGGCGGGCGGCACACGCCGTTTTTCAAGGGTTATCGGCCGCAGTTCTACTTTCGCACCACGGATGTGACCGGGATGATCGAGTTGCCGGGCAACACCGAGATGGTGATGCCTGGGGACAACATCAAGATGACGGTGGAGCTGATTGCCCCGATAGCGATGGAGGACGGACTGCGCTTTGCGATCCGCGAAGGCGGCCGCACCGTCGGCTCCGGCGTGGTGTCGAAGGTTATCAAGTGA
>JBARKH010000158.1:0-10893 GCA_049801295.1 Allostellaceae bacterium | reverse complement strand
CCTTCAGACGATCCGGCCGCCGCGCCCCGATCTCGGGTTTCTGCCGACGATCGGCGCCGAAGCGCACATCACAAGCTTCCGCGCCTATCTCGACGACCATCCGCGAGCCCGCCCGGTCCTCGAATGGGCGATACGCTGGCTCGAAACGCATCTGCCCGAGCCCTTGCCGCCCGTCTTGTGCCACCGCGATTTCCGCACCGGCAACTACATGGTAGAGGGGGCCGAGCTCACAGGTATCCTCGATTGGGAGTTCGCCGGCTGGGGCGACCCCGACGAGGATATCGGCTGGTTCTGCTGCAAGGGTTGGCGCTTTGCCCGACTCGACCGCGAAGCCGGCGGCATCGCCGCGCGGACGGTGTTTTATCGGGCCTACGAAGCCGCCTCGGGCCGGCGTCTCGACCCCGCGCGGGTGCGCTTCTGGGAGGTGCTGGCGAATTTGCGCTGGGCGGTGATCGCGCTGCAGCAGAGCGACCGGGTCCTCCGCGGCGGCGCGCGCGATCTCTCGACCGCGATCATCGGACGCCGCGCCACCGAGTGCGAGCTGGAGCTGTTGATGCTGCTCGATGGCAATGGATCGCGGGCATCCTGCCCGCCTGCGACCGGGGCGGCCACGGTCCCGGAGACCATCCGCGACCTGCCGGGCAGCAGCGCGCTCCTGGCGCTCGGGCGCGAGCGGCTGCTCGACACACTGCTCCCGCTGGTGCCCCCGGAGAAGGAGCGCGAGCTGCATCTCCTCGCCACCGCGATCGCGATTGCCGAGCGCGAAGCCCTCGCGGGCGAGGCACCGGCGCGAGATATTATGGCCCGGCTGATCCAGTTTTATGGCGGCTCGGATCACGCATCGCTCCACCGCTTCGCCGCGGATCTTCGCGCCGGCGCCTTCGCGGCATGCAACATGCGCGCCCACGCCGCGCGTGCGCTATTATGGCGGCTGACGATCTTGAAGCTGCGCGAGGGAAACCCGCAATTCCTCGCCGCCAACGGTTTCGGAGAATAGAGAAATTGCCCCAGTCGAGCGTCCGCGAAGCCATCGACGCCTTCTCGCACGGCGAGATTGTCGTCGTCACCGATGATGACGACCGCGAAAACGAGGGCGATTTGATTATCGCCGCGCTGCACGCGACCCCGGAGAAGATTGCGTTCATCATCCGCCATACCGCCGGCATCGTCTGCGCGCCGATTACCGGCGAGATCGCCCGGCGCCTCCACCTCGCGCCGATGGTCGCCGACAGCGACGCGATCCACGGCACCGCCTTCACGATCTCGGTCGATTACCGGCACGGCACGACGACCGGCATCTCCGCCGAGGAGCGCACCGCGACGATCCGGGCGCTCGCCAACGGCAACACCGGCCGCGCCGATTTCGTCCGGCCCGGCCACGTCTTTCCGCTGATCGCCAAGGATGGCGGCGTTTTGATGCGCTCCGGCCACACCGAGGCGGCGATCGATTTGTGCCGTCTCGCCGAGATCGAGCCGGTCGCGGCGATCTGCGAGCTGGTCAACGACGATGGTACGGTGATGCGCGGGCCTCAGGTCGCCGCCTTTGCCAGGAAGCATTCGCTGAAGCGGATCTCGGTCGCCGATCTGATCGCCTATCGGCAGGCGCGCGAGAAGCTGGTGACCCGGGTCGCCGAGTTCACGATGGAAACCGAGGCCGGCGCGTTCACCGGCTACATCTATGTCACCCCGTTCGACAAGGTGCACCACTACGCGTTTGTTTACGGCGAGATCGGCGACGGCCGCAACGTGCCGACGCGCCTCCACCGCGCCAATGTCGTCGAGGATGTGTTCGGCGGGGCCAAGTCGATCCACGCCGCGCTGGGCCGCTTCAGACAAGCCGGGCGCGGCGTCCTCGTCTATCTGCGCGACGGCGCCTCCGGCGTCCCCACCACCGCGATCGCCGAGGAAACCACCGCATCCGAGCTCGAACGCAGCCGGGAATGGAAAGAGATCGGGCTCGGCGCCCAGATCCTGCGCGATCTGAATATCTCCTCGATCCGGCTCTATGCCACGCGTTCCCGCACCTATGTCGGGCTCGCCGGGTTCGGCATCGAGATCGAATCGACCGAACCCTTGGACGAAGCCTCGAGCCACCGCCTGATCCTGAAGCACAGGCGCGAGCCGCCGACAGGGGCCGATTGCTGATGCCGGTGACGGCCGAAAGCCGTGAAGGACAAGCGGGTAGAGTATTTGTGAGGCGTAAATAGACGTAAGTGCCTATTTTTATATCCTTCGCTGCTCTGATAGCTCGTATTACGCCGGTACCACGCGCGACCGTTTGGAAGCGCGCGTTGCGCAACATCAGGCAGGCGCTTTTGATGGTACACCGCCCTTAGGCGGCCGGTCACCCTCGTCTTTCAGCTGGAATTTCAACGAGTGGAGGATGCCATCACGGCCGAACGTCAGATCAAAGGGTGGCGTCGCGACAAGAAAGAGGCATTGATTCGGGGAGATTTTGCTCTGCCGCCGGCGCTGGCGCGCCGTGGAACGCGCTCAGTCGCTGAAAAAGAGCCGGTGCGTCCTTCGAGACGCGCTCCTGCGGAGCGCTCCTCAGGATGAGGTAAATCTATAATGGAATTAAGAAAAAACCTCATCCTGAGGAGCCCGCGGAGCGGGCGTCTCGAAGGACGCACCGTCGTGATCCAGCCGGCGTGACGATGCCTGAAACCCTGCCCTATGGCGCATGGCGCTCGCCGATCACCTCGGATCTGATCGTCGGCGAGACGATCGGCCTTGGCGATATCCTCATCGATGGCGGCGATGTCTATTGGATCGAGGGCAGGCCGCGCGAGGCCGGGCGCAGCGTTGTCGTCCGCTCGTTACCGGGAGGTGCGGTCGAAGACATCACTCCGGCGTCGTTCAGCGCGCGCACCCGGGTGCATGAATATGGCGGCGGCGCCGCGGCGGTAGCGGGCGGCGTCATCTTCTTCAGCAATTTCGCCGATCAGCGCCTCTATCGGCAGGCGGCCGGGGAGGCGCCGGCGCCGCTGACCCCGGAAGCAGGCGGCTGGCGATATGCCGACGGGATGTTCGACGCGGCGCGCCGGCGCTGGATCGGCGTGCGCGAGGCGCATGGGCCCGAGGGGCGGGTCGACAACACCCTCGTCGCGGTCGGGCTCGATGCGCCGGGGCCCGGGCAGGTGCTGGCCGAAGGGCACGATTTCTATGCATCGCCGAAGCTGTCGCCGGATGGAAAACGGCTTGCCTTTCTCTCCTGGGACCACCCCAACATGCCCTGGGTGGCGACCCAATTGTGGCTGGCCGGGATCGCCACCGACGGGTCGCTGGCGGCGCCGCGCCGCATTGCCGGTGGGCCTGAGGAATCGATCTTCCAGCCGCAATTCTCGCCCGATGGCGTCCTCTATTTCGTCTCCGACCGCACCGGCTGGTGGAACCTCTACCGCGTTGACCCGGACGCTGGCGGCGTCCATCCGATTTGTTCGCGCGAGGCCGAGTTCGGCCAGGCGCAATGGGCGTTCGGGCAATCAACCTACGCCTTCCTCTCGGCCCAGCAGCTCGTCTGCGCCTACAGCAAAGCCGGGCGCGATCGGCTCGCGCGGCTCGACATCGCATCCGGTCAACTCGACGCGATCGACACGCGCTTCACCGATTTTGGCCAGATCCGCGTCGCCGCCGGCCGCGTCATCTGCCGCGCCGGGTCACCCACCGACCCGCCGGCGATCGTCGCGATCGACCGGGCGAATGGCGCCGTCGAAATGTTGCGCCAATCCACGACGGCCGCCAGCGACGATCAGCTGCGCCGCTATTTCTCGGCACCGCTTCATCTCGCCTTCCCGACCGAAGGCGGCCTCACCGCCTACGCCAATTATTATCCGCCTTCCAACCCGGACTACGCCCCGCCACCGGGCGAAAAGCCGCCGCTCGTCGTCAAATGCCATGGCGGCCCGACGGCCTCGGTAGCGAATGTCCTCAGCCTCGGGATCCAGTGTTGGACGAGCCGCGGCATCGCCGTCATCGATGTCGATTACGGCGGCAGCACCGGCTATGGCCGCGCCTATCGCGAGCGCCTGAAGGGCGCGTGGGGCGTCGTCGATGTCGAGGATTGCGTCAACGCCACAAGGCACGTCATCGCCGAGGGCCTCGCCGACGGCGAGCGCTGTGTCATCACCGGCGGCAGCGCCGGGGGCTACACCGTCTTGGCCGCGCTCGCGCTGCGCGATGTCTTCCAAGGCGGCGCCAGCTATTATGGGGTCAGCGACATTGCCGCCCTCGCCCGCGACACCCACAAATTCGAGTCCCGTTATCTCGATTGGCTGATCGGCCCCTATCCCGAACAGGCCGATCTCTATCGCGAGCGCTCGCCCCTCACCCATGCCGACCAGCTCAGCCGACCGGTCATCTTCTTCCAGGGCGAAGACGACCGGGTGGTGCCGCCCAACCAGACCGAGCTGATGGTCGAGGCGTTGCGCCGCCGCGGCATCCCGACCGGCTATCTCCTCTTCGCCGGCGAGGGCCACGGCTTCCGCCGTGCCGAAAACATCAAGCGGGCGCTCGACGCCGAACTCTATTTCTACGCAACGCTGATCTTCCGCACCCGCCTCGGCTTCTGATCGGGCCGCACCCTACCCCTCGCAGGGGTATCGCATATGGAAGCCCTCCCCCTGGATGGGGGAGGGTTTGGGTGGGGGTGATGCCGCAGCTCTCCCCGTTCCCGCGCCCGCCGGGCGGCCGGTGCACCCCCACCCCGACCCTCCCCCATCCAGGGGGAGGGAGACGGGAGCCAAATGCGATCACCCTGGCACCCCTCGACAGCCCCCTTGACAGGAACGAAGCAAGAACCGATATGCGCCTGTCCGGCCTCCCGCGTTGTTGCCGCGCAAGCCGACCCGCCGGCCCCGGCTCTCGCTGTTATGTTGCAAATATGTCGCTGTTACCTCGCTGATATTTCGCTGTTATTCCCGCTGTTATTTAGGGATAACGTTATTTATATCAATGATTTAACCAAAATCACTTTTTTCTTCGCACGCGTCAGCCACCGCAGCGGAAAGGACCGGGTGGCGCGGGTGCCGCCTAGCCGAAAGCTGCGTGTGCCGCACCAGCGGAATCGTGCCTCCTTGGCCTCGACTTCTGCTAGAATGAGTTGAGCCGAGCCGGGGAGCGCCAATGCCCAAGGTTACCTACATCGAATATAACGGCCGGGAACACTTGGTCGAAGTGCCGGTCGGTCGCTCGGTGATGCGCGGCGCGGTCGATAACAACATCCCCGGGATCGACGCCGATTGCGGCGGGGAGTGCGCCTGCGCCACCTGCCACGTCTATGTCGACGCGGCGTGGCTCGACCAGACAGGGCTCCCGGTAGAGGGTTCGCAGGAAGCGGCCATGCTCAGTTTTGCCGCAACCGCCGAACCCAATTCCCGCCTCTCCTGCCAGATCGAGATGCGCGAGGAGTTGGACGGGCTCGTTGTGCGAATGCCGGAAGGACAGCATTAGCGTCACCCAAACGGGGAGGCAGTTCGATGAACGACATAGCGGTTCTGAGCAACGCCGACAGCGTGGCCCTCGACGACATCGACGTCAGCGACCCCAAGCTCTACCAGGATGACGTCTGGCGGCCGTATTTCGCCCGGCTGCGGCGCGAGGCCCCGGTGCATTACTGCCGGCAAAGCCTCTATGGCCCCTATTGGTCGGTGACCAAGTACAAGGACATCATGCAGGTCGAGATCAACCATCAGGTCTATTCCTCGGCCTCGGAACTGGGCGGCATCGCCGTCGAGGACCAGCCCAAGGACATGGACCGGCCGAGCTTTATCCGCATGGACCCGCCAAAGCACGATGAGCAGCGCCTCGTCGTCAGCCCGGTCGTCGCGCCGGGCAACCTCGCCAACATGGAACCGCTGATCCGCGAGCGCACTCAGCGCGTCCTCGACCAGTTGCCGCGCGGCGAGACCTTCGACTGGGTCGAGCGGGTGTCGATCGAATTGACGACGATGATGCTGGCGACCCTCTTCGACTATCCCTGGGAGGACCGCCGCCAGCTGACCTACTGGTCGGACGTGGCGATCGCCAATGTCCGCTCGCCCGACGCCCCGGTCCACTCGGAAGAGGAGAAATTCGCCGAGCTGACCAAGATGGCCCAGGCGCTCGGCAAGCTCTTCGACGAGCGGGCGAAGCTCCCGCCCAAATTCGACCTCCTGTCGATGCTGGCGCATGGGGAAGCGACCCGCAACATGCCGTTCCGCGAGTTCATGGGGACGCTGTCACTCCTGATCGTCGGCGGCAACGACACGACGCGCAATTCGATGACTGGCGGGTTGATGGCATTGAACGAGCACCCGCGCGAATACCAGAAGCTGCGCGACGACCCTTCCCTCATCCCCGGCATGGTGTCGGAGATGATCCGCTACGTGACGCCGGTCATCCACATGCGGCGCACCGCCAAGGAGGATGCCGAGATCGGCGGCAAGGAGATCAGGAAGGGCGACAAGGTCGTCATGTGGTACGTCTCGGGCAATCGCGATCCCGAAGCGGTCGAGGACCCCGACAATTTCATCATCGACCGCCCGCGCCCGCGCCAGCACATGTCGTTCGGCTACGGCATCCACCGCTGCGTCGGCAACCGCCTCGCCGAATTGCAGCTGCGCATCCTCTGGGAAGAGGTCATGCAGCGCTATCCGACAATCGAGGTCATGGGCGAAGCAAAACGCACCTATTCCAACTTCATCCACGGCATCCGCTCACTGCCGGTGCGCATCCCCGCCTGAGCCCACCCGCCGCCCCCGCGAAAGCGGGGGTCCAGGGGCAAGCGGCATAACGGTCGCCCTGGGTTCCTCCCCGAGCTTGACCCGGGGATCACGCGGGAATGACGAACCCCGACAGTGACGTGGGCGGCCGCCCTACACGGGCGCGAGCCTCTGGTGCGGCGGCGCCGGCAACTCGACCCGGATCGGATCCCCCTCGCGAACCTCGCCCCCCGCCAGCACGATCCCCATGATCCCGGCCTTGCGAATGAGGTTGCCTTCCGGATCACGCGCCAGGGTCGCCGCCATCAGCCCGGGGTGGAGCTTGTCGAGCTGCCGGCAGGGGTTGCGCAAGCCCGTTATCTCGACGATCGCCGCCGGCCCGAGATGCAGCCGCGCACCGGTCGGCAACCCAAGCAGATCGACGCCTTGCGTTGTCACGTTCTCGCCCATCAGCCCGGGCGACACCGTGAAACCGGCCACCCGCAACTCGTCGAACAGCTCGGCGTGGATCAGATGCACCTGGCGCAGATTGGGCGTGCCGCCAAAGCGCTCGAGCCGCGAGCGGTGCTGGACCGTGGCGCCCTGATGCGCGTCGCCCTCGACACCAAGCCCCGCTACCAGCCGGATGCTGCTCGCATTCGCCTTGGTAAAGCTGTGCGTCGGGCTGCGGCTGACTGCCGTCACGATCCCACTCATCTCATCAATGCTCCTCAGAGACTGTAATTCTTTCGGCGAGGTCGCTGGATCAACACGGCGCGTCCTTCGAGACGCCCGCTACGCAGGCTCCTCAGGATGAGGTTTTTCTTTAATGCCGTCGTAAACTTAACCTCATCCTGAGGAGGCGCGAAGCGCCGTCTCGAAGGACGCATATCTCGCGATGCATCGCCTGTTTCCGACAATCCGCCGATCCTTTCACACGCTCTCAGCGGTTGCGGAAGGCGGGTTTGCGCTTGGCGATAAACGCCGCCATCCCCTCTTTCTGGTCCTCGGTGGCGAAGGTCGAATGAAAGAGGCGCCGCTCGAACCGCACGCCCTCGGCGAGCGTCGTCTCGAACGCGCGGTTGACCGATTCCTTGACCATCATCGCGATCGGCTGCGAGAGCTCGGCGATCCGGTTCGCCACCGCGACCGCTTCGGCGAGGAGCTTGTCGGCCGGCACGATGCGGCTGACGAGGCCCGCGCGCTCGGCCTCCACGGCATCCATCATCCGCCCGGTCAGGCACAGATCCATCGCCTTGGCTTTGCCGATAAAGCGCGCCAGGCGCTGCGTGCCCCCGGCCCCCGGCATCGTGCCGAGATTGATCTCGGGCTGGCCGAAACGGGCATTTTCGGCGGCAATGAGGATGTCGCACATCATCGCGATCTCGCAGCCGCCGCCCAATGCAAAGCCGGCGACCGCGGCGATCACCGGTTTGCGGCATTGCGCCACCCGCTCCCAGCCGCGGGTGATGAAGTCTTGTGCGTAGGCCTCCATATAGGTCTTGTCGGCCATCTCCTTGATGTCGGCGCCGGCCGCGAAGGCCTTTTCGTTGCCGGTCAGGATGATCGCGGCAATCGCCGTGTCGCCCTCCAATTCGTCGAGCGCGGCGCCGAGGTCGGCGATCAGCGCCGCATTCAATGCGTTCAATGCCTGCGGCCGGTTGAGGGTGACGATGCCGACCGGCCCCTGCCGCTCCAGGAGGATGTTCGAGTATTGCGTGCTCATATGCGACCTCGCGTCGACGCCTGACCTGATGCTCCGAGCCGGATGGACGAGAGTGGGCCCGGATGCGGCCGTGGCGACAGATTACGGTTATGGCGAGGATTGTGGTAGCATGGAAGTCCTCGGGCGATGAGGAGGCGCGGCGCTTCCGATCGCGCCTCGCCCCGGCGGACATGATGCGGCCGATCCCACATTCTGGCGCGGCGCCATCAATCGTGGTGCTTACGAGACAGGAGAAACGACATGGCAAAGGGACAAAAACGCAGCAACCGCGAAGTGAAGAAGCCGAAATCGACCAAGAAAAAACCGGCAGCCGCCGCCCGCTCGACGATCACCACCGCGGCGCCCGCCAAAAAACCATGAACGGAACGGCCGGCCGCGCTGCGCCTTTGTCGTTTCGCGTGCGGTGGCAGGCGCGAAGGCGGCATGATGGATAAGCCGGTGGATCTCGATGAGCATCGCGGGATAGCGGCGCAAAAGCAGACCGAAATTCGCCGACTGCTGCACGAGGTTCAGGCCGATCAGGCGGCGTTGCGCGAGCGGATGGAAGAGATTGAAACCGTGATGGTGGCGGCCGAGGCGATGACTTGGGCGGAGGCGGCAGCAAAGGCGCGCTACCTCATTCAGCTCTATGCCGCAACGCCCGATGCGCGAGACCCCCGCCGGCAAAAGCTGATCGCCGGGGTCCTCGCGGATCTCGCTCGGCTGTCGGAGTGACCACCCGATGACGGGTGGGATTAAGTTTCACCGGGTGCACGCGTCCGCGACGTGTCGCGCCACCCGGACATGACCGGTCCCGGTCGAGGAGCAGTTGAGATGGCGAAAAAAGGATTTGCGAAATTTGTGACGCCTGACAGCGCGGCGCGCGAGGCGGAGGCCGCCAAGACGACGCGGCTGCGCGCCCTTCGGCTGGCCAAGGAAGCCGTGGTCGCCGGAGAGAAGAAGGATGCGGCAGACCGCGAGGCCGCGGCAAAACTCGAGAAAGCGCAGGCCCGCCGGAGGGTTCGCGCGCCGCACCCGCCGACGCCGCCGGGGCTGACCTGATCCAGTGCTGCTCTGATACCGGATCAGCTCCATCTTTGGAGCGATAGCCAGCGTCATCAGTAACCGCTTCTATCGGCCCACCATCAGCGCCACCGCGATTGCCGCCAGCGCCACCGCGGCGACCCATAGGGGCACTGCCAGCCAGGGGAGGAGGCGCGCCCGGTGGGCGGCCTGGGCGGCGAGGCTCTCGGCGTGGAGGACGACGCCCTCGCGCGACCACTCGCCGATCAGCCGGTCGAGGTTGCGCACGAGGCGCGGCACCGCGTCCAAGGTCTCGACGAGCGTGTCGATGCGCTCTTTGAGGCGCGCCTCGGGGCCGCGGTTGTCGCGTATCCATTGCTCGACGAGCGGGCGCGCGAGGCTCCAGATATTGACGTCCGGGTCGAGCCGCCGCCCGACGCCTTCGACCAGCACCATCGTCTTTTGCAGGAGCAGGAGTTGCGGCTGCGTCTCCATCTCGAACTGCGCTGTCACCTGAAAGAGCTGCGCCAGGAGCCGGGCGATCGAGATCTCTTGCAGCGGGCGCCCGAGGATCGGCTCGCCGATCGAGCGGCACGCCTGGGTGAAGGCGTCGAGCGAGCGCCGCCTGGGCACGTAGCCGGCATCGAAATGCACTTCAGCCACCCGCCGGTAATCACCGGTGAGAAAGCCGATCAGCATGTCGGCCAGATAAATGCGGGTCTGGCGGTCGAGCCGGCCCATGATCCCGAAATCGACGAGTGCGAGCGCGCCTGTCGCATCGACGAAGATGTTGCCGGGATGCAGATCGGCATGGAAGAAGCCGTCGCGGAACACCTGCTTGAAGAACGAATCGGCCGCATTGCGCAAAAGTTCGCCGATCGAATGGCCAGCGGCGAGGAGCGCCTCGCGGTCATCGACCCGGATCCCGCTCACCCGCTCGGTCGTGAGGACGGTGCGCCCGGTGCGCTGCCAATCGACGCGCGGCACGCGAAAGGCGGGGTCGCCCTCGAAATTCTCAGCCAGCTCGGAGGCCGCGGCCGCCTCGAAGCGCAAATCCATCTCGATCTCGACCGATTGTGCGAGGGTTTCCACGACCTCGACCGGCTTCAGGCGGCGCAGCGCCGGCTGGGTCCGCTCGATCAGTTGCGCCAGCCAGCGGAACAGGTCGAGGTCGCGGGCAAAGGCGCGGGCGATCCCGGGACGCAACACCTTGACCGCGACCTCGCGCCCGTCGGTCGTCACCGCGAAATGGACCTGCGCGATCGAGGCCGCGGCGATCGCGGTTTCGTCGAAATTCGCAAAGAGGGCCTCGAGCGGTTGCCCGAATTCGGTCTCGATCAGCGCGCGCGCCTGCGGCCCGGGAAACGGCGGCAGGCGATCCTGCAACAGCGCGAGGTCGAGGGTGATCTCGTCACCCAACAGATCGGCGCGGGTCGCCAGGATCTGCCCGAGCTTGATGAAACTCGGCCCCAGCTCGGCCAGGGC
>JBARKH010000157.1:0-6618 GCA_049801295.1 Allostellaceae bacterium | reverse complement strand
GGTCTGGCGAGGCTGACGGCGCCGAAAGATCCGCGCTGTGCCGTCCAATCTGGGTGCTGCGGCGAAAGGACGCGTTAACCATTATACGGGATAATGTGCCCTCGCGTGGAGCGCGATCGATGTCCGGGGTCACGACAAAATTGCGTTGGGATTCGCGCCAGCCTCATATATGCTGATGGCGCATTCGAGGGGGCCACAAGATGTTGTTGGTTACCCGTACTTTGCCGACAGGTGATCGGTCCCCGAGAGGGGCGATGCGCGCATGGCTGAATCGCGTTGCGAGATCAGACGCCGACCCAAGAGTTGCCACAAAGTTTTGGCATATAGAGGTTTGGCATAGTGATTGCGTAGTCACAGTTCGAGCCCCTTCGTCCCCCGGGCGTTCGAAATGGGCAGGACTGCGGATGGACTCCAAAAAATATCACGGGCGACGCCGGTCCGTGATCAACGACGAGAATTTTCGGCGCGCGGCATCGTTATGTGTAGGCTTGTGAACCGAGCGAACGTCGAAACTGTTGCGGTCGGCAGAGCTGTCGATTGAGGTGGCCAAAATGCGATTTGACGAAGGCATCTTCGGAATCTACTCCCGCATGTACGAGAACCGGCGCGAGGTGGAATATTCGCTGGAGGACTATCTGCGCGCCTGTTCCGATGACGCGTCGCTGTATGCCGGTGCCGCCGAGCGGCTGTTGAAGGCCATCGGCGAGCCGATCATGGTCGACACCAGCCAGGATCCGCGCCTCGGCCGGATCTTCATGAACCGGACGATCAAGGTCTACCCGGCGTTTGAGGATTTCTACGGCATGGAGGAGACGATCGAGCGGATCGTCGGGTTCTTCCGTCACGCCGCGCAGGGTCTGGAAGAGCGCAAGCAGGTGCTCTACCTGCTCGGCCCCGTCGGCGGCGGCAAGTCATCCCTGGCCGAGCGGCTCAAGATGTTGATGGAAAAAGAGCCCATATTCGTGCTGAAGGCCGGGGACGAGGTCAGCCCGGTGTTCGAGAGCCCGCTCGGCTTGTTCGACCCGGCCACCTTGGGCCCCGAGCTCGAACAGCGTTACGGCATCCCGCCGCGGCGGCTGACCGGCACGATCTCGCCCTGGGCGGTCAAGCGGCTTGAAGAATTTGGCGGGGATATCACCAAGTTCTCGGTCATCCGGCTGATGCCGTCGCGCTTGAAGCAGATCTGCGTCACCAAGACCGAACCGGGCGACGAGAACAATCAGGATGTATCGAGCCTCGTCGGCAAGGTCGACATCCGCAAGCTGGAGAATTTCAGCCAGAACGATCCTGACGCCTATTCGTTCTCCGGGGGGCTCAATCGGACGACCCAGGGCCTGATGGAATTCGTCGAGATGTTCAAGGCCCCGATCAAGATGCTGCACCCGCTCTTGACCGCGACGCAGGATGGCAACTACGCCGGGACCGAGAATATCGGCGGCATTCCCTATCAGGGCATCATCCTGGCCCATTCGAACGAGGCCGAGTGGCAAGCCTTCAAGAACAACAAGAACAACGAAGCGTTTATCGACCGGATTTCCGTCATCAAGGTGCCGTATTGCTTGCGCGCGCTCGAAGAGCGCAAGATTTATGAGAAGCTGCTGCAAAACAGCGAGCTGTCCAATGCGCCCTGTGCGCCGTCGACGCTGGATATCCTGGCGCGATTCTGCGTGCTGTCGCGGCTGAAGCCGCATGAAAATTCGAACTTGTACTCGAAGATGCGGGTCTTCGACGGCGAGAGTCTCAAAGACACCGACCCGCGCGCCAAATCGGCGCAGGAGTACCGTGACGCGGCCGGGGTCGATGAGGGCATGGACGGGATCTCGACCCGCTTCGCCTTCAAAGTGTTGTCCGGCACCTTCAATTTCGACACGCATGAGATCGCCGCCGACCCGGTCCATCTGATGTACGTCCTCGAGCAGGCGATTTGGCGCGAGCAGTTCCCCGAGGAATCGGAGAAAAAATTGCTCAACTTCATCAAGGCCGAGCTGGCGCCGCGCTACGCCGAGTTCATCGGCCACGAGATCCAGAAGGCCTATCTCGAATCCTATTCGGATTACGGGCAGAATTTGTTCGATCGCTATGTCGCCTATGCCGACGCTTGGATCGAGGACCAGGACTACAAGGATGCCGACACCGGCCAATTGATGAACCGCGAGCTGCTAAACCAGGAACTGTCCAAGATCGAGAAGCCGGCGGGGATCGCCAACCCGAAGGATTTCCGCAACGAGGTGGTGAAGTTTGCGCTGCGCGCGCGCGCCGCCAGCGGACACAACCCGTCCTGGACCTCCTACGAGAAATTGCGCGAGGTTATCGAGCGGCGGATGTTCACCCAGGTCGAGGATCTGTTGCCGGTGATCAGCTTCGGCACCAAGAAGGAATCGGAGACCGAGAAGAAGCACGCCGATTTCGTCGAGCGGATGGTCGAGCGCGGCTACACCGAGCGGCAGGTGCGTCGGCTGGTCGAGTGGTACATGCGGGTTAACAAGGCCGGATAGGGGTGTCCCTAGCCGGTCGGAGGTAGCGATGAACATCGTCGATCGCCGGCCTAACCCGAAAGGCAAGAGCCTAAGCAACCGACAGCGCTTTCTCGCGCGCGCCCGCGTCGAAGTTAAATCGGCGGTCCAGGAGGCGTTGCGCAAGCGCAAGGTCGCCGATGTCGATCACGGCGAAAAGGTCGCGATCCCGACGCGCGGGATCTCCGAGCCGATCTTTCATCACAACCGCCGCACCGGCAAGACCGATCACGTCGTTCCCGGCAACAAGGAATATGTGCGCGGCGATGAAATCCCGCGGCCGACCGGGGGTGATGGGCAAGGCGGCCGGGAGGGTAGTCCGGACGGCGGCGGCGAGGACGCGTTCGAATTCACGCTGTCGAAGGAAGAGTTCCTCGACATGTTCTTCGAGGACCTCGAGCTCCCCGACCTCGTAAAAAAGAGCCTCAAGGATACGACCGCCTTCGATCTCCAGCGCGCCGGCTACACGGTCACCGGCAGCCCCTCCAACCTCAGCATCCCGCGCACGATGCGCAACAGCATGGCGCGCCGCATTTCGCTGCGGCGGCCCAAGCTCTCCGAACTGGAGACGTTGCGCGAGGCGGTCGACGAGGCGCGGGCGCGGGGCGACCACGAGGAAGCCGAGCGGCTCCTCCATCAGCTCGAAGTTCACGAGCGGCGCAGCAAGATCATCCCCTACATCGATCCGATCGATGTCCGCTACCGGCGCTTCGAACGTGTGCCGAAGCCGAACACCGAGGCGGTGATGTTCTGCCTGATGGACGTATCGGGATCGATGACCGAAGCGATGAAGGATCTCGCCAAGCGGTTCTTCATGTTGCTTCACATCTTTTTGGTCCGGCGCTACCGCCATGTCGACGTCGTCTTCATCCGCCACACCAGCACGGCCGAGGAGGTCGACGAGGAGACGTTCTTTTACAGCCGCGAAACCGGCGGCACGGTGGTGTCGACCGCGCTCGAGAAGATGCTGGAGATCGCCCGCGCGCGCTATCCGACCGACCGCTGGAACATTTATGGGGCGCAGGCCTCCGATGGCGACAATTACGGCGCCGACAGCAGCCGTTGCGTCGCGCTGCTTGGCGGCGAAGTCCTGCCGTTGTGCCAGTATTTCGCCTACGTCGAAGTCGGCGACGGCATGGGTGGCAGCCTGACCGGGCTGTCGCGCGACAGCGATTTATGGCGGGCCTACAGCGAGGTGGCCCCGGCGCATCCGCATTTCGCGATGCGGCGGGTTGGCGATCCGGCACAGATTTTCTCGGTGTTCCACGAATTGTTTGCAAAAGGGGGCGTCCGTGCTTAACAGGCGTATGGACGTTGCACAGCTCAGAGCGGACATGCCGCTGTTCTCAGGACCCAATTGGGATTTCGGGTCGTTGCGCCGCGTGTATGAGGCGATCGAGCAGATCGCGTTCGACGAGCTCGGGCTCGACATCTATCCCGTTCAGATCGAGGTGATCACCTCCGAGCAGATGCTCGATTCCTACGCCGCGGTCGGCTTGCCGCTGATGTACCGCCACTGGAGCTTCGGCAAGCGTTTTGCCTATCACGAGACGCTCTACCGCAAGGGCTTGCAGGGCCTGGCCTACGAGATCGTCATCAACTCCAACCCGGTCATCTGCTACATCATGGAAGAGAATTCCATGACGATGCAGACCCTCGTCATGGCGCATGCCGCGGTCGGCCACAACCATTTCTTCAAGAACAACTATTTGTTCCGGCAGTGGACCGATGCAGGCGGAATCCTCGATTATCTCAGCTTCGCCCGCGACTATGTGGCGAAATGCGAAGAGAAGTACGGGTTGGACGCGGTCGAGCGGGTCCTCGATGCCGCGCATGCCTTGAAGGAGCACGGCGTCAACCGCTATGCCCATCGCTCAAAGCCCAATCTCGCCGAGGAGCGCCAGCGCGCGGAGGATCGTCGCGCCCATGAGGAGGCGACCTACAACGATCTATGGCGCACGGTCCCGACCCTCGACAAGGATGAGGACGAGGAATCGGCGGAAGACGAGAAGCAGCAGGAAGACATCCGCGGGAAGCTCGGCCTGCCCGAGGAAAACCTGCTCTATTTCATCGAGAAACGCGCCCCGCGGCTGAAGGACTGGCAACGCGAGCTGATCCGCATCGTGCGCAACGTCTCGCAGTATTTCTATCCGCAAAAACAACTGCAGATGATGAACGAGGGATGCGCGACCTTCGTCCATTACGAGATCATGAACCGGCTGCACGACAAGGGCCTCATTACCGAAGGCTCGATGCTCGAATTCCTCCACTCGCATTCGAGCGTTGTATTTCAGCCGGGTTTCGATGATCCGCGCTTCAGCGGTCTCAACCCCTACGCCCTCGGCTTTGCGATGATGAGCGACATCAAGCGCATCTGCGAGGACCCGAAGGAGGAGGATCGCGAGTTCTTCCCCGAGATCGCCGGCTGCGGTGACCCTTATGGGGTGCTGCGCCATGCCTGGGCCAATTACCGCGACGAGAGCTTCATCCTGCAATATCTAAGCCCGGCGGTGATCCGCAATTTCCGCCTGTTCCATGTCGCCGACGACAGCAGCAAACCCTCGCTCAGGGTCGATGCGATCCATGACGAGATCGGCTACCGCCGCATCCGCAGCGCCCTCTCGCAGCAATACGATCTGTCGCGGCGCGAGCCCGATGTCCAGGTGGTCGATGTCGATCTGACCGGCGACCGTTGCCTCGTCCTCGCCCATTACGTCCATGACGGCGTGCTGCTCGAGGAAAAGACCTGCCGCTCGGTCTTGCGCTACGCCGCCCAGCTGTGGGGTTATGCGGTCAAACTCCTCGAAATCGAGGCCGCAACCGACAAGACCCTGAAAACCTACGAGTCCGGCCCCGAGGGAAAATAGGCCCCGGCACCGGCATTCTGATCCAGAATTGCTGTCATCCCGGCGGAAGCCGGTATCGATGGCAGAAATGGATCTCCGCTTCCGCCGGGATGACACAGAGAGCGGTTCGGCCTGCCGCGGTACACCGTGCTCCATCGGCTGCTTGCGCCCTAGCCTGTGCACCGCCATTTCCCTGCGATGGACCAAGGCCTCAGAATTCTCGGCATCGAGACGAGCTGCGATGAGACGGCGGTCGCGATTGTGGGCGACCGCCCACAGCCGCTGATCCGGGCCAATCTGATCCACTCCCAATTGGAGGAACACCGGCCTTTTGGCGGCGTCGTGCCGGAGATCGCCGCGCGGGCGCATCTCGACCACATCGCCGGGCTCATTGGGCGCGCGCTCGCCGAAGCCGACACGCGGATCGATCAGCTCGACGGCGTGGCGGCCGCTGCCGGGCCCGGCCTCATCGGCGGCCTCATTGTCGGCTCGATGGCGGCAAAGGGCATCGCCTGGGCGGCCACGAAGCCGTTCATCGCGGTCAACCATCTCGAAGCCCATGCGCTCGCCGTCCGGCTCTCCCACGATGTCGCCTTTCCCTATCTATTACTGCTCGTGTCCGGCGGCCACACCGAGCTCTTGGTGTGCACCGGGGTCGGCCGCTACCACCAGCTCGGCGCCAGCCGCGACGATGCTGCCGGCGAGGCCTTTGACAAGACCGCCAAGCTGTTGGGGCTCGACTATCCCGGCGGACCGGCGATCGAGCACGCGGCGCGCCAGGGCAATCCCGGCCGGTTCGCGCTGCCGCGCCCGCTCAAGGGGCGGGAAGGGTGTGATTTCTCGTTCTCCGGGCTGAAGACCGCGGTGCGCCACATCGTCGGCGATATGGATGCGCGGGCCGGGCCGCTCGGCCCCCAGGATGTCGCCGATCTTGCCGTGGCAGTCGAGCTGGCGATCTGCGATTCGCTCGTCGATCGCACGGCAAACGCTGTGCACTGGTTTCGCCGCCACTACCCGGAAGGCACCAGCCTGGTCGCAGCCGGCGGGGTCGCCGCCAATCTGCGGCTGCGGGATCGCCTCGCGGCGTTGGCCGCGTCCTCGGGCCTCGGCTTTGTCGCGCCGCCGGTGGCGCTGTGTACCGACAATGGAGCGATGATCGCCTGGGCCGGGCTGGAACGCCTCCGCCTCGGCCTCACCGACGGGCTCGATGCCCCGGTCCACCCGCGCTGGCCGCTCGACGCCGCCGCGGGGCCGAGAGC
>JBARKH010000156.1:0-9295 GCA_049801295.1 Allostellaceae bacterium | reverse complement strand
GGCCTGATCGGCACCCGCTTCACCCCCGGCTTCAGCCCAAGGGCTGAAGCGCCGTCCGTTCGACATAGGGGCGAAGCAACTCGTCGGCACTCTTCTGCGCGCTCGCCGTTGCTTCGGCCGGGCTGGTCTTGCCGGATAGGATGGCCTGGACCTGATCTTCCATCGCCTTGCGAACGGCGACCGTGTTGTAGGTATCAAACCACGGCACGGCATGGACGAGCTGATCGAGAGCGACCTTCGCGTCGGGGTGCTCTTGCAGGTATTGCTTCATCTCGGGCAGGTCGTAGGCCGCGCGGCGGGGGGCGAAATATCCCGTGAAACGGCTCCAACGGCCGGCGATTTCGGGACTGGTCAGCCAACTGATCAGTGTCCAGGCTGCGGCTTGGCGCGCCGGCGAATTGCCCTTGGGAAGAATCAGCGAGGCGCCGCCGATCGGTGCGGCGTTGCGTACATTGCGCGGCAGAAGAGCGACGCGATACGGCGCCTTCATGTTGTCCCGCACGAAACTGAGCGAGCCGGTCGACAACACCATCATCCCGGTTCGACCGGAAAAAAACGCGCTGGTGCAGGCATTGGCGTCGGACACCCCGGGCGGGACGACTTTCAGCTGATTGACCAGCTTGTCGAGCAACATCAGCGCGCCGAGGGCGCTGGGCGAATTGTAGTAAACCTCGCCGCCGTAATCGTGGTTGAAGTACTGCCCGCCATTCGCCATCACGAGGCCACTGGTGATCCAGCCGCAATAATCGTAGGTGCCAGGGAACATCAGCCCCGAGCGCTCGCCGCCCGGCTTCGTTAGGGCTTTCGCCGCGTTGATCCAGTCGGCCCAGGTCACCGGCGGATGATCGGGATCGAGCCCGGCATCTTTGAATGCTTCGACATTGTAGTACAACAGGGGTGTCGAGTTCTGGAAGGGGATGCCGTAGACGCGGCTGTCGATCACCGCGTTCGGCTTCAACGCCGCCCAGAAACCGTCCATATAGGCGGCGGGGGTCTGGCCTTCCTTCTCGATCAGCGGGTCGAACGGATCGATCTCCTGGTTGATCACGTATTCTCGGACGAAGTTGGCCGACATGATGACGGCGGCGGGCGGGCGTCCGGCCTTGATCGCGGCGCGGGTCTTGAGGTTCGTGTCGTCATAGCTGCCGGTGTAGACCGCCGTGACCGCGATGTCGCCATGCTCGCTGTTGAAGCGATCGATCAGTTTCTTCATCTCGTTGGCAAGCATCCCCTGGACCGGGACCGGAAAGAACAGATCGATTTCGGTCGCATCGGCTGCCTGCGCCGTGCGCGCGAGTGCCGCGGCCGCAGGGATCGCCAACGCCCCGCCCAGCGCGGTGCGTCGTGTAATCGGTGCCATCTGCTCCCCCTTTATTTAATGCCCGAAAAGACGAAGGACGAAACAAACCGGCGCTGGAAGACCAGGAACAGGACCAGCAGCGGTCCGGCCACCAGAAAGGTTCCCGCCGCCACGATGCCCCAGGCGGAACCTGCCTCGGCGCCGGAGGCAAACGAGGCGAGCCCGACGGTGAGCACCTGTTTCGATGGCGAGGAGACGGCCATCAGCGGCCACAGGAACTCGTTCCAATGGGCGGTGACCGAAACGATCGCAAACGCGATCAGGCCGGGGCGGGCGAGCGGCACCAGAACATGGCGGATCAGCACCGGGATCGAGGCGCCGTCGAGCATCGCCGCCTCTTCGTAATCGCGCGGGATCGCCCGGAAGGTCTGGCGCATCAGGAAAACCCCAAAGGCCGAGGCGCAATAGGGCGCCATGATGCCGGGCAGCGTGTCAGGGTCGCGAGATTCGGCACGATCAGCAGCGTTGGGATCAGCAACAGCTGCAACAGGAATAGCGCGAAGACGAGGTCGCGCCCCGGAAAGCTGAGGCGGGCGAAGGCGTAGCCGGCGGCGCTGATCGTGACCAGTTGCACGGCGAGAATGCCACCGCACACCATCAGCGTGTTGAGATACCACAACGGGAAATCCCCGCTCTGCCACGCCTCGGTAAAGTTGTGGAGGTCGAACGGGCCTGCCGGCGTCAGCGAGGCAATATCGGCGGGAACGCCGGGGCGCAATGAGGCGACCGCCATCCAGGCGAATGGCACGGCCCACAGCAACGCCGCCGCGCCGACGGCGATCAGCCCCAACAAGCGGCCATCAGCTTTCATAATGGATCGCGCGTTCGAGCGTCCGGAAGGAGATCAACGAGAGCGCCAACAGCGCCGCCACGCTGATCACGGTTGCCGCCGAAGCGAGCCCGGTATCGTAGTTCTGTGCCGCCTGCTGATAGATGTAATACAAGAGCAGGTTGGTCGCGTCGGAAGGGCCGCCTTGCGTCACCGTAACGACATGGTCGATTTGCGTCAGCGCATTGAGCAGCGCAATCGGCACGACGAAGCCAAAGGTCGCTCCCAGGAGCGGCAAGGTAATGGCGCGGAACCGGCGCAACGCGCCCGCGCCGTCGATCGTCGCCGCATCGAGCAGGTCCTGCGGCACCCCGGCAAGCCCGGCAAGAAAGAACAGCATGTAGTATCCGGTGTTCTTCCACACCGTTATCGCCATCATCGAACCGAGCGCGAGATCGGGGTCGCCGAGCCAATTGACCATCCCCAACCCGAGCCTTGCCAGATAGAAATCGAGCAGCCCTTCAGCCGGCAGCAGGATGAAAGTGAATAATGCCGCCGCCGCGACCAGCGGGATCAACAGGGGCATCACGATCAACGCTCGCAATATGGCGTTCAGTCGGGTCGATTCGCGCAGCGCTAGCGCAAAAAGCAAGGCCAGGAAAAGACTGGGCACGATGGTCCCGGCCGCATATGCGACATTGTTCCACGCGGCACGGGTAAAGTGCGGGTCGGCGAAAAGACGCTGATAGTTGCCGAGCCCGACCGCGTGATGATCGGCAAACCGTCCGACCACGAAGGATTCAGCTATTACCCACAGGATTGGCCGATAGGTGAACGCAAGCAGAAAAACCACCGATGGGGCGAGCAGGGCCACGGCCGGCAGCGAGCGCGCCCGGCGCCGCGGGCCAGGCCGGGTCGCCGAGGCGATGCGGGCGCGCGATGATGGGTGGTCGATCAACAGCGAGGTCACGCCCGGGTTGATATCGGAGCGCCATGACAGTTGGATGATCCTGGCATGTCATTCTTGTGACAAGCCTTTCCTTGGCGAGCCGCTCGGACCGGTGCCCGTTCGGAAATTCCGCATGCCCGGGCGCCTGTGAACTGTATGTCGCATTTTCTTCATTCGACTGTCATCGACCTTCCACAAAACCTCACTACATAGGCATGGATGACCGTTGACTGGGGAGACAGGTGAGCGATCTGGCCGGACTGCTTTATGTGATTGGTTCTCTGTGCTTTTTGGCGGGCTCGATCCTCAATATGGCCCGGTGACCTGCGGGGCCGGTCGAGTTCCCCGTTCAGCTGCGATGTTTCGTCGGCGGCGACGTACGCCGGCGGTCATCTCATTACCACGCCACACGAAATCGGTCCCGAGAAGGGCGCCGATCCAAAGCACGGGCAACAGAAGATCGCGAACCAGCAACGCCACTGCCAGTCTCGATGAGCGATGCCAGCCGGCAGATTCCGCGAGCGCCCTCTCCGCTCCGAACCAAATGACCAGGAGCACGGTGATCGATAGGGGAACGCTCACCCCGTATCCCGATGCGGCAACGGCAGCGGAAAGGGCGGGAAGTGCGCTGCCGAGGAAGATCTCGGGCAGGAACAACCATGGGAAACTGGCCCGTCGCAGGCGCGCCCAGCGCAGCTGACGCGAGCAGACTTCTTTCGCCGTCCGCCATCCGAGCGGTTGCTCGAAGGGGGTGTCGACCAGATGAACGCGCAGCCCGAGCGAGCGTACCATCTTGGTGGTTGCCGCGTCTTCGGCGGTGTCCGCGGCAAGCGCCCGGATCCCGCCGCCGCGCTCAACCAAGTCACGCCGGAACAGCGTCGTTTTACCCTGTGCAAAACCGAAACCCAGGCTCTCGCTCACATACTGATAACGTGCCTGCAGGGTATTCAAAAAAGCGCATTCGATCTCAGCCCAGAAATTGTGCGGGCGCGCGCCGATCGGCATCGAGCAGACAACGCCGGTGTCGGGGCGCCAGCGGGCGAGAAGTCGCCTGATATAGTCGCGCGGCATCAAGACGTTGCTGTCGGCTACGATGATCCATTGGTGCTGCGCCGCTTCCCAACCCTTGATGAGGTTGTTGAGCTTGGGATTCGCGCTGATCTTGTCGTCGCCGACCAGCAATCGCGCCGGTACATCCGGGTGGGCGTCGATCAACTGATGCAGCACCGCCATCACGGGATCGTCGGCTCGTGCGACACAAAAAATGATCTCGTAATCCGGATAATCGATGTGGAAGCTGGAGGCCAGCGTCTCGCTCGCAAAATTATCGATGCCGCAGACCGGCCGTAGCAGGCTGACGAACGGCTCGCCGCCTGGCGATGGCATCGGCAAGTCGTCCCGGCGAAACCGCGCCGCCGTTACGGCGAGGCTGGCAAGATGACACCCGGTTGAAACAACGCAGAAGCCCGCTGCCCAGTTAGTAAAATTCATCACTGAACGTCCAAAATTGCCGCTGAGGCGCGATGGCGGAACTGTGACCGAACCTAGCGGACCGATCACCTATCACGTGTGCGTGACTCTTTTGCGACACAACTAATATTGGGTACCAGATGTAGCCATACGAAAAAGTGTCACATACCGCTGCTAGATTCATACCATCGTGGTTCGGGAGCAGGCGCAATGGCCTGCGCAATGGGGCGTTTTCTTCCAGCCGCGCACAGGGCGACCCTTTTGTTCAGGAAATGCCGTGAATGACATCTTGAACGAAATCTTCATCTCCGCTCCCTTGCAGTATCGTGCGATCTGGATCTCCGACATCCATCTCGGCACGCGCGGTTGCAAGGCGGATTATCTCCTCGACTTCCTGCGCCACAATGACGCGCTGACGATTTATCTGGTGGGGGACATCGTCGATGGCTGGCGGTTGCGCAAATCGTGGTATTGGCCCCAGTCGCATAACGATGTTGTCCAGAAACTCCTGCGCAAGGTCCGGCACGGGACCAGGGTCGTCTATGTGCCAGGCAATCACGACGAGTGGCTACGCGATTACGCGACCATGATGTTCGGTGGCGTGGAAGTCCTCGAGGAGACGGTGCATCTCACCGCCGACGGCCGCCGGCTGCTGGTGATCCACGGAGACTGGTTCGACCTTGTCGTCGCGAATGCACGCTGGCTGGCGTTGCTGGGCGACAACGCCTATACGCTCGCACTGTGGGTCAACCATCACTTCAACAAGGTGCGGCGCCTGTTTGGCTACGAATATTGGTCGCTTTCGGCATTCCTCAAGCTGAGGGTCAAGAATGCGGTTCAGTATATCGGGTCGTTTGCCGACGCCCTGACCAACGAAGCCCGCAACCGCCAGCTCGATGGCGTGGTTTGCGGGCATATTCATCACGCGGAAATACGTGAAATGGACGGCATCCTTTACTGCAATGACGGCGACTGGGTGGAAAGCTGCACCGCGCTCGTCGAGCATTTCGACGGTCGGCTGGAGATCGTGAAATGGGCGGAGCGGCGACCGCTCGGCCTGCGTGCGACGACTGCGCCGGGTAAGTCGCTTGTGGACACCGCCTCAGCCAGATCACTCGCTGACGCCGAATCGTGAGCGTCGCCTGCTGGCTACCGCACGAAATCCCAGCCTCACTCGAAGCGCGGTAGCGCGCGGTAAAGATTATTTCCCGCCGTTATGGAGGCTGGCCACAACATAGGGTTGAAAGGACTCAAGCTCGCGAATAGGCGCGCCTTGGCGCTTCGCGCCGTCATCCCAGCGGCGGAGACGGATCGCGTCGGCGGCGCCCGCTGCGGCGGCGAAGCGTCGGACCTGCTCCGACGAGAACGGGCCGCCTTGCCATTCGAGGCTGAGCGCCGATCTTGACGAAAGGTTGGCGGTATAGGCCGGATCGACGGCGCTGAGATAGCGTTTCGCCGGAACGTGCAGCCGCACCGGTAGGGTTACATCTACGCCGAACCACTGTCCGAGATGCTCAGCACCGGTAATCTCGTGCTCGCCATCCCGGCTGCGCAATGTCGCGGCGCGGTCGCCTGGGTTTACCAGGTGTCCGATATCGTGGAACAAGGCAGCGGTGATCAGGGCTGGCGACGCGCGATCCTGTTCAGCCAGGGTAGCGCATTGAATCGCATGCTCGAACTGGGTGACGGCGCTTTCACCGTAATGGGTCTTACCCTCCCGCCGCAGAAGTTCGAACAGCATCTCTATCGGGCTCACGCCATCCTCCATTTCACGGCCCTTTTGGTCAGGGCGTCCTTGATCACGGTTTGTCGCGATAGGCTTGGTCAATCGACGACCACCCGGACCAGGCGATCGGTTACCCTGGTCCGGCCCGTTTCGGCCAATGCTGCGCGAAAAATCGCGGCGGTGGCCTCATCGGGAACCGCGACGCGAACTTCGATGCCACAAAGTGCAGCGCGCATCGAGGCTCTACCGAGGCGTTCGATAGCCAGTACCGCGATCGGCACCGGATCGGGTGCGATTGCATTCGGAACGATCGGTCGTGGCGCGACGAATGGCGTCAATTCGGGCTTTGTCCTCTTTTCGCGGGCGCGGCGAATCCGCCGATTGGCGGCCGTGCGCGACACTGTCGCCATGAACGGACCCTGTTGAATCGCCTCGCTGCTGCTGCGTGAGCTCATCGCCACCCCCTTTGGTCGCTCGGGAACCGGTATCACGGGAGGATGACAATTTCGCGACGGAGATGATTGACTCGCTATGCGTAGGGGCCAGTGGAACCACCGTATACCGCAATTAGTAGCGTGCGAAACGGTGATCAAAGGCACTCGACCATCCGGTTACGGACAGGCATCATTTGCCGACGCCATCGTGCGGAAATCGCTCATAGAACCTCCGACCTCAATCCAAGGACTGTCGCCGCATACCGATCGCGCCTTCTTCCCCAGAGGCCTTATCGTGCCCGAGATCGAATTGAGGCTGGCGGTGCGCGCCGCCGACCTGCCGAGATTGCGGCGGGCGCTGGAAACGATGGCGCCGAACGGGAAGACCGCGCCCGCGAAGCTCGTCAGCACCTATTACGATACCGCAGACCGCTCGCTGGCTCGGCGCGGCTGGGTATTGCGGGTGCGCCAGCGTGACGGAAACTTCGTGCAAACTGTCAAATCGACTGGGATAGCCGGCGAGACGCCGCTGGCGCGGGGCGAATGGGAAGACCCAGTCACGAGCGAGCCCCCCGACCCGCAAGCAGGCAATAGCGGTCGTTTCCTGACGCCGGATATCGCCGACCGGGTCAACCCATTGTTCCGCACCGAGGTGACGCGGCTCGTCACTGATCTTTCATTTGCGCCAGGCATTCGCATCGAAGCCGCCATCGACCGCGGTAAGATCTGTGCCCGCAGCAGCGGGCCGATCGAGCGGATCAGTGAGATCGAGCTTGAATTGAAGAGCGGCCCGGTCATGGCGCTCTACGATCTCGCCCTGCAATTGCTCGCTTCCGTGCCGTTGCAGCTCAAACTGCGCAGCAAGTCAGACCGCGGCTACCGGCTGGCTGCAGACGGGCCGAGCGCGGCGGCGCCCCGCGCCGAGCCATTCGTTCTTGATCCAGCGCTCAGCGCCGATGCGGCGTTGCAACGCATCGGCCGCGCCTGTCTCGATCAGGCGGTGCGGAACGAGGTCGCCATCCTCGCCGGTGGGGCCGACGGTGTCCATCAGATGCGCGTCGCGGTACGGCGCCTGCGAGCGGCCCTCTCGGGTTTTCGCGAGATTGTGCCCGTGGAACAGCGGCGCTGGGCCTCCGACGAATTGCGCTGGCTGGCCGGTGTCCTTGGTGAAGCGCGCAATCTCGACGTGTTCGAAAGCGCTCTGCTCGGCCCCGTGAGGGACAAGCTGCCGCAGGTAAAGTAACTCGACGCTGCATTGCAGCGGCGGCGACGCGCGACCTATACCGCGGCGCGACGGGCCATCGGTTCTCCGCGCTACACGGCGCTGATGTTGAGGCTGTTGCGGTGGTTCGACAGCTGCGGGTGGCGTGAGGGCGATGGTGCAGCGCGCGACCCGCACCGCCCGATCGGCGAGATCGCGCCGCCGCTGCTCGATCAGCGACGGCGGGCGGCGAAGAAAGCCAGCAAAGGCTTTGCCGCCCAATCTCCGGAGGAACGGCACAAATTGCGCATCGCCCTCAAAAAGCTCCGCTACACCGGCGAATTGCTTGGCGGGCTCTACGATGCGAGCGCGGTGCACAAATTCGCCGAGCGACTGAAGCAGCTGCAAGACGAACTCGGCCATGCCAACGACGTGCGGGTCGGGCAGGACATTGTTGCCGGGCTGTCGCGTGCTGGTGACGCGGGCGCCATTGTCGCGAATGCAGGACGCCAGGTGCTCGACTTTCATCAGCACCGGCTCGCCAAGCGCGAACGGAAGGTGCGCAAACATCTGCGCCGACTATTCCATACCAAACCCTTCTGGCGCCGCTGAGCCCACCGCATTCGTCGGCATCGTAAAAAAGCGCCGTGCCCGCTAAAACTGCGCCGATGACGCAGGATAATTTAATACCCCTTGGCGAGATATAGCGCTGCACAGACTGTCACTGAACCGTAATAAAACTGCCGCAAAAATGTATCTGACGCCGCGTATAACCGCGCGGCCTGCCCAGCCGGCAGGCGTCTACGACTGACCCCATGACGGAGTGAACCCGTGAATTCTTATCGTATCACGCTGCTCGCGGCGGCCGTGGTCGCGCTCGGCATCTCAGGGTCGGCCGGCGCGGCGGAGATATCCGGCGCCGGGGCGACCTTCCCCTATCCGATCTACGCCAAATGGGCCGAGGCCTATAACGCCAAGACCGGGGTCAAGCTCAACTACCAATCGATCGGTTCGGGCGGCGGGATCGCCCAGATCACCGCAAAGACGGTCGATTTCGGCGCCTCGGACATGCCGCTGAAGCCCGAGGATCTGGCGGCGAAGGGCCTCGTCCAGTTTCCGCCGGTGATCGGCGGCGAGGTGATGGTGGTCAACATTCCCGGCCTCAAGTCCGATCAGATGACGCTCGACGGCCCGACCATCGCGCAGATCTACCTGGGCAAGATCGCCAAATGGAACGACCCGGCCATCGCCAAGCTCAATCCAGGACTGAAACTGCCCGATACCAGCATCGCGGTGGTGCACCGGTCGGACGGGTCGGGCACGACCTTCATTTTCACCAACTACCTGTCGAAAGTGAGCCCGGAGTGGAAGTCCAAGGTCAGCGAG
>JBARKH010000155.1:0-1853 GCA_049801295.1 Allostellaceae bacterium | reverse complement strand
GCGTCGCAACGACATCGTTATCGACATGGACGATGCCGACCGGCGCGTTGTCGTGCATTGGAACGATTCCGGCTTCGGTGAGCCGGTCATCGGCGCCGCGGTCGCGCGGCCCGGCTGGATCGTCGTGGGAGCGCACGCGAGCCTGCAGTTCGACCCGCAGCCGATTTCCCGGAGGCGGCTCGAGCCCGGGCGCGCATGGCCGCTCGGCGATGCGGTCGAGACGCCGCCGGCCACGCTCGTCGAGGTCGACCGGGCGCTGGATGCGAGTGAGAGGGTCCTCCGAACCGCACCCGGGTATTCCCGGCGAATAATGCGGCAGTTGGCCGCGGATAGAGGCGGTGATGATCGGATTTCGTTGCGCCGCGCCTAAATGTTACGGAAAATCGCACTCAGCAGCCCTGGGAATCCAGAGAATGTCGGCTGAGAGGGCCGGGTCGCGTTGGGCGGCGTGTAGGCGGCAGAGCAAAGTATCATGGGTGCGACAGTGACGACGTTCACGATCGCCACACAGGCGGAGTTGCACGCCGCGATCACCGCGATCAATGCCGGTGGCACGGATGCGGCGGCGAATACGAGTTACGTGTTCCTTATCACCTCCGACCTCGCGCTTTCATCGACGATACCGACGATCAACCTCCTTGCCAGCGACACGCTGTCGATCGAGGGCGACAACGCGGACAGTGACACCCTGACCGCGGTCATCGACGGCGGCGACGAGCACCGCGGGTTCGTGGTTAATTCCGGCACCGTCGCGTTCTCGAACCTCGAGCTGACGGCGTTGACCGCGCCTGGCGGCACCGGCGGGGTGCCGGGAGGCGGCGGCGCAATCTTCGTCGGCGCGGGCGCATCGGTGTCGACGACCAACGTTACCTTCACCGGTGACTCGGCGAGCGGCGGCACGCCCGCCGGCGGCGCGGTTTTCGTCGCTCAAGGCGGCAGCTTCGAGGCGATCGGCGGCTCGATCGCCGGGGCAGGGACCGAGGCCGGAAAAGGCATTTTCATTCAGGGCAACGGCAGCATCACGCTGAGCGGGACGACGGTGACCGGCGTCATCTCCGATCAGACCGGTTCCCATCTCGGCACCGGCGCCGGGGCGGTCAGCATTCTCGGCGCGGTCACGCTCGACGCCAAGAACACGTATACCGGCGGGACCAGCATCAACGGCACGCTGTCACTGGCAGCCTCAGGCGCCGCCGGCAGCGGGTCGATCGCCTTTGCCACGCCGACCGGTTTGGAACTGATTGTCGGTGCCGGCGACGTGCCGGCGAATACGATCGACGGCTTCGTCCCGAACTCCGGCGCGGGCAGCCTCAGCAGCGACCTGATCGACCTGCAAGGCATCGGGTTGGCGACGAGCTATACCCTTTCCGCCGGCAACCATCTGACCCTCAACGGCGGCGCGACCGGATCGGTGACGCTGAACCTCGATCCGACGGTGAATTACGGGGCCGACGGTTTCGTGCTTCAGCCGGATGGCGGCGCGACCGCTGCCACCTCAGGCACCCTGCTGTCGGTCGTGCAGACGAGCTTCCTCGTTGGGAGCGAGGCCGACCTCAACGCCGCTCTGGCGCAGATCGACATCGGCGGCAAGTCGTCGGCGCCAGGCCTCCACTACACGATCACATTCACGGCAAGCTTCACTCTCGGCAGCGATCTCAATGCGATCAACCTGGCGGCCGGCGATGCGCTGACGATCCGCGGCGCGGGGTTCACGCTGGATGGGGCCGGCAAGTATCGCGGATTTTTCGACTATGCCGGCGCTTTGACGCTCCGCAACATGACGATCCAGAATGCCGTCGCCTCCGGCGGGGCCGGCGGATCGGGCGCGGCGCCTGGCGGTGGCGGAGCCGGAC
>JBARKH010000154.1:0-3197 GCA_049801295.1 Allostellaceae bacterium | reverse complement strand
GCGACAATCAAAACGCCGCGCGCCCTCTTGCGCGACAACAACAACGCGACGATCATGCCGACGCCGCGACACCGAGGTTCTCATCCTGATTGTCGCTGTCTTCCCATCCTGATTGCCGCGCTACACGAGGGGATGGCTTACGAGGAGGTCGCGCGGACCCTCCGAATCCCGGTCGGGACTGTCCGATCGCGCCTGTCGCGTGGTCGCGACCATTTGCGCCGACTGCTGGATATGGGCAAGGAGGCCTCGTCTGACCTACGGCGCCGCGCCGCCTGACGCTGGCGCTGCCCTGGGCGGCGGTGGATCGCCGTTAACGACCCACCGCCAGCCGCCCCTTCAACACCTGCCCGGCGTAATCGCCGGTGGTCTCGCCGTTCTCGAAGGCGACCGCGCCGTTGACGATCGTCGCGGCGATGCCCTCGGCCTTCTGCACCAGGCGGCGGGCGCCGCCCGGCAGATCCTCCTCGACAGTCGGGAGACACGGCCGGATGCGCTTGTCGTCGAACACGACGAGGTCGGCCGCGTAGCCGGTGCGGACGAGGCCGCGGTCCGGCAATTCCCAGGCCGAGGCGTTATCGAAGGTCAGCATGCGCACGGCCTCTTCCAGCGTAAACTCTTCGCGCTTGCGCACCCAGTAGCTCAACAGATGGGTCTGCAACGACGAGCCCATCTCCTGACATACATGGGCGCCGGAATCGGAGAAGGTCGCAAGGCTGCGCGGATGCTTGAGGAGGCCGAGAACGTCCGCGGGCGACTCGTTGACCAGCGGCTGGACAAAGACGCGGTTGTCGTTTTCGAGCGCGAGGTCGATCATTACCTCGACCGGGTGCTTACCCTGCTGCCGCGCGAGGTCAGCGACGGAGGGATCGTCCCAATCGACATCGAACATCGGGAAGAGGTTGGTGTAGTCGGGCTTCCGGGGGTCGGTCGTCGCCGCGCCGCCGCCTTGCAGTTCGGCGCCCTTCGGCTTCATCGCCGCTTCCTCGGCGACGAGTTGGCGGCGCACCTCCGGATCGGCGAGGCGGCGCTTCTGATCAGGCAATGGCAGCGCCCGAATGGCCTTCCAGCCCGGCAGTATGTCGAACGGCAGGTAGGATTTGAGCGAGAAGATCGCATTGATCGAGCGGGTCGTCGCCTGGCCCCAGACGCGCCCGCCTTGCGCCACGGTCTCGTCCATCCAGCGCATCTGGTAGTCCCACGGGTTGGGGTCCCTGCCCTGCTTTGTCGCCAAGGTCCCGAACATGATCGGGCGCCCGCTCTCCAGTGCGACCCGACGCAGCTGGTCGAGAAAGATGCGCTGCGCCTCGCCCCCGGAGATGTCGGGGCCGATCTGAAATATCCCGGAATCGAGCGCCGCCATCGCGCCGACCAGGCGGTCGATCTCCTCCCAGGCGGCGATGCGGCTGGCGACCGGCGAACCTTCGGGAGTGATGTGGGTTGAGGCGCGCGAGGTCGAGAACCCCAAGGCGCCGCAACGGACCGCCTCCTCGACGGCGTGCACCATGACCCGCAGATCGTCCTCGGTCGCCTGCTCGTCAAGCGCGCGGCGGCCCATCGCGTACATGCGCAGCGCCGAATGCCCGATATACATGCCGTAATTGAGCGCCTTAGGCAGGCGTTCGACATTGGCGAGATACTCGGGAAAACTCTCCCAGTTCCACTCGATGCCGGCCAGCATCGCCTCCGTTGGGATGTCCTCGACGGCGGTGAGGCAGCGGGCGAACCATTCCCGATCTTCGGGCTTGCACGGCGCCAGCGCGAAGCCGCAATTGCCCATGACGACGCTGGTGACGCCATGCCAGCACGAGCAACTGCCGATCGGGTCCCAAGCGATCTGCGCATCCATATGGGTGTGGCCGTCGATGAAGCCGGGGGCGACGATCTGGCCCTCGGCGTCGATCGTGCGCTCGGCGGCAGCGCGGATGCGGCCGATCTCGACGATCCGCCCGCGCTTGACGCCGACATCGGCCTGGTAGCGCGGCAGGCCAGAGCCATCCACCACGGTGCCGTTCTTGATCACGAGGTCGAGCGCCATCGCCATTCTCCTGATAGACTGGGCGCAGCATAGCTCAAAGCTGGGGAGTGGAAACGATGGCGAAGGGCATCCTGATCGCGGCGATGGATTTCTCGGCAGCTCCCGAGGACGAGTTCCACGACTGGTACGATCTCGAGCACATCCCCGAGCGGTTGGCCATCCCGGGCTTCCTCAACGCGCAGCGCTGGATCGCCGCCGACAACCCGAAAGTGTCGCTCGCGACCTACGACCTCGACGACGTCGGCGTGCTGCATAGCGCACCTTGCGCCAATTCGTCGCCCTGGACCAAGCGCACCGCCCGCTTCAGGAAGGGGTTGATGCGCTTCGAGGGGACGCAGCTCTTCCCCGGTGACGGAATCGCGCCGGAGGGTGCCGCGGGCGTCCTCTTGATCGCGATGAACGTCGCGCCCGAGCACGAGAGCGAATTCAACGAATGGTACAACACCGAGCACGTTCCGCAACTCGGTTCGGTGCCCGGGACCTTATGCGCCCGGCGCTACCGCGGCACCGGTGCGACGCAGCGCTATGCCGCGCTCTATCACTTCGCCCGGCCCGACGTGATGCAATCGGCCGCATGGAAAACCGCGGCCAACACGCCGTGGACCGAGAAGATGCGGCCGCATTTCCGCGACCTCGTGCGCTACGAGTGCCGGCCATACGCCCGCAGGTGAAGCGCCTCACCACAGCTTGGGCCACGCATCGGCCGGCGGGAGCGGACTGAAATTTAGCGGGCTGTCGCTTTCGATCTGCTCGCGATCGGGCACTTGCGCGGCGTCCCAGCCGCCGCCCAGTCCCTGGATCAGCGCGACGCTGGCGACGAGCCGGCTCTGGCGCACGGCAAGCGCGGCTTCGGCGTTGGTGAGCGCCGCGGTCTGGGCGACGACGACGGCGGTAAACGCGACCGTCCCGGCCTTGTACTGGTTGAAGATAATTCGCTCGGCCTCACGCGAGGAGGTGACCGCGATATCCTCGACCGCGGCCTGCTGGGTAAGGATCCGCAGCGCGGCGAGCTGGTCCTCGACCTGCTGGAAGCCAGTCAGCACCGTCTGCCGGTAATCGGCGACCGTCGCGTCGAATTGGGCGCGGGCCTGTTCGACCTGGGCGTGGCGCGCGCCGGCGTCGAAGACCGTCTCGGCGAGGGTCCCGCCGAACGACCAAATAA
>JBARKH010000153.1:0-1680 GCA_049801295.1 Allostellaceae bacterium | reverse complement strand
CCGCTAAGGCACGGAACTCGGGCACGAAGTCTCGATGAAAGTCGACCCGCCATTCCATGGCGGCTTATATCGTAAAAGATATATCCTCTGCAAGGTATACTGGGCTTTTCATCGAGGGCGTGTCGGGACGTGTCCCTCTGTCCCACGTCTACCGACACGCCCCTGCAACATCATGACCGAACGCACATGGACCGGCCAAGCGGTCGGACCTATGAGCGCCGACCTGGTGGGCTCCGAGCGGGTTCGCCGCCATCCCCACCGCCGCGCTTGATCCGCCCCACCGTGCGGCTTCTCCCGCGGTCCCCGCGCTTGTGGGGTCCGGGTCCCCCGGTAACGTCAACTGTTCTGTGTCAGCAGGAAGGGGGCGCTGACGCCCTGTGACAAATTTTCGTGGGTAAAGACGGCGAACAGGATGCGGTCCATGCTTGTTTTGTCCTGGAAGGTTCCCATTGGCCGTGTCCTCCGTCTGACTTCGCGAAAGCGACGCTCGATGGCGTTGGTGGTGCGCACGGCGCGTCGCTCGGCTTCGGTTTTGTAGCGGAAGCAGGTGAGCAATTCGTCGAGGTCATTGCGCAAGCAGGAGACCGCCGCCGGATATTGCTGTTGGAATCGCTTGGCAAAGCGCCGCGCGGCCGAACGGGCTGCGGGAGCGTTGGCGGCATGGATGATTTTGTGCAGGGCCCGTTTGATCCTGGGCTGATCGGCTTTGCGGGCCTTGTTGAGAACGTTCCTGATCTTGTGCGCCCAGCAGCGCTGGACAGCAATGTTGGGCAATACGTTGGGCAGGGCTGCGAGCAGGCCGGTGCCGCCATCGACGCAGATCATGTCGAGGCCTTCGCC
This sequence comes from Allostellaceae bacterium, assembly GCA_049801295.1. Lineage (GTDB taxonomy): Bacteria > Pseudomonadota > Alphaproteobacteria > ATCC43930 > CGMCC-115725 > DATARH01. The sequence continues at coordinate 840 of JBARKH010000153.1, read as the reverse complement.
GGTGAGCCCGCGGCGGTAAAGATCGGCAAGAAACTTCTCCCATTCGGCGGCGCTTTCGCTTGCCGCCAGGCGGAAATCGATGATCTCCTTCTTGCCGTCGTGGCGCAGCCCCAAAGCCACCAGCACCGGCCGGCGCAGAGCGCCGGCGCCGGTCTTGCGGGCGAGCACGACGCCGTCGAGCATCAGCGCCTTGTAGCGGTCCGCCAGCGGCCGGCGATGGAAGGCAGCCACCGCGGCATCGAGCGTCTTGGCGACCTGGCTCACCGTTGCGGGGCTCACCGCGCGCCCGAGCAAAGGCAGCAGCGTCTCGCCTACCTTGCGGGTCGACAAGCCGAGCACAAAGCCGGCGAGGATGACCCGATCGATCTCGCTCGTGCGCCGCGCATAGGCGCGAACAACCTCGGTCGGGCTGTAGCGGCGGGTTCGGGGAACGGCGAGTTCGATGTCGCCGAGTTCGGTCAGAAGGTGCCGCCGGTAGTAGCCATTGCGGCGATCGGCAGCGTCGTCCGCCTCGATCTGGTCGAGATGGCGATCGACCGCCGCGGCCATCTGATCTTCGATGATCTGCGCCAGCGCTTGCCGACCCAGCGGCCGATAACTCTCGCCCCATTCCAGGCCGTCCGCCACCATTGCCTTCACGACCTCAAACGCCATCGGTAGACTCGTGATCGTCGCAGCTCGCTGTGACATGGGGGGTGCTCCGTTGTGTGCTTGGCAGCCACAGTTGGAGTACCCCCTTCCTCGCCTGACACAGAACTCCTTACGTCACCGGCGCTAATGGCCAATGGCGCAGGTTCTTCGGTTGGTGTTATGCTGGGCATAAGCCACGTGTTTCAAAAT
>JBARKH010000152.1:0-7422 GCA_049801295.1 Allostellaceae bacterium | reverse complement strand
GTCCTGGGCGAGGCAGAGGGCGAAGGCTTCGAGGACCGGCCGCACCAGCCCCGGCGCCATCCGCCAGCGCGCCAATGACCCGGCGGAGAGCCGCGCATTGGCGAGCAGCATCGGAATGCCACGGCGGTGCGTCGCCAGCACCAGATTGGGCCACAGCTCGGATTCGACCCAGATCGCCAGATCGGGATGCCAGTGATCGAGAAAACGCTCGACCGCGCGCGGCACATCGACCGGAACGAATTGATGGCGAGCGCGCGGCGGCAGGCGGCCCTGCAGGAGACCGGCCGCGGCGACCGTCCCGGTGGTGATCAGGATCTCGATCGCCGGGCGTTCGGCAAGGATCCGACCGATGAGCGCCAAAACCGAGCTCGCCTCGCCGACGCTCGCGGCATGCACCCAGACCAATGGCGGCGGCGGACGGGTCGCCGAGGCGATGCCGAAGCGCTCAGGCAGGCGTTCGCCGTCCTCCTTGCCGCGCCGGCGCCGCTGGTTGAGGTAGACCGCCACGAGCGGCGCCACGGCGGCCGTGAGCGAACGGTAGAGCGCGGGCCAGGGGTTCATCGATGCAGCCCCTCTCCCGCAATGCGGGCGAGGGAGCGGCCTTCTTCTCCGCTCGGAAGCTGCCCAACGCGGCGGTCGGCCTCGCACGCCATCTCGTTCATCCGGGTTTCGACGAGGAGGCGGGCGTCTTCGAGCCCCGCCGGGTCGAGTTCCCGCGCGATCTCGATCGGTTCGCCCCACAGAAAGGCGCCGTGGCCGAAAGGCCATGCGAGATGAAAGCGGTCCCAGGTGCGCAGCACGCGGCGGCGGCTGGTGGCAAAGACGATCGGCACGATCGGCGCGCCACTGAGGCGGGCGAGATTGACGATCCCGCTCGATGCCCGCATCGCCGGGCCGCGCGGCCCGTCCGGGGTGATGCCGACGCACTCGCCCGCCGCGAGCCGGTTGAGCATCGTGCGCAGCGCCGCCGACCCGCCGCGCCGGCTCGAGCCGGGGATCGAGGCAACCCCGAAATGGGTGACCGCGTCGGCGATAATCCGCCCGTCGCGATGCGCCGAGATCAGCATGTGCATCGGCGCGAGGCGCTGCCAGGCCATCGGGATCATCAACAGGCGCCCGTGCCAGAAGGCGAGAATGAAGCCGCGGCCCTCCGCGCGCAGCCGGCGCGGCACCTCGCCGCCCTCGACCGCCCAGCGGTTGGTGGCATAGACGACACGGATATAGAGATGGATCAGCCAGCACGACAGCAGGTGCAGCGGGCCGCTGCGCAACAGGCGCCGGCCCCAGCGTCCTGCGATCTTCACAACCCGGGCGCTTTCACGGCCCGGGCGCCGCGGCGGCATCGACGATCGGAGCGAGCTCATGCTCCGCGGCAAACTGGGTTTCGTAAAGCCGCGCGTAAAGCCCTCCCTTGGCGAGCAGCTGAGCGTGCCGCCCGGTTTCGACGATCCGCCCGCGATCGAGGACGCAGATCAGATCGGCGCCGATGATCGTCGACAGGCGATGGGCGATGACCAGCGTCGTGCGTCCGCGCATCAACAGGCGCAGCGCCGCCTGGACCTGGCGTTCGGATTCGCTGTCGAGCGCCGAAGTCGCTTCGTCGAGGAGGAGGATCGGGGCGTCCTTCAGCATCGCGCGGGCGATCGCGAGGCGCTGGCGCTGGCCGCCCGATAGGCGGACGCCATGCTCGCCGACCAGCGTGTCGTAGCCCTGCGGCAATTCGCGGATGAAGCGGTCGGCGGCGGCGGCAACCGCGGCTGCCTCGATATCGGCTTGCGGGGCGCCGAACCGGCCATAGGCAATGTTGGCGCGCACGGTGTCGTCGAAGAGGCTCACTTCCTGCGACACCAGCGCAATCGCGCCGCGGAGCGAGGCAAGCGTCAGCGAGCCGATTTCCTGGCCGTCGATCGCGATCCTACCGCCGCCGACATCGTAAAACCGCGGGATCAGGTTGAGCACCGTCGATTTGCCGGCCCCCGACGGGCCGACCAGCGCGACCGTGCTGCCGGCCGGGACGATGAACGAAATACCGTCGAGCGCCACCGTGCCGGGCTGATATCCGAACCGCACATCCGTGAAACGGACTTCCCCGCCCTCGATGCGCAGCGGGCGAGCATCGGGTCGGTCGCGGATCGTCGGCTCGATGTCGAGGATTTCGAAAATGCGCTGCGCCGCGGCAAGCCCTTCCTGCAGCGAGGCATTGAGGGTTGCGAGGCTCTTGACCGGCTGATAGGCGAGGAGGAGCGCGGTGATGAACGAGAAAAACGCGCCCGGCGTGCGCGCGCCGATAATCACCTGGTGGCCGCCATAGAAGATCACCATGGCAATGGCCGCGCCACCCAGCGTCTCCATCATCGGCCCCGCGCGCGAGCGCGTGCGATTGGCGCGGTCGACCAGCCGGAAGATGCCCTCGAAGAGGCTGGCGGCGCGGCGCTCCTCGTAATCCTCCATGCCATAGGCCTTGACGTGGCGCGCGCCCTGGAAGGTCTGGCTTAAGAGGGTGGTCAGCTGGCCCATCTCGACCTGGGTGTTGACCGATACGCGGCGCATCCGCCGGCCGATCGCGACAATCGGACGGATGGCCAAGGGAAAGGCGAAAAACGCGACCAGCGCGAGGGCCCAATCCTGGTAGCACATCACCCCGACGAGAAAGACGATGGTCACCGCGTCGCGCCCGATCCCGGTCAGCACATTGGCCGCGGCGCTGCGCAGGAGCGACACGTCGTTGACCAGGCGGGACATCAGGACGCCGCTCGGATGGGCGTTGAAATAGGCGAGGTCGGCGCGGATCAGCCGCGCGTAGAGCGCGGTCTGGACGTCGGTGATGACGCGCTGGCCGACCCGCGTCATCAGCACAGTCTGGGCGTAGTCGGCCATCCCCTTGACCAGCGCGAGCGCGAGCGCGGCGCCGGCCAGCAATAGCAGCAAGGAGGATTCGTGGGCGATGAAGATGCGGTCGAGCACCGGCTGCATCAGCCAGGCGCGCAGCGCCATCGCGCCGCCCGCTATCGCCATGCAGACAAACGCAAGCGCGATCCGGTGCCAATGCCGCCAGATGAAGTCGCGCACCAGCCGGCCTATGAGCACGGACGAGCGTGCCCCGTGTTGCGGAATCCGTGTGTGGTCGCGCATCGGCCTGCCCCCGCCAGTGTTAGAGGCGGGGCGGGTGATTGGCAAGGCCGGCGGTCAGGATTGCGTCACGCCCCGGCGACGGTCAGGTCGTCGATGCGCAGGGTCGGCGCGTCGGCGCCGGTGCGGAATTCGAGATCGCTCGCGGCGATCAGCCGGGCAAACATGTCGTTGAGATTGCCGGCGACCGTCATCTCGCTGACCGGGAAGGCGACTTCGCCGTTCTCGATCCAGAAGCCGGCGGCGCCGCGGCTATAATCGCCGGTGAGGCCGTTGACCCCCATGCCCATCAGCTCGGTGACGAAAAAGCCGCTCTTGATGTCGGCCATCAGCTCGGCCGCGGTCATGGTTCCGGGCTCGATCCAGATGTTGGTCGCGGAGGGTGACGGGGGCGAGGCAGTGCCGCGCGAGGCATGCCCGGTCGATTTGAGCCCGAGCTGGCGCGCCGAGCGCAAATCGAGGAGCCAGGTCGTTAAGACGCCACGGTCGATCAGCGCGCCCCGCCGGTTGGGCAGCCCCTCGGCGTCGAACGGCTTGGAGCGGTGGCCGCGTTGCCGGTGCGGGTCCTCGGTCAGGGTGATCGCCTCGGGAAAGATCCGCTGGCCGAGCTTGTCCTTGAGAAAGCTCGTGCCGCGTGCGATCGACGGTCCCGAGATGGCGCCCAGCAGGTGCGAGATGAGGCTGCGCGCGACCCGTGGATCAAAAACCACCGAAACCCGGCCGGTCGGCATCTTGCGCGCGCCCAATCGCTTGACCGCGCGCTCGCCGGCGTTCCTGCCGACCTCGGCCGGGTCGCGCAAATCGGCGGCATAGACGGCGCTGGCGAAATCGTAGTCGCGCTCCATCTGCGTGCCCGACCCGCCGATCACCGAGACGCTGACCCCCACGCTCGATCCCGCATAGGAGCCGGCAAAGCCGTTCGACGCCGCCAGCGCGATGCGCGAGCGGCCCCAGCCGGCTTCCGCCCCCTCGGAATTGGTGACGCCCTCGACCGCGAGCGCGGCCTCCTCGGCGGCTCGCGCCCGCTCGATCAATTGTTCGGCGCTCGGCTCCTCGAGGTCGAGCATGTCGAGGCTCGGCCACTCGCGGGCAATCTCGGCGGGATCGGCAAGCCCGCAGAAGGGATCCTCCGGCACCGCCTTCGCCATCGCCAGGGTACGCTCGACCAATTCGGCGAGCATCGCGGGCGAGCGGTCGCTCGACGACACCATCGCCTGGCGCTTGCCGACCAGCACCCGGAGCCCGAGATCCTGGCCTTCCGAGCGCTCCAGCTTCTCGGTCTTGCCGAGCCGGCGCGCGTGCGACAGCGAGATGCCCTCGACCACGATAGCGTCCGCGGCATCGGCCCCGGCCTTCTTGGCGCGGGCCACCAGATCCTGCAAGAGGTCGATGTCGTTCGCTGCTTCCTTGGTGATTTTCGCGTCGCTCATGTTCGATCCCAGAAAAAGAATTCACAATGAGGCGGTGAGACAGTGAGGAAACATATATTGTTGTCATCCCGGCGAAAGCCGGGATGATGATTGAATCATTTTCTTCTCACTGCCTCACCGTCTCATTGTGAACAAAATTATTTCCAAATCGGCTTGCCGCTACCGGGCAGTCCGTAATCGGCCCATTTCCGCGTAACCGCGGCGATGATCTCGTCGGTCATGCGGATCGGCCGGCCCCATTCGCGCCTCGTTTCGGGCGGCATTTTCGTCGTGGCGTCGAGCCCGATCTTGCCGCCGAGCCCGGATTCGGGCGAGGCGAAATCGAGATAGTCGATCGGCGTATTCTCGATGAGCGTAACATCGCGCACCGGGTCCATGCGGGTCGAGACCGCCCACATCACATCCTTCCAGTCGCGCACGGCGATGTCGGCATCCACGACGATAACGAATTTCGTATAGATGAACTGCCGCAGGAACGACCAGATCCCCATCATCACGCGCTTGGCTTGCCCGGGATAGGTCTTGCGGATCGCAACGACGGCGATGCGGTATGAGCAGCCCTCGGGCGGCAGCCAGAAATCCGCGATTTCCGGGAATTGCTGCTGCAACAGCGGGACGAACACCTCGTTCAATGCTTCGCCCAGCACCGAGGGTTCGTCGGGCGGCCGGCCGGTGAAGGTCGAGAGATAGATCGGGTCCCGCCGCATCGTCATCGCGGAGAGGCGAAACACCGGGAACTCCTCCTTCGCGTTGTAATAGCCGGTGTGGTCGCCGTAGGGGCCCTCCTCGCCGTATTGGTCGAGCGCGACATGGCCCTCGAGCACGATCTCCGCTTCGGCCGGCACCTTGAGCGGCACGGTCTTGCACTGGACGAGGTCGAGCCGCTTCCCGCGCAGGAGGCCGGCGAACTGGTATTCCGAGAGCGTATCGGGGACCGGCGTCACGGCGGCGATGATCGTGCCCGGGTCGGCGCCGATCACCACCGCGGCCGGTAAGGGCTCGCGCTTGGCCTCGCGCCAGCGCTGATGGTGCTGCGCCCCGCCGCGATGCCGCAGCCAGCGCATCAAGGTCGTGTCGCGGCCGGTCACCTGCATCCGGTAGATGCCGAGGTTGAAGCCGTCCTCGCGCGCCTGGGTCGGGCCCTTCGTCACCACGAGCGGCCAGGTGATCAGGGGCGCCGGCTCGTCCGGCCAGCAGGTCTGGATCGGCAACAGCCCGAGGTCGATGTCGCCGCCCTTCAGCACGATCTCCTGGCAGGGCGCGGCGGCGACGGTGCGCGGCCGCATCGCCATCACCGTCTTCAATAAGGGCAGCATGTCCCAGGCCTCGCGCCAGCCGCCCGGCGGCTCGGGCTGCTTCAGAAAGGCCAGCGTCTCGCCGATCTCGCGCAATTGGTGGGGCTCGCGGTCCATCCCCCAGGCGACCCGCTCGACCGTGCCGAACAGATTTACCAGCACCGGCATCGCGATCGCGCCGGCGTTCTCGCGCACGACGTTTTCGAACAGGACCGCCGGGCCGCCTTCGGCGAGGAGTCGGGTCTGGATCTCGGTCATCTCGAGGAACGGCGACACCGGTGCCGCGACCCGCTGGAGCCGCCCGCTCGTTTCGAGCCGGGCGATGAAGTCGCGCAGGCTGGCGTAAGGCATGGCCCGCTATATAGGCGCCCGCCGTGGACTTGGCGAGCGTGGCGGCCGGACCGCCGACGCTACTTCGCCGCCGCTGGAACAACCGCCGGGTCGCCCTCGCGGCTGATGTTTGCTTGCAGAACGACGAGAGGCGTCTCGCCGGGGTTCGCCCATTGGTGGACCCAGCGGTAGCCCTCGACGAGCGGGGTTTCAGCCGGCAGCGCTTGCGTTTTGCCGTCCGCGGTCAGGGCCCCGGCGCCGGCCAGAACGTAATCGAGCGCGGCGCCGGAGCGATATCCAGCCGGGCTCGCCGGCATCCCCGCGGGGAGGGTCACGCGGCTGAGGCTGAATTCGTAGGGTCCGGCCTTTAGACCCGGCAAGGGTTCGGGGGTGCGAAACAGCTCCGCCGAGGACGCAGGGCGCTCGAACAGCGGGCGGCGCTCGTTGGGGCGGGCCGTCAGCACAAACAGCAGGAGCTCCGCCGGCCCGGTGTCCGCCGCGCCGATCGTCACGTCCTGGCCTGCCGCGATGTAGGCGCCGGCTCCCTCCGCGAGGGGTTGGGTGGCGCCGCCGCCGATATCGATCGCCGCTTCGCCCGACAGATCGTAGAGCATCGTGCTCGCCCCCTCGTATTCCGCGCGCTGCGCCGCCGGCAGGTGGACCCGGTACAACCTGAAAAAGAGCGGCAGGTCGACGACGTTGGCAAGGCGTCCCTTGGCGAGAAGGGTCGGGGTCGGGCTTGCCGATCGGGGTTGGGCGACGGCCTCCCTCGCCACAAGCGCGGCGACGAGGGCAAGGGCGAGGCACGGATTTATTCGCATGCGATGAGCTTTCCAGGCTTGATCAGTCGCTCGCCGCGGGCGCGACCGCCGGGGCAGGGCGCGGCCGCAGCAGCCAGAGCGAGAGAAAGGCGGCGAGGCTGAGCCCGGCCGAAACGAGGACCGCGAAAGTCCCGATCGCGTCGAGCAGCACGCCGAACGCAAAGGGTGCCGCCGCCAGTGTGACGCGCGACGGGGCAGCGAGGATGCCGGTGCGCAGTCCATAGCCGGCTGCGCCGAAGATCGCCAGCGGCAGGGTGCCCCGGGCGATCGTGATGAGGCCGTTGCCGGCGCCGTGCAACAGCGCGAAGAGGGCGATTCCTGCCGGGCCGAGCACTCCGAGCGCGGCGGCGCCGAGCGGGTGCATCACCGCCGCGATCCGGGCCGACCACACCGGGTGGATCCGGCGAAAGAGGCCGA
>JBARKH010000151.1:0-17642 GCA_049801295.1 Allostellaceae bacterium | reverse complement strand
CGCCAGAACCCATCTTCTCGCGACGCCAGGCGCTCCGCACCGCCTCGTTCTGGCTGCTGCTCCTTTATACCGTGCTCGTTTTTCCGGTGCAGGCTGGAGTCAGCCTGCACCAGGCGCCCTATCTGATCGAGTGCGGCATCGAGCCTGTGATCGCCGCCACGATCGTCAGCACGTTCTCGGCCCTGTCGGCGGCCGCGACGGTGGCCTGCGCGATGCTGCCGAGGGCGGTTCCGATCCGCTACCCGCTCGCCGCGACCGGCGCCCTCCTGACCCTCGGGATCGTCCTGATGCTCGGCATTCGATCGGCCGCGCAGGGGTACCTGGCGGCGAGCGTCTTCGGCTTCGGTCTCGGCGCCCTCCTGACGCTCTTGCCGATCGCCTGGGCGGATTATTTCGGCCGCACCCATTTCGGCGCGATTCGCGGCATCGCGCTCTCGGCCCAGGTGCTGGCCCAGGCAGCGGGGCCGCTCTTATCAGGCGTGTTGCGCGACATGACCGGCAATTACCGGCTGGCGCTGCAATCGTTTGCCGCGCTTGCCGCGCTCAGCATCGTGGCCGCGCTGTCGGCGCGCCAGCCGCGGGCCCTGCGCCGTTAATCACCTCTGCCGGGCCACTCCCAGTCGAGAAGCCGGCGGATCGCGAGGCGCAATGCCTCATGCGGCCGAACCAGGCCGAATTCCGCCATCGTGCCGTCCCATTGGGTGGCGAGGCTCTGGGCGGTTGGGGCGAAGCGGCCGTCGCCGAAGCGCTCGGTCCAGCTCGCCAGATCGCGCGATGCGAATACCGCCAGCACCAGCGTGCCGATGAGGGTCAGCGCGACGACCTGGCGCGGTGAGCCGCCGCTCCTTCGCAGCCGCAGCGGGATCGCATCGGCGGATGCCGTCGTTCCGGCTGGTTTGTTCTCGATTGTCGTCACCGCTCAGAACCGGAAATAAATGAACGGCGCGACCCCTTCAGGCCCCAGCGCATTGATCACGGCGACGACGATGCCGGCGATCGCACCCAGACCCCAGCTCGGCATCCGGCTGAGCACCGCGGCGGCGCGCTCGAAGAGGGCCCCCGAGGTGAACTGACCGGCCATGCCGATTGCGATCAGCGCGACCATGAAGGGGCTGGCCTGCTGCAGCCCGCCCTTCCAGCCGGCGCCCAGTCCCGCAATAAAAAGCCGCGCGACCTCAAAATCCTCGGCCCGAAAGAAGATCCAGCCGAGGCAGACGAAATGAAGCACCACTAATGTTGCCATCACTCGCGCGATCGGGCGCTGCGAATGGCGCCCCAGCCAGGGTTCAAGCATGCGCTCAGCCGCGAGCCCGCCGCCGTGCAGCGCGCCCCAAGCGACGAATTTCCACCCCGCGCCATGCCAGATGCCGCCCAACAGCATCGTCACCATCAGGTTGCGATAGGCCTTGAGCTTGCCGTGCCGGTTGCCGCCCAACGGCTTATAGAGATAGTCGCGCAGCCAGGTCGACAGCGAGATGTGCCAGCGCTGCCAGAATTCGCGCAGCCGCTCGGCCCGGTAGGGCTGGTTGAAATTGGCCGGAAAGCGGAAGCCGAGGAGCGCGGCGACCGCGATCGCGATGTCGCTATAGGCGCTGAAATCGCAATAGATCTGCACCGCGTAGCCATAGACCGCCAAGAGGAGGTCCGGCGCGCCATAGCTGGTCGGCGCGGCGAACACCGGATCGACGAGGCCGGTCGCCAGATAGTTCGCGATCACCACCTTCTTGAAGAGGCCGCCCAGGATCAACAGGATCGCCGGCGCGATCGGGATCGGTTCGGCCGACCGCCGGGCAAGCTGCGGCAGGAAATAGGCGGCGCGCACGATGGGCCCGGCGATCAGCTGCGGGAAGAACGACATGTAGAGCGCCAGGTCGAGCGGGCTGCGGCACACCCTTACATCGCCGCGATAGACATCGACGATGTAGGAGATCCCGTGGAATGTGAAAAACGAGATCCCGACCGGCAGCAACAGTTCGATAAACGGCAGCTCGTGCTCCAGGCCCAGGAGCCGGGCGAGCTGGTTCGCGCTGAGCACGAAAAAATCGAAATATTTGAAGATCCCGAGCAGCCCTAGATGGAGGGCGACGGCGATACCGAGGATGCGGCGTCGCCGATCGCGGTCCGCGGTCGCATCGATCAGCCAGCCGGCCGTGTAGCTGAGCGTCGAACTGAAGGCGAGCAGAAAGCAGAAACGCCAATCCCATTGGGCATAGAAGTAATAGCTGGCGATGAGGAGCACCGCCTTCTGCGCGGCGAAGCGGGCCTCGAGCACCATCATCGCCGCCGCGACGATGAGAAAAAACAACAGAAAGCCCGATGTCGGGAACAGCATCAGGCTCAACCGGCCCGCTGCGACAGCGGAAGAGTCGCCCGGTTGGGCCACGGTTGAGCGGCACACCCGCCCCTCTCCCTGCTCGCGGGGAGAGGGCAGGGTGAGGGCCTGCTTGCTGGCCGCACCGCCGTTCGTGTCACAATCATGAAATCCGAGCCCAGCGCGAATCGGTTCTATCGGCTGGCGTGAGCCCGGGCAAGTCGCCGATCGTCGAGCGAATGCCATCCTGGGCCGGGGTAAAGGACGCATGTGCGGCGCGGCAATTCGGTTTGCATCGCCCGCGCCGACCGATCAGTATCCGGTCGCTGGTTGGGTGCTGGTCGTGGGGGTAGGGCGCCGTGCGCGGATACGGTCGGCTGTGCGGCGTCGGACGCGTAATCGCGCGGGCGGCGGCGGCCTTTATTCTCCTCGCCTCTGCCTCGATCGCGGTGCGCGCCGACGAGCCGGTCGGCCCGGCGACGATCGTGGTCTTTGGCGACAGCCAGGCGCAGGGTTTGGCCGGCGGGTTGCAGCGTGTGCTGGTCGAAGACCCGCGCTATCACGTGCTTAACCGCACCCATCCCGGCGCCGCGCTGGTGCATGGCGAAAGCGAGTGGCTGGCGCCGGTCGAGCGCTTTACCTCGCGGGAAAAGGCTGATATCGCAGTCGTCATGTTCGGGGCCAATGACCGCCTCGACATGCGCGACGAGAACCACACCTATCTGCATTTCCGCACCGATGAATGGCGCGCGGCCTATGCGGCGCGAGCCGACAAGATCCTCACCCTCCTCGCCAGCGCTGGGCTCAAGGTCATCTGGTGCGGCAACCCCATTGCACGCAGCCCCACCTATTCCGCCGATATGAGCTACATCAACGACATCTATGTCGAAGAGACGGCGCGTTTCGGCGCGCAATTCGTGCCCCTATGGACGGTGATCGCCGATCCGCAGGGCGAGTACGCGGCCTATGGCAAGGACCGCGACGGCACGACGCGGCGGATGCGCGCCGATGACGGCATCCACATGACCGCCGCCGGCTATGAGCTGGTCGCGGAAAAGATCGTCGGCCTGTTCTCGGCCGCAGCCGCCAATGCCCGCTAAGCCATCGGCCGGCATGGCCCGGCATTTCGGCATCCGCATCATCGCCGAGTCGAAGGACAAGGTCGTCGGCGAGATCGACGCCGATGACCGGCACCTCAACGCCGGCGGCATCGTCCATGGCGGCGCCTACATGGCCTTTGCCGACGAATTGGGCGGCCATGCCGCGGGGTTGCACCTCTTACCCGGGACGCAGACGACGACGATCGAAACGAAGACCAATTTCTTCCGTGCCTGCCGGCCCGGCCGCCTCACCGCCGAGGCGGTGCCGTTGCATGTTGGGCGCCGCACGATCGTCGTAGAAACCTCGATCTACGGCCCCGACGGCAAGCGGGCGGCGATCGTGACCCAGACCCAGCTGGTGTTGCCGCGGACACCCGAAACCGCGCCGGAGTAACGTGAATTCCGGTCATGTTGGCGTTCGCCGTACCGGCCCCTCACCCCAACCCTCTCCCCGTGGACGCGGGGAGAGGGAGGGACCCGCGTCAGCGGGAGGGTGAGGGGCGGGCACAGGCAGGCCAACCCCAACCTCATCGAAATCCGTTCTAGCGGGCGCGGCAATGACGCTCGACAAGCGGCTCAACGCCTATCGCGACGATCTCGCCGATGCGCGGCTTCGCGGGCTCGTCGCCGCGCCGCGTTATGTCGAGGGGCAGGAGGCGCGGGTGGTCGCGGGCTGCGCGGCGGTGCGTCCGAGCCCCGACCGCCAGGCGGAAGTCGGCACTTATTATCATTACGGCGAACCGCTGTTGGTCTTCGACGAGGCCGGCGGCCACGCCTGGTGCCAGTCGCTCCATGACGGCTACGTCGGGTATGTCGAGACGCGCCATATCGCGCTCGGCCCGGCGCCGGAAGCGACCCATTTCGTCGCGACCATGGGCTCCTACCTCTACGACGCCCCGGATTTGCGGTCGCAAGCGCGCGATTTCCTCCCCCGCCACAGCGGCGTTGTCGTCGCCCAGAGCGGCCTTATCACCCGCGGCACCGAATATACGCGGCTCGATACCGGCGGCCATCTCCCGCTCGCCTGCCTCTCGGCGCAGCCGCCGCGCTCTCCGGATATCGTCGTCGCCGCGACGCTCTACCTCGACTGCCCGTATCTCTGGGGCGGGCGCAGCTGGCTCGGCCTCGACTGCTCGGGCCTCGTTCAGAGCGCTTTCCGCGATCTCGCCGTCGCCGTACCCCGCGACACCGACCTGCAAGAGGGCACGATCGGCGAGAGGGTGCCCGCCCGCCGCCAAGCCGAGCTTCGCCGCGGCGATCTCATTTACCTGCCCGGGCATGTGCTGATCTATGCCGGCGACGGCACGGTCATCCACGCCGACGGCGCCAGCATGACCGTGCGGCAGGACGACCTCGCCAGGCTGATGCGCGAGCGTGGCCTCGATTTCTCCGGGTTTGTCGTGCGCCGCCACCCGGCCGTCGCCGCTTAGCGGTTGCCCGGCGCGCGGTGAGCGATTGCGGTTGCCTCGATGGCCCAAGGGGGCGACCATAGCCAGAGGTTCTCGGGAACCTCGGGAATGTTGGATAAAAAAGACATTCAGCAAAAATCCAAAGGGAGGATACCGGCATCATGATTACTAGGCATCTTGCACGCACCGGTTGGTCCCGCCGTGACATGCTCCTGGGCAGCGCGGCCGTGCTGATGGGGGGGTACGGTTTTGCCCCACGCTACGGCCTCGCGGCCGATATTCCGTTGGAGTACGACGGCTCGAAGTTCCAGATGGCGGCACCGGAGCCCAACCCGAAGCGGGGAGGGGTGCTGCGCTACGGCATTCTCAATCGCCCGCCGCATTTCGACGTGCATCAATCGGGCACTGTCGGCAACATCGGCACTCAGGGCTGCATGTTCGACAACCTGATCCGGCGCGATCCGCGCGACAGCGGCAAGACCATTGTCCCCGATCTGGCGCATAGCTGGGAAATCGCGAAGGACGGCAAGACCTATACGTTTCACTTGCGCCAGGGTGTCCAGTTCCATGACGGGACGGATTTCACATCGGCCGATATAAAAGCGACATTCGACCGCATCTTGAAACCGCCGAGCGGCGTCAGCATCCCGCGCACGCCGCTGTTCAGGGCGGTCAGCGAGATCAACGCGCGCGACAAGCACACCGTCGAATTCAAGCTGAGCGCGCCACGCTCCATCAATTTCATGATGTCCTCGTTCGCCAGCGGGTGGAACGTGATCTTCAGCAAGAAGACGCTGGAGGAGAATAATTACGATCTACGGAAGGTTCTCAACATCCCTGGCACCGGTCCCTTTAAGACGCAACGGCGGGTCGAAAACGAGATCTGGGTGATGGAGAGAAACCCGAACTACTGGAACAAAGACCTGCCGTACCTTGATGGCTTCGAAGTCTACAATCTCTTGCCATTTTCCCCGGAGCTGGGGTCGGCGATTCTGTCGGGCAGAGTGGATTACGCCCGCGCGCTCGACCCGGTTACCGCCCGCAAGGCGGCTGCAACTGCTGGCCTGTCCACCGCGAAATTCTACCAGAGCGTGATTCACGCGACTTGGCTGAATGCCAAAAGGAAGCCCCTCGATGATCCGCGGGTCAGGCGTGCCCTGCATCTACTATGCGAGAAACAGGTCCTGGTCGACGTCGTCAAGGATGTCTCCCCGCTGATGACCGGCGGGTTCATCTATCCGTTTTCCGAGTTCGCCACGCCCAAGGACCAGCTCGTCAAACGGGTGGGCTATCAGGAGGACTCCGCCACCGCGATCAAGGAAGCCAAAGCCCTGTTGGCCGCCGCCGGCCAAACGAGCATGCGGCCACTCGATTTCATGGTGCGGGACCTCAACCATCACAAGCTATTTGGCCAGGCCATCCAGGCGATGTTGAAGGAGGTGGGTATTCAATCCAATGTGCGGACGGTGGTCGAATCGGTGTGGTTCGGTGATGCGGCGGCCGGAAACTATGATTTGGCGGTCGGCGCCATCGTTTCAACCTTGCTTGACCCTTCTGATTACTTCAACGCTTGGTACCGCACCGATGGACCGCAGAACTACTCGTTCTGGCACAACGCCGAGTTTGACAAACTGGTGGATCAAATCGACGTCGAAGTCGATGCCGGCAAGCGCATGGCATTGATTCGGCAGGCTGAGAACCTCATGGAACAGGATCCTCCGTTGGTGCCGGTCGCCTGGGAAAATATCCTCGATGCCTGGTACAACTATGTGAAAGGCCACAACCCAAAAGATTATTTCGGCATCTACGACGTGGTCCGGTTCGACACGTTCTGGCTGGATAAGGCCTGACTGACAGTCGTGGTCACCGGCAGGCCGCGGACGCAACGCCCGGTTCGACCCCATCGACTACGGGTCTAGCCGGGCGGGAATTGCTGCAGCCAATGCCGGGCGATGTCTTCGCGGCGGCAGACCCAGACATGGCTGCGCGTGAGGATATGTTCGATGAAGCGGATGAGCGCGCTGGCGCGGCCCGGGTGCCCGGTGATCCGCATGTGCAAGCCGATCGACATCATCCGCGGATGCTCGGCCCCCTCTTCGTAAAGGAGGTCGAAGCTGTCGCGCAGATAGGCGAAGAAATCCTCGCCCGGCCCGAACACCCCGCGGCCGAATTTGACGTCGTTGGTCGTCAGCGAATAGGGGATAACGAGATGCGGCTTGTCGTTTACCCCGACCCAATAGGGCAATTCGTCATTATAGGCGTCGCTGTCGTAGAGAAAGCCGCCATTCTCGACGATGAGCCGCCTGGTGTTCTCGGAGGGAGCGTAGCGGCAATACCAGCCGTGGGTGGGCTTGCCGGTGGTTTCGCGGATGAGCTGGACGGCGCGGGCGATCTGGTCGCGCTCCTCGGCCTCGTCCAGCTCGTAATGCTTGATCCAGCGATAGCCGTGGCCGCAGATGTCCCAGTCGGTCTCGGCGATCGCGGCGGCGGCGGGTGGGTTCGCCGCCAGCGCGCGGGCGCAGGCGAAGAGGGTCACCGGCAGCTCAAACCGGGTGAAGATCCGATGCAGCCGCCACCACCCGACCCGCGCGCCGTATTCGAACATGCTTTCGGCGGCGAGGTCGCGGCGGTTGCCGGCATCGGTGCTGGCGCTCTCGATGAGCCCGGTTTCGGTGACGCCATCGCCTTCCGGGTGGGAGAGCTCCGAGCCCTCCTCGAAATTGATCACGAAATTGACCGCAAGCCGCGCGTCGCCCGGCCAGCGCGGATTGGGCGGGGTGGCGCCATAGCCGACGAAATCGCGGGTCATGTCGATCCTCCCGGATGAAGCGTGAGGGTCACCGCCCCGAGGGGGCGCGCCGCTCGATGGCGCCATGCTATAGGGCAGCGCGGCGAACGCCAATCGCCGGCTCCACGCCGCGGCAGCCGGAAAACGCGGCGCCGCTCGTAAAGTAGCAGCGGCGGTCGAGCGGCTGGTCTATGGTCCGCCGCTCATATCAATCCATTGCGAGGCTTGCGGTGCTGATCGAGAAACCCGCCCTCCCGGCCACGCTGGCGCTGCTGCTGGCTTGGGCGTTGCCAATCGCCGCTCACGCCGACACCGCGGCTGGCGAGCGCCTGGCGCGGCAGTGGTGCGCGAATTGCCATGTGATCGATAAGACCGGTCCCGCGACCACGCTTCCGCAAGGACCGCCAGCCTTTCACATTATCGCCGGACATCTAGATCCCGGCGAAATGCGCGCGTTCCTGACGCATCCCCACGGAGCGATGCCCGATCTCGCGCTGAGCCGCGCCGAGATCGAAGATCTGATTGCCTATATCCAGTCGCTTCGGTGAGCCCGAGGCGCGCCCATCCGGCTGACGCCCGCTACATCATTCCCATGCCCATCGGGCCGGACATCAATTCGTCGGCGGTCTTTTTCTGCGCGTCGTCGAAGGCGGCATAAAGCGGCTCGACCGCGGCCCTCAGCTTGCGCAGCTGTTCGAGGTGAGCGGTCATCATCTTCTCGCGGGCGGCGAGCCGGTCGGGGAGCGTTGCCGCCGCTCCCATCATCGCCATGCCATTGGCCATGCCGCCCATGCCGGCCGTATTGGCGCGCATCACATCGGCGAGCGCGTTCCACAGCGTTTGCTGCGCGTCGGTGATCTTGAGCTCGGTCCTGAGGAAGGCGATTCGTCCTTCGACATGGCCAGCCATCATGCCGCCCATGCCGCCCTGACTCATCATCATGCCCATCATCGGCATGCCGCCGCTGCCTTGCATCATGCCGCCCTGCATCATGCCGCCGGGCGTCCCTTGCGCCATCCCGCCCATCGGCATGCCGGGCATGGCCTGCGGCGCCGGCGAGGCTGCGGCGGGCTGCGGCGTACCGCTCGTCGATTGCGCCAAGGCGGCGGATGCGACGAAAACCGTGATCACGGCAATCGCGACAGTAGTGGTTCGGTGGCTCATCCTGGTGGCCTCGATTTAGGGTGAGGCGGAATATCGCGAGGCGGCGGGGCGCGATCATTGACCTGGATCAACCCCAATCCCCAGCTATAGCCGGCATATGTATTTCGGCTTTAGGCGGCGCCGCGTTTCGCTGAGCCGAATTCTCCCGAGGAGACCAGCGCCGCATGGCAGCCATCGAGCCCGCTTCAAACGGTTCCCCACCGCACAACCACGGTGCCGCCGCGCCCGGGATGGCAAGGGACCCGGTGTGCGGCATGAACGTCGATCCGGCGACGGCGCGCCACCACGCCGAACATGCCGGCACGCAATATTTCTTCTGCGGGCCGCGTTGTCTCGAGCGGTTTAACGCCCAGCCCGAAAGTTTTGTTGGCGTCGCCAAGCCGACAGCCACAGCGGCGCCGCGAGGGGCGCAGTGGACCTGCCCGATGCACCCGCAGATCGTCCGGAACGGGCCCGGCAGCTGCCCGGTCTGCGGCATGGCGCTCGAACCGATGATGCCGGTGGGCGAGGGGGACGAAAATCCCGAGCTGCGCGATATGACGCTGCGCTTCCGGGTGGCGCTGGCGCTGTCGGCGCCGCTCCTGGCGATGGCGATGCTGTGGCATTCGTCGTCGTCCGTCGCGGTGTGGACCCAGCTCATCCTCGCCACCCCGGCGGTCTTGTGGGGCGGCGCGCCGTTTTTCGTGCGCGGCTGGGAGAGCGTTATCAACCGCTCGCTCAATATGTTCACCCTGATCGCGCTCGGCACCGGCGTCGCCTACCTCTATAGCCTCGTCGCCGCGCTCGCCCCGGGCCTCTTCCCGGCATCCTTTCGTGACCCCATGGGCGGGGTCCCGCTCTATTTCGAGGCGGCCGCGGTCATCACCACCCTGGTCCTCCTCGGCCAGGTCCTCGAATTGCGCGCGCGTTCGCAGACCAACAGCGCGATCCGCGCCCTCCTCGACCTCGCGCCCAAAATCGCCCGGCTGGTGCGGGACGACGGCACGGAGGAGGACATCGCCCTCGAGTTGGTTGTCCCCGGCCAGAAGCTGCGGGTGCGCCCGGGAGAAAAGGTGCCGGTCGATGGCACCGTCGTCGAGGGCCACAGCGCGGTCGACGAATCGATGATATCGGGCGAGCCGCTGCCGGTCGAGAAATTGCCCGATGACAAGGTGACCGGCGCCACCGTCAACACCACCGGTAGCTTTGTCATGCGCGCCGAGCGGGTCGGCAGCGATACGCTGCTCGCGCGGATCGTCCATATGGTCGCCGAGGCGCAGCGCTCGCGCGCGCCCATCCAGAAGCTCGCCGATACCGTCTCCGGCTGGTTTGTCCCGGCGGTGATCCTGGTTGCCGTCGTGGCGTTTGTCGCCTGGGCGCTGTTGGGCCCGCCGCCGGCGATGGGCTTTGCGCTGCTCAACGCCGTCGCGGTGCTGATCATCGCCTGCCCGTGCGCGCTGGGCCTCGCGACCCCGATGTCGATCATGGTCGGCACCGGGCGCGGCGCGCGCCTCGGCGTGTTGGTCAGGAACGCCGAAGCTCTCGAACTGATGGAGAAGGTGGATACCCTCGTCGTCGACAAGACCGGCACCCTGACCGAGGGGAAGCCGCGTCTCGTCGGCGTCACGCCGCTCGCCGGCTTCGACGATACGGAATTATTGCGTCTCGTCGCCAGCCTCGAACGCGCCAGCGAGCACCCGCTGGCGGCGGCGATCGTCACGGGGGCCGAGGAACGCGGCCTCACGCTCGCCCCTGCCTCCGACTTCAGCGCCGAAACCGGCAAGGGCGTCGTCGGTACCGTCGACGGCAAACGCGTAGCGGTCGGCAACGCGGCTCTCTTCGGTGCGCTCGGGATCGACTCGGACGGGCTCCCCGGCCGGGCCGACCTGTTGCGCGAAGACGGCCAGGGCGTGATGCTGATCGCGGTCGATGGCCGCGCCGCCGGGCTGGTCGCCGTCGCCGATCCGATCAAGAAGAGCGCGGTGGGTGCGCTCGAAGCGCTGCGCGAGGAGGGCATTCGCGTGGTGATGCTGACCGGCGACAGCCGGGTCACCGCCGATGCGGTCGCGGCTAAGCTCGGCATCGCCGACGTCGTCGCCGAGGTGCTGCCGGACCAGAAGGCCGCGGTGGTCAAGAAATTCCAGGACCGAGGCCAATTTGTCGCGATGGCCGGCGACGGCATCAACGACGCGCCCGCATTGGCCCAGGCGCAAATCGGGATCGCCATGGGCACCGGCGCCGACGTCGCGATGCAAAGCGCCGGGGTGACCCTGGTGAAGGGCGACCTCCAGGGTATCGTCCGAGCCCGCCACCTCAGCCGCGCGACGATGCGCAACATCCGCCAGAACCTCTTCTTCGCCTTCGTCTTCAACGCGCTCGCGGTACCGATCGCGGCCGGAATTCTCTATCCGTGGTTCGGCCTCCTCCTGAACCCGATGATCGCCAGCGCCGCGATGAGCGCGAGCTCGGTCACCGTCGTCACAAACGCATTGCGGCTGCGCCGCACCCCGCTCTGAAGAGGCCGAAAGCGACAGGAAGCAATGGAAAATTTCACGCCACTATCCGCCCTGATCGGCGGAGCATTGATCGGGCTGGCCGCGGTGATCCTCTGGGCGGCGAACGGGCGCGTCGCCGGGATCAGCGGGATCGTCGGCGGCCTCGTCACTCCGGCGGCAGGCGACTCCGGGCGGCGGATCGCGTTTCTGCTCGGGTTATGCGCCGCTCCGCTGGTTTACTGGGCGGCCGGCGGCGGCTTCCCCTCAATCACGATCAGCTCATCGCTCCCGCTGCTGGTGGCGGGCGGGCTCTTGGTCGGCTTCGGGACGCGCCTCGGTGGCGGCTGCACCAGCGGGCACGGGGTGTGCGGAATGGCCCGCCTGTCGCCGCGCTCGCTCACCGCCACCGTGGTCTTCATGACAGCAGGATTTGCCGCGACCTTCGCCGTGCGCCACCTGATAGGAGGCTGAGCGGCCATGAAGCGTTCCCTCGCCGCCTTCTTTGCCGGCCTCATATTCGGCCTCGGCCTGGTCGTTTCGCACATGATCGATCCGGCGAAAGTGCTTGGGTTTCTCGACCTCGCAGGAAACTGGGACCCGAGCCTTGCCTTGGTGATGATTGGCGCGATCCCGGTTTCCGCGATCGGGTATTGGGCGACGCAGGGACGCCCCGCCCCGGTTCTCGACACACAATTTCACGGCCCCACCCGCACCGCGGTCGATGCCCCCCTCGTCGTCGGCGCGGCCCTCTTCGGCATCGGGTGGGGGCTCATCGGGTTTTGCCCGGGTCCTGCCCTGACCTCGCTCATTCTCGGGCGCTGGCAGAGCTGGGTCTTTGTCGCAGCGATGCTGGCCGGCATGGTCATCTATCGCTTTCTCGACCGTGCCGGCGCCCTGTTCTCCCGCCGCTATTCCACCTTCAGTTCGCCGAGATAGGCTTCGCGGATCATCGGGTTCCGGCGCAATTCCACGGCCGCGCCGCTCAGCACCACCTGCCCCGTTTGCAGCACATAGGCGCGATCGGCGATTTGCAGCGCCATGTTGGCGTTCTGCTCGACCATGAAGATCGTGGTGCCCTGGCGGTTGATCGTCTGGATGATGTCGAAGACCTGCTCGACGAGAACGGGCGAGAGCCCCATCGAGGGTTCGTCCATGCACAGGAGCCTCGGGTGCGCCATCAGCGCCCGCCCGATCGCCACCATCTGCTGTTCGCCGCCCGAGAGGGTGCCGGCGAGCTGCTTCAAGCGCTCCTCGACGCGCGGAAAGAGCGCGAAAACGCGCTCCAGATCCTGTGCGAATTCGGGGCCCTTCGGGCGCGTATAAGCGCCCATCTCAAGGTTCTCGTAGACCGTCATGCGCGGAAAGAGGCGGCGCGCCTCCAACACCGGGGCGATGCCGCGGCGCACCCGCTCGGCGACGCTGACCCCAGCGAGCGATTTTCCCTCGAAGCGAACCTCGCCCGCTGTCGGGACGACGACGCCCATGATCGTCTTCATCGTCGTCGACTTGCCCGAGGCGTTGCCGCCGAGGAGACAGACGATCTCGCCCTCGTCGATCCGGTAATCGACCGCTTTCAGCACGTGCAGATCGCCGTAGTGCGTGTCGACGGCGCTGAACTCGAGGAGGGGCATAGACGCCACGTCAAAATGACTCGTCATGCCCGGACTTGATCCGGGCATCCACGTCTTCAACTTCCAGAGCGAACCCAAAGTCATGGATGGCCGGGTCAAGCCCGGCCATGACGGTTGGGGGGAGGCGGCTGTTGAGCTCAGGCAATCGCGGCGCTCCGGCCGAGATAGGCGCGGATGACCTCTTCGTCGCGCCGGATTTCGGCGGGGGAACCCTCGGCGATCTTCTCGCCATGGTCGAGGACGATCACGGTGTCGGCGAGGTTGACCACGACATCGAGCTTGTGCTCGATCAGGACGATCGTCAGGCCGAGGCGGTTGAGGCTCTTGATCTGTTCGGCGAGTTCCAAGGTTTCGGCCGGGTTCATCCCGGCGGTCGGCTCGTCGAGCAACAGGAGCTTCGGCTGAGAGGCGAGCGCTCGCGCGATCTCGACTCGCCGGCGATTGGCGTAGGAGAGGCTCGAGACGACATGATCGACGCGGGGCAGTAGGCGGTTGCCGAAGACCGCCATGATCTCGCGGGCGCGCTCCCGCGCCGCATCCTCCTCGCGATGGGTCACCGGCAGCCGCAATAGCGCGCCGAGCGCGCCCGTATGGAGCCGCGCATGCATGCCGATGAGGACGTTCTCGAGGACCGTCAGGTTGGGAAAGAGGCGGAGGTTCTGAAATGTGCGGGCAATCCCGCGCTCCAGCACGATATGCGGCGGCTTGCCGGCGATCTCGGCGCCGGCGAAGCGGATGCTGCCGTAATCGGCCCCCACCAGCCCAGTGACGGCGTTGAACAGCGTCGATTTGCCCGAGCCGTTCGGCCCGATGACCGCGAGCACCGAATGCGCCGGCACCGCGAGCGACACGTCGCGCAGCGCGACGAGGCCGCCAAAGCGCACCGTCAGGTCGGCAATCTCCAGGAGCGGCCCGGCGCCGCGCTCATTCAGGGTCTCGTCCAGCGCACCCAGCCCCTGGAGGCTGTCGAACCCGCCGCGCGTGATCGGGGCGTTCTGCTGTTCGAGGGAGAGCGCGGCGACCCGGCGCGTCGCCGGGATGAGGCCGTCGCGGCGATAGAGCATCATCGTAACGAGGATCAGGCCGAAGATCAGCTCGATCGCGGAGGCGAGCTCGACCCGCTGCAGCCATTCGACGCCGATGAGACGGCCGAGCGCATGCAGCCATTGCGACAAATCTATCAGAAACCACGATTGCAGCATTTGCAGGATCAGAGCGCCGAGGACGACGCCCCACACGCTGCCGATCCCGCCGAAGACGATCATCACGAGGATCATCACCGACACCGGAAAACCGAACATGTCGGGGGTCGCGGTCTGCAATTTGGCGACGAAAAGGGTGCCGGTCGCGCCGGCGAAGGCGGCGCCCGTGGCAAAGGCGAGGAGCTTCAGCTTGACCCGGTTGATCCCCATCGCCGCCGCGGCGATCTCGTCCTCGCGGATCGCCATCCAGGCCCTCCCGATCCGCGAGAATTTGAGGCGCTGGCTGGTGAGGATCAGGAACGCGACAAGTAGGAGCCCGACATAGTAATAGGGCGTCGCGTCGACCCCGAAGCTCCAGCCAAAGAGCTGCGGCGCCATCACCCCATTGAGGCCCATGGCGCCATTGGTGAGGCTTGGCGTGTTGCGCACGACGATCGGCACGATCTCGCCAAAGCCGAGGGTGACGATCGCCAGATAGTCACCCTTGAGGCGCAAGGTCGGGGCACCGAACAGCACCCCGAAAAACGCGGTCAGCGCCGCGGCGGCCGGCATCATCAGCCAGAACGACACCTGGAAATGCACGACGTCGCCACCCGTCTCGTGAAAGCGCGCAACGAGGCCCAGCCACTGGAAGGTATCCCAAAAGCTCGACCATTCCGGGGTCACCTGCCACGAGGCGGCGATACCGTAAGCATAGGCGCCGATCGCGAAAAATGCCGCATAGCCGAGGTCGAGGAGCCCGGCCAGCCCGACGACGATGTTGAGCCCGAGCGCCAGTGCGGCGTAGGTCAGCGCATTGGCCGCCGAATCGATGTCGGCATCGTTCCGGTGCACAATCGGAAACAGCAGCGCCAGCGCAAACACGGTGGCAACGAGAACGCGCGAGCGCAGATGCGGCGCGATCCACGCAATCGGCGACGCGCGGCGGATCCAGGAGAACGATTCGCCCATCATGCCCAACTTGAGTGCGGGCATCTCAGCTAGGCGTCACGTCATAGGCGCGGCCTGTCACGAGCGGGTCGCCGTTGCCCGGCCGAAGAGGCCATTGGGGACGAAGACCAGCACCAGGACGAGGATCGAAAAGATGATCACATCGGTCCAGCGCACCGCCAGGAATTGGCCCCCGAGGCTCTCGATCAATCCGATCAACACGCCCCCGACCATCGCGCCGGTGACGCTGCCGATGCCACCCAGCACCGCCGCCGTGAATGCCCGGAGGCCTGCGGTATAGCCGATGATGAAGCTGGTGAAATTGTAATAGAGGCCGAAAATCAAGGCTGCGGCGCCGGCCAGCGCGGACCCCAGAAAAAACGCCGTGACGATGACCCGGTCGACATCGACCCCCATCATGCGCGCCGCCTCGGCATCCTGCGCGGTCGCGCGCATCGCCTTGCCGAGCCGCGTACGGCTGACGAAAAGGTGCAGCCCTACCATCAGCGCCAGTGTAATCGACCAGATCAGAACCTCGCGCAGCTGCAATATCGCGCCGGCGATCTCCCAGCGCACGCTCGGCAGCGGGTTCGGGTAATTCATCGAGGAGGCGCCGACGGTCAACAGGATGATGTTGAAGAGGATATAGGAGACGCCGATTGTCGTGATCATCGCCGCGGTGCCGCGCACCCCGCGCAACGGGCGAAGCGCGATGCGCTCGATGACGACGCCGAGGATCCCCGCGGAGAGCATCGTGATGACAAAGGCGAATACGAGGGTTCCAGCGAGGGCCATGCCGGTCAGGACCGTGCTCTGCCCCGATAGCCCGAGCAATTGGAGCGCCCACATCCCGATAAACGAGCTGACCATGAAGACGTTGAAATGGGCGAAATTGATCAGCTCCAGGATGCCGTAAACGAGGGTGAAGCCAAGCGCCAGGAGCGCATACATCGCGCCGAGGCTGAGGCCGTTGATCACCTGCTGGATGAGGACGGGGTCGATGGTCATGCGGCAGACCCCATCAGCCCCTCACCCCAGCCCTCTCGCGGCTTGCGGGGAGAGGGTTGGAACCCGCGGCGCGGGAGGGTGAGGGGCACGATTACCAGGACAACTTATGATGATGGACCGGCTTACGAGCTTGCCGGCGCGACGCCCATATACTTGTACTGATGGAGGACGCTATCGAGCGGCTGCTTGTCGTCCTTTTTGATCTGGAAGACGCTGATCACCTTGCTAGTGACGTCGCCGTTCTGGTCGAAGCTGACCTCGCCTTGCAGCGTCTTGACGCGCGACTCCTGGATTGCGTCGCGCACAGTGGCGCGGTTGACCTCCTTGCCTGAGGCGGCGACGCGCTTGACCGCGTCGAGGATGACGAGAGCCGCGTCATAGGCGGTGATCGAGTAGTTCTCGGGCTGCAGGTTGTATTTCTTGGCGAACTTTTCGACCCAGGGCTTGGCGTCGGGATTTTCGAGCACGTTGGGTGCAGCGATCGTGGCGTACCAGCCCTCGGCCGCGGGGAACCCGCCGCCTTTGAGGATCTCGGCGCCATAGACCCCGTCGCCGCCCGACTTGATCATCTTGGGCATGATGTCGTAGGACTGCTTGACCA
This sequence comes from Allostellaceae bacterium, assembly GCA_049801295.1. GTDB lineage: Bacteria > Pseudomonadota > Alphaproteobacteria > ATCC43930 > CGMCC-115725 > DATARH01. The sequence continues at coordinate 1,024 of JBARKH010000151.1, read as the reverse complement.
CCTTGACCCCGGCCTGGGCCACCCCGCCGTAATAGAGCGCATCGGGGTTCAACGATTTGATCTTGGTGAGGATTGTCGTGTAGTCGGCCTCCTTCGGGTTGAGCTGATCGCGGCCCATGACCTTGATGCCGCGCTTCTCGGCCTGTTTCTGAAACGCGTCGGCGATGCCGACCCCATAAGCGCCGCTGTCGTCGAGCACATAGACCGATTTGACCTTCAGCGTGTCGACGAAGTAGTTGGCCATGTTGGGGCCTTGGAACGCGTCCGTCGTCACCGTGCGGAAATAGATCGCCTTGCCGCCGGGCCGGTATTGGCCGGCGAATTTGGGGTCGGTGATGTCGGGGTTAGTCGAGGACGGGGTGATGATCGCTAGATTGCCTTGGCTGAGGATCGGCGACATGGCCTTCCCCGAACCGCTCATCTGCGGCCCGATCGCGGCGACGACGCTCGAATCGGACACCATCTTGCGCGCGTTGGTCGCCGCCTGCGCCGGGTCATACTGTCCGGCGGTCGCGGTGCCGTCATCGAGCACCATCACGTTGATTTTGTAGCCGGCGACGCCGCCGGTGGCGTTGGCCTCGTCGAGGGCCAGCATCGCGCCATCCTTGATCAGCTCGGCGTCGTGTGCATCGGCGCCGGTCAGCGGCAGGTTGATTCCGATCGTGATGGTCTTGTCGGCGGCGAGCACGGGGAAGCCCGAACTCGCAATGAGCGCGGCGGCGGGCAGGTGAATGAGCAGGGCACGGCGCGACAGCATGGCTCGATCTCCCGTTCCGGAAAGGCGTTGTCGTCGGTTGAGAGTTTCGCCTCAAACCGCCCGGCGCGGCAAGCCCGAGAAGCGGGCCCGGGTGGCTCGGGCGGTCGCAGTTTACCTCAGTCGCTTGTCAGTTCGGCGGCTTCATCGCCACGTCGAGCATGACGTTGGGGAGAATCTCGCGCAGCACCCCGCGCAAGGTTGCCTCGTCGGAGGCCGTCGCGGCGGCGAGCAGCCGGCGCGAGCCACGGCGCAGGACCCGGGCGGTAG
>JBARKH010000150.1:0-2347 GCA_049801295.1 Allostellaceae bacterium | reverse complement strand
GTAGCCTTTCAAGGCCTGATCGTTTTTCAGGCCGCCCAGAACAGCCAGATCGATGGTGTCGTTATTGTCCGCGCGCGACGCCAGCGCAGCATTGAGGATCACCTGCTCGGCGGTAATTTTGTTCACGCTGAATGGATCGCCTAGCGTCAGCTTGTTCTGGGTCAGGGTGCCGGTCTTGTCGGCGCACAGCACGTCCACGCCCGCCAATTCCTCGATCGCCACCAACCGGGTGACAATCGCCTTTTTCCTCGCGAGCAAGCGCGCACCGACCGCCATCGTCACCGACAGCACCGTGGGCATCGCCACGGGAATCGCAGCTACAGTCAGCACCAAGGCGAACTGCAACGTGGTGAGGATCGGATCGCCGCGGAAGATTGCGACGGCAACAATCGCCGACACCATGACCACCGCGAGGATGATCAGGTAATTGCCGATCTTGAGCACCGCGCGTTGAAAGTGGCTGACGGTCTTCGCCCCCTGCACCAGCTCGGCGGTCTTGCCGAAGTAGGTGTTCGCACCCGTGGCATAGACCAGTGCACCGACCTCGCCCTGACGAATGATCGAGCCGGAAAATATTGCCTCGCCGGATTTGCGCGTGGCCGGCAGCGACTCTCCCGTCAGCGCGGACTGATCCACCTCGACCGGGTCGCCTTCCAGTAGGCGCGCATCCGCCGGTACGATGTCGCCCAGACGGACGCGGATGATGTCGCCCGGCACCAGTTCACGCGCCGGCGGGGTGACCCACTTCCCGTCGCGTTTCACCCGGGCTTTGATCGCCAGCGTGGCCTTTAGGGCAGCGATGGCGTTACCCGCCTCGTGTTCTTCCCAGAACCCGACGACCGCGTTGGCCAGAAGCAAAACAAGAATGATGCCAAAGTCCGGCCAATGTCGGTCCACCGCCGACAGGATCACCGCGACCTCGATCATCCACGGGATCGGACCCCAGAAATAACTGAGGAATTTCAGGAGCTCATTGGTCTTCTTTTCTTCAATCTCGTTCGGCCCATATTGGGTCAGCCGCTTCTGCGCCTCGGTTTGAGTAAGGCCGTCGGGCGACGACCCCAATTTTTTCTCCACCTCCGCCAGGGGAAGCGATTTCAAATCGTCCTTCGCGTTGGGTTTCGATCCCGGCTTCGATTCGGGAGTCTTGGGCTGGGCGGCATTGGGTTTCATGGCGGGTGTTCCTTCTGTCACTGCAGCGAAGGGCGAACGAGCGCCCGCGTGTGCTCCGCGATCATCAGTTCCTCGTTGGTGGGGATGACCCAGACCGACACGTCGCTGTCCGGGGCGGAAATGCGCGGTCCGCCGGACGTGTTCGCCTGCTTGTCCAGCTTCACGCCGAGCCACGCCAGCTTGGCGCACAGCGCCGCGCGGACCGGGACGGAGTGCTCGCCGATGCCGGCGGTGAACACGAAGGCGTCCAGCCCACCGAGCACGGCCGCGTAGGCGCCGGCATACTTGGTCATCGCGTATACGAAATACTCCACCGCCACGACCGCATGCGGATCCGTGCTCTCCTGCAACACCCGCATGTCGTCGCTGATGCCGGATAGGCCGAGCAGGCCAGATCGCTCGTACAGCATCTTCTCCAGCGACGCGTCGTCGAACAACTTGCGACGTAGCAGATAGAACAGCGCGCCGAGCGGCACGTCGCCCGAGCGCGTCGCCATGGGCAGGCCGGAAACGGCGCCGAAGCCCATCGTGGTTTCGACACTGCGTCCGTTCAGCATGGCGCACATGCTGGTCCCGCCGCCGAGATGCGCGGCGATTACCCGCCGCGCCTGCGGTGCGAACTTCGGCACCTGCCGGCTGATGTAGTCGTAGGAAATGCCGTGGTAGCCCCAGTGCCGCACACCGGCATCGCGCACGTCCTGGGGCAGCGCGTAGATCTGCGCCACCTCCGGCATCGTCCGATGGAACGAGCTGTCGAAACAAGCCACCTGCGGCAGGCCGGGGAACGCTTCAGCCAGCGCGCGGGCTCCCAGCACGTTGTAGGGCTGGTGCGACGGTTCCATAATCACAAGCGAGTCGAGATAATCCAGCACGTCGCCCTCGATCCTCACCGGTGCCTCGAAGCGGGTGCCGCCGAGTACGATACGGTGGCCGGCGGCTATAATCTTCCTGTCACCCAGATTGGCTTCCAGCCAAGTGATGACGAAGTGCAGCGCTGTTTTGTGGTCGATCGCGTGGTCTTCACCCCATTCATGCACGCCCAATTGCTTGCCGGCCGCGTTCGTGACGACAAAATGCGGATCGCTTTCCATACTCTCGATCTCCCCGCGGCAGAGCAGAGGCAGCGACCGGGACGCGTCCACCGCATAAGCGGCGAACTTCAGGCTGGTGGAGC
>JBARKH010000149.1:0-9816 GCA_049801295.1 Allostellaceae bacterium | reverse complement strand
ACCCCCAGCCGATCAGCCCGCCGGCGGCGATCGCGCCGACCTGCCCCATTGCCGATGGTACCCAGAGAGCCAGGATCGCCGCGCCGACCGCGACGCTGGCCCGCTCCTTATCCGGGCAGAGGCTCCGCGCCATCCCCCATACCGCCTGCGCCACCACCGCGACGGCGACGATCTTGAGGCCGTGCAGCCAGGCGGCGTGCGACAGATCGCCGAACCGGGTCACCCCGTAGCCGAAGAGGATCATCGCGATCGCCGAGGGCATCGTGAACCCGACCCAGGCGGCGAGCGCCCCCGGCAGACCGGCGCGCAGGATGCCGATGCTCATGCCCACCTGGCTCGATGCCGGGCCGGGCAGGAACTGGCAGAGCGCGACGATGTCGGCAAAGGCCCCTTCGTCGAGCCATTTGCGGCGCTCGACGAATTCGGCGCGGTAATAGCCGAGATGGGCGACCGGCCCGCCGAAGCTCGTCAGCCCGAGGCGCAGAAAGATGCGAAACACCTCCGCGACGCTGCCGGTTAGCGCTTCCTCGGACCGCGGGCGTCTCGCCCGCTTTGCCCCCACCCTTCCCTCCCCCGCAAGCGGGGGAGGGTTAGGGAGGGGGCGGGTGGGACGCCCGCGATTCCGACTCGCCGACATCAGCGGAGTTCACGCGGCAACGCGCCTCCGTCCATGTCGTCGTGGTCCAGGTGGAGGTGGCGCAGCACGGTGGGCGCGATGTCGACGAGCGAAGTCGGCTGATGACGCAGCCCGGGGGCGAACCCGCCGCCCTCGATCATCAGAAACGGCCGCTGCTCGTTGGGGCCAAGCCCGCCATGCTGGCCGAAACCGATCTTGCTCTCGCTGTCGGCGGGGTCCTGCACGATCGGGCAGTAGCCGCGCACCCCGTGCGGGTTGGGCTTGTCCTCGCCGGCGAGCGTTACCGCGACCCGCATCGCGCTGTCGGTCGGCAGCCCCACCGCTCTGAGCCGGTCGCCGGCGAACACCTCGCCGGCCCAGTTCTCCGCCGCGAGGAAGCGCGCGGCGCGCTGTACCAGATCGCTTTCGGGCTCGGCGAAATAGAGCGTCGCCGCGGTGCCGTTCGGGGCGACGACGACATCGCGCGACCCAGGTCCCTCTTTCAGTCCCGCTGCGATCAAGAGTCCATCGAGATCGATCGCGTCCGCGACCGTCTCCATGCCGTGGTCGGAGCCGGCGACGAACAGGATGTCGTTGCCGCGGGGATCGAGCCGGCGCACCGTCTCGAAAACCTGACGTGCGCATTGGTCGGCCCCGGCGATCGCGCGTCGGTGATAGGGCGAGCCGAGCGGCGCGTGATGGCCGGTATAGTCCGGCTCCGACAGCCACATGATGGCGAGGGAAGGGGCGCGCTCCTCGAGGATCTCGGTGCAGAACCGCTCGGTCATCGCGCGGTCGCCGGCCAGCCCTTTGGTGAGCGCAGCGCTGGGGGGGTCATCGATCGGCCGGCGCCCCGGCCCATAGCTGCCGGCCGCGTGATAGACAAAGCCATGCCCGTCCGGATCCTGGAAATAGGCCGCGCCGGGCGAGACATTGGCGCAGGAGATCGAAACCTCGCCGTGCCGGCGGAGCCGCTCGGCGAGCGTCGGCACCTGCAGGGTGCGGCCGGTCGCACGGCGCAGCCGGTCGGGGAAATCGGGGTGACCGGCCGAACGGCAGATGAGGCCCTCGCCTTCGTCGAGTGCCATCGTGTTGCCGAGGAGGCCATGACGCGCCGGGTGGCAACCGGTCGCGATCGAGGCCGCGCTCGCCCGGGTCGTCGACGGGAAGACGCTGCGATGCGAGGTAAAGCGGGCCGCGCGCTCGGACAGTTCGACGAGAAACGGCGTCACGGCGGGCTCGATCAGGTCCCTGCGCAGAGAGTCGCAGATCACGATCACAACTCTCGGGCTGTTCCGGATCATGGCGCCACCCCGTTCAGTTCGCCGCGCCGTTCAGCGCAAACTCGAAGATGTCGAAATTGCGCAGGCGTCTGGACTCTGCCGCACCACGGTAATCTTGGGTCAGCTTGTGCGACAAGAGGAACGGCACGGTCTGCTCCGATGCCCCGCCATGCGAGCGCAGCCGATGCCCGGCGAGCGCCGAGAGATCATGCTCGGCCGTACTCGCGCCGATCACAGTGTTGCGGTCGCCGGTCACCACCAGATCTGCCTCGCGATCCCAAGGCAGCTCGTACCGCGCGGCGGCCTCGTCGCGGGTCAGCACCGCATCGATGCCGGGGAGCGCGCGCACCGCCTGCGCGAGAGCCGCGGGCGGTACGTCCGTCTTGCGGTAAACCCGTACGAACGAGCCGAGTGCGCCGTGATGGCGCACGAACGGGTCGGTGATGGGGCAGATTACGCGCACCGCGCCCGCGCCGAACTGCGCGTTGAGAAGGTCTTCGAGGAACAGCACATGCGGGCGCCCGTCGGGCAGCGCCTTGTCGTTCATGCCGTGGTCGGCGGTGACGCCAACGACGCAGCCCAATTCTTCGAGCCGCGCGAGACGGTCGTCGAAGGCGCGATGAAACGCCAGTGCCTCGGGTTCGCCGGGGGCGTGGCCGTGCTGCACGTAATCGGACAGCGACAGATAGAGGAGCCGCGCGCGGTCCTCTTCGACCAGGCGGATGCCGGCGTCGAGCACGAAGAGCGAGAGATCGGCCGAATACATGTCGGGTGTGGCGCGCCCGACCAGCGCCTCGACGCCTTCGATGCCGTGCTCAGGCAAATTGCAGCGCTCGGCTTGTTCGGACGAGAAGCAGATGCCGTTAAGTCCGATATCGAGGCCGCGGCCGAGCATGCGGCGCAATTTGTCTTTGGCGGTGATCGCCGCGGTGGGTACCCCGGCCCGCGACATCAGCGCGAGGATCGTCTCGCCGCGCACCATCTTGGGGTCGTTCATCATGATTTCGGCACCGCTCGCGCGGTCGAGCGCGAAATTGCCTGAGATGCCATGCACCGCGGGCGGCGCGCCGGTGACGATCGAGAGGTTGTTGGGGTTCGTGAAGGTCGGCATTGCGGCATCGGCCAGCGCGTAAAACCCGGCGGCGCGCCAGCGCGCGATCGTCGGCAACACCCCGGCATCCAGCCCGGCTTCGAGATAGGCGGGATCGCAGCCATCGGCGCAGATCACCACGGTCGGCCGCGCGGGGAGGCGGTATGAGCGGCCGTTGAGAGCGATGGTCTGCATGGCGTCTCCGATATTTTTGCGGACCAGCCCGCTCCCTCAGAAGGTCGCGCCCGATTGGAGCCAGGCGCGCACGATCTCCTCGCCGGTGGCGAACCAGACGCCGTCATGCGCAGCGATGTAGTCGAGCGCCTCGGCGAGCCCTGAAATGCGGTGCGGCACCCCGATCAGATAGGGATGGAGGCAGATCGCCATGACCCGCCCCGAGTGCGCGCCCTCGGCATAGAGCGTATCGAACTGGCGCTTTATCGCCGCGACGAACTGATCGATCGTGCCGTTCCTGGTATGGAGGAAGGGTGAATCGTTGATCTCGTAGGAATAGGGGATCGAAACGAGGCGCCGGCCAGCCACATCCATCAGATAGGGCTGGTCGTCATTGACCCAATCGGCGACATAGAGGCAGCCCTCCTCGATCAGATAATCGAGCGTGTGCCAGGTCTCGGCGAGCCCGGAGCCGAGCCAGCCGACGGGTTTCTTGCCGCTGAGCGCGGCGATCTTCGCCAAGGTCCGCGCGATCGACTGGCGCTCCTCCTCCGGCTCCATCTGGTTGAGCCAACGCGAATTGGTCTCGTTGTGTCCGAGGATCTCCCAGCCGAGCTCGACCGCCGCCTTCACGATCTGCGGGTGATGGTCGCAGATGTCGCTGTTGAGGTTGGCACAGCCGCGGATGCCGCGCTTTTCCATCACCTCCATGATCCGCCAGATGCCGACCCTGTTGCCGTAGTCGCGCTGCGCCCAGGCGCGCACCGTGGGGGCCGCCGGCACGCGGGTGTCGTAGGGGCTGCCGGGAATCCCAATACTGAGCGGAAAGTATTCGATATTGGGGACGATCCACACCGCGAGCCGGGCGCCGTTCGGCCAGGTGAGCTTGGGCCGGTCGTTGATCGGCACATAGGGAAACGGGCCATAATCGCGCGGTTCCATTGGGGCCTCCATCGCGGCAGGATCGCGAGCGGCGACTATAGATCGAAAAGTGCGGAGGACGGCGTGGAGATTGGCGACCGGGCAACGCTGCAATGGTATCGCTTCGACGAATTTTCCAGCGCGCTGCTCTATGACGTGCTGCGCCTTCGCCAGGGGAACTTTGTTGTCGAGCAGCGCTCGCCCTATCCCGACCTCGACGGCCTCGACGAGCGCGCGGAACACCTGCTGCTGCGGGTCGATGGCGAACTCGCCGGCTATCTGCGGGTGATTCCCTATCCCGACGAAAAGCGCGTCGCGATCGGGAGGGTCGCGGTCACCGCGCCGCTGCGCCGCCACGGGCTCGCCCGCCTATTGATGGCGCAAGCCCTCGCCCACTGCCGCCAGGATTACGCGGATTGCGCGATGACGTTGAGCGCTCAGGCCCATCTCGTGCCGTTTTACGAGAGCCTCGGCTTCCGAGCGACCTCCCCGCTCTACGACGATTACGGCGTGCCGCATGTGGATATGGTGTCCAGCCACCCTGCTGTCGGTGGATTACGGCAAAACGGAGTGTAGAATGGCAGTCACGGACTAATTGCTAATAACAAAACGTCCGGCAGGGAGGATCCGATGAGCAATGCTGGCGAGGTAGTCGGGCCGCCGCCGGAAGAGCCGAGCGACGACAAAAAACTGCTCGACGAGCTGATCTTCAAGCAGGACCTCAATGAGGTTCACCTGCTGATCGACTTCGTCTCGGGGCGGGCGGACCGCTCGCTGAGTAACTTGTCGATGCCCGAACCGGGGGAGTCGGGCCGGACGATGAGCTCCGCCGAGGTGATCAGGCGCATCACCCAGATGCGCTATCCTCCCGATGACGGCCCCGTCATCAACGCGCAGAACGCGGCGATCCTGCTGATGGCGAAAGATCGGCTTAGCGCGCTGGCATCGCCGGCCCGCGGGCTGACGATCGCTTACACAACGATGTTCATCGACGCGGAATCGGGCAGATCGATCTGGTCGCGCCTTCGCCGATTGTTCCGCGGCACGGACAAGCTGCACAACAAAAACGCGGGGCGGCGTCACGACACGCGCGTCGATCTCGCGCAACGAACCTTTCCGGGGTTGCAGGCCCATGCCCGCAAGTTTCACCGCTGGCGCGACGGGCTGGCTTGGTTCACATTGCTTTGGCTGTCTCTGACGGCCCTCGCCTATTGGGATGTCGGCCTTGGCCGCGCTGCTCTCGATCGGCTTGATCAGGATTGGAAGAGCACCGTATCGGAGCTTAAGGACAATCCGGATCTGATTCATTGCAAGTTTGGCATCGCCGGCGAGCAGGGTGGGACGGCTGACCCCGCCAAGACCGGCGCGGATGCCAAAGCAGGCAACGATGCGACCACAAAGCAGTTCGCTTGCCGAAGATATAATTACCTGAAATGGCTGGGAGAAACCGCAGGTAATGAGGTGCAGAGCGTGTTTCGCTGTGAAGGAATGCACTCCACCAAGGCGCTGCATGTCTGGTGCTGGCACTGGCTGTTGTCCGGTAGCGCTGTCGTCCCGGGCGTCGGCTCGGATTGTGCATCAGCGGGGCAGTCCGGGGACGTGCAGTCCGACCGAGCGGCAGCTCCAGTCTCCCCGGAAAAGGTGTCGTGTTACGCCAAGGCGAACGCGACCTACTGGCAGAAGGCGACCTCCCTTATGTCGGTGTTCACCAGCTATGTCCTGCCGATGATGTTTGCCTTGCTTGGGACCTTGATCGGCGCGTTTCGCGCAATCCTCACCCGGATCGGCGCCAGCGAACTGGCGCCGCGCGACCTGGTGCGGATGAGGACCGGCATCCCGACGGGGCTGGTCGCCGGGATCGCGGTCGGGCTGTTCCTCAGCCCGTCCTCGGTGCCGGTGCAGGGCGCGGGCGCCGTCGCCAGCCAGCTGACCCTGACCGCAAGCGGCCTCGGTTTCCTCGCCGGCTACGCCAGCTACAGCTTCTTCGGCTTCCTCGACAGTATGATCCGCACCGTGTTTCCCGACGGCTCGGCGGCCCGTAGCCCCGCGACGGCGGCGACCCGGCCGGTCACGGAGAATCAGGCCTAAAGCTGCCCTCCCATGTTGCCTCATCGCGCTATACTGCCGCGTTAGCGGCAACGCCCGCGCTAAGGGGAGAATATCGCATGGAAACGCGCGCTGCCGTCGCCCACAAAGCCGGCCAGCCCTTGTCGATCGAGACGGTGCATCTCGACGGGCCGAAAGCCGGCGAGGTGCTGGTCGAAATCAAGGCGACCGGGATCTGCCATACCGACGCCTACACGCTTTCGGGCGCCGATCCCGAGGGGCTCTTCCCGGCGATCCTCGGCCATGAGGGTGCCGGCATTGTCGTCGATGTCGGGCCCGGGGTTATGAGCCTCAAAAAGGGCGATCACGTTATCCCGCTCTATACGCCCGAATGCCGACAATGCGAATCCTGCCTCTCGCGCAAGACCAATCTGTGCACCGCGATCCGCGCGACGCAGGGGAGGGGCGTCATGCCCGACGGCACCAGCCGCTTCGCGCTCGGGAGCACAACGCTCCACCATTACATGGGCACCTCGACCTTCGCGAATTTCACCGTGCTTCCCGAGATCGCGGTCGCGAAAATCCGCGAGGATGCCCCCTTCGACAAGGTCTGCTACATCGGATGCGGCGTCACCACCGGGATCGGAGCGGTCATCAACACCGCCAAGGTCGAGGCGGGCGCCCGGGTCGTGGTGTTCGGGCTCGGCGGCATCGGCCTCAATGTCGTGCAGGGCTGCCGGATGGTTGGCGCCGACATGATCGTCGGGGTCGACATCAACCCGCGCCGCCGCGCGCTCGCCGAAGCCTTCGGCATGACCCATTTCGTCAACCCGGGCGAGGTTGCAGGCGACCTCGTGCCCTATCTCGTTGACCTGACCAAGGGCGGCGCCGATTACAGCTTCGAATGCATCGGCAATGTCGAGGCGATGCGCCAAGCCTTGGAATGCACGCATCGCGGCTGGGGGGTGAGCACCATCATCGGCGTCGCCGCCTCGGGCCAGGAGATCAGCACGCGGCCGTTTCAGCTGGTGACCGGCCGGGTCTGGAAAGGCACCGCCTTCGGCGGCGCCCGCGGCCGCACCGATGTGCCGCGCATCGTCGACTGGTACATGGAAGGCAAGATCAGAATCGACGAGCTGATCACCCACAAGCTCGCGCTCGCCGACATCAACCAGGGCTTCGACCTGATGCACGCCGGCGAATCGATCCGCAGCGTCGTGATCTACTGAGGCGATGAGCGGGCCGGATTACCTGTTGGCGATCGACCAGGGGACGACCAGCACGCGCGCGATCCTGTTCGACGCTGAGGGTGCGGTGCGCCACACGGCGCGGGTTCCGCTGCGCCAGATCTATCCGCGCCCGGGCTGGGTCGAGCACGACCCGGAGGAGATCTGGCAGGCGGTCGTGGCGACCTGCCGCGAGGCGATCGCGGCGGCCAATGGGCGGCCGATCGCTGCGATCGGCATCACCAATCAGCGCGAAACCACCGTGCTGTGGGAGCGCGCCACCGGACGCCCGCTGCACAACGCGATCGTCTGGCAGGACCGGCGCACCGCCGAGATTTGCGAAAGCTGGCGCGCCGCCGGCCTTGCCGACATGGTCGCCGCGCGGACCGGCCTGGTCATCGACCCCTATTTTTCAGCGTCAAAAATAAGCTGGCTGCTCGACGCGCTGCCGGGGTTGCGAGCGCGCGCCCGCGCGGGCGAGATCCTCTTCGGCACGGTCGACAGTTTCCTCCTGTGGCGACTGACCGGCGGGCGGCTGCACGCCACTGACGTCACCAACGCCTCGCGCACGATGCTGTTCGATTTGCGGCGCTTCGCCTGGGCCGACGACCTTCTGAACGCGTTCGGCGTCCCCCGCGCATTGCTGCCCGAAGCGCGCGACACCGACGGCGATTTCGGCACCACCGATGAGGGGCTCTTCGGGGACGCAATCCCGATCGCCGGGGTGGTCGGCGACCAGCAGGCGGCGCTGATCGGCCAGGCCTGCTTTCACCCGGGCATGGTCAAATCGACCTACGGCACCGGCGCCTTCGCGCTAATTCACACCGGCGACGAGCCCGCCCGCTCGCAGCACAGTCTACTGACGACCGTTGCCTACCGCCTCGGCGGCGAGACCGCCTACGCGCTCGAAGGCTCGATCTTCATCGCCGGGGCCGCGGTGCAATGGCTGCGCGACCGGCTGCACGCCGTGACCGCAGCCGACGAAACGCAGGCCCTCGCCGAGCGCGCCGACCCGCGCCAGCGCGTCTATTTCGTGCCGGCCTTCGCCGGGCTTGGTGCGCCCTACTGGTCGCCCGCGGCGCGCGGGGCGCTCTTGGGCCTCACAGCGGAGTGCGGGCTGCCTGAGATCGCGCGGGCGACGCTCGAAGCGGTCGGTTACCAGACGCGCGACCTGGTCGCCGCGATGACCAGCGATTGCGGGCTCGCGATCGACAAAATTCGCGTCGATGGCGGGATGGCCGCGAACGAGTGGACGATGCAGTTCCTCGCCGACATCTTGCCGGCTGGGGTCGAGAGGCCGGCTTCGCTCGAGACCACCGCCTGGGGCGCGGCCTATGTCGCCGGGCTCGGTCGCGGCCTCTGCCCGGAGCCGGCTGCGATGATGGCGCGCTGGTCGGCGGCGCGCAGTTTCATCCCGGCGATGGCGGAATCTGAACGCGAGGAACGCCATGCCGGATGGCGCCGGGCCGTCGCCGGAGTGCTGGCGGCCGCGACGCCGTGAAGCGTCCTGCGAACCTGTTGCGCGATCTGCCTGACGCGCATGAGGGCGAGGCCAGCGAAACGCTCCTCGCCCTGCCCGGGGTTCGGATTGAACGCATCGTATCGCACGGGCAGGCGAGCCCGCCGGCGTTCTGGTACGACCAGCCGCAGGACGAATGGGTGCTGCTGCTCGCCGGCGCTGCGCGCCTGCGCTTCGCCGACGAGGCGGAGGAGCGCCTGCTCGGCCCGGGTGATTGCCTCCCGATTGCCGCGCACCGGCGCCACCGGGTCGAATGGACCGATCCCTCAACCCCGACCGTATGGCTCGCGGTGTTTCACGGCTGAAATGTACGGTTACGCCTGGTGTCTCGGCAACCGCGAAAGAAATTACCGGGCGGCGCTCGTCATCACGGCATCGCGCAGCACGTGGGCGACATAGCGGGCCACATCGAACGGCAGCCCACTGGCGCGGCGCCCGCCGGCGATCCACAGATCGAGATTGCCGGGACCCCAGTTATACGCGGACAGCGCGTCCGGCCAGTTGCCGTAGCGGCGGAACATCTGCGCCAGATAAGCTCGGCCGAGCAGCCGGTTTTGCTGCAGATCGAAGCGGTCGCCGCCGCCGACATCGAACGCCGCCTTGGCGCTGACCTGCATCGGCCCCTGCGGCCCGTCCGGCTCCGGCCGCCACATGCGCAGGTCCGCGCCATGGCGCGATTCGACGCCGTCGACGGCGAAGGCAATGCGGTCGAGTTCGGCGCCATTGGCCGCGCTGAACAGCTCCGCCGGGAACCAATTGCTCGATGGCGTGCCGCGCACCACCGTCACCGCCGGCTGCTGCGGATCGGCGAAGCTGATTTTTTCGCTGCGGGTCTCCGGTGCCGGATCGGGCCCGCGCTCGGGGCTTGCCGGTCCGCCGCGCAGGACCGTGACCCGCCCCCCGTCGCCGGAGCCAAAGCTGACGAGTTCCGAGTGTACCGG
>JBARKH010000148.1:0-3010 GCA_049801295.1 Allostellaceae bacterium | reverse complement strand
GATTGGCGCCGCGCCCGAGGGGGTCGTGTTCCTCAGCGGCGCGACCGAGGCCAACCACCTCGCGCTCCTCGGCAGCGAGCGCGAACGCGTCCTCGTCTCCGCCGTCGAGCACAGTTCTGTGCTGGCGGCCGTGCCGAGCGCCGAACGGATCGCCGTCGACCGCGAGGGCATCGTCGATCTCGCCCAGCTCAACGATCAGCTTGCCGCGGACCCGCGCCCGGCGATCGTTTCGGTCCTGCTCGCCAACAACGAGACCGGGATCATCGAGCCCGTCGCGAAGATTTCCGCGATCGCCCATCGGCATGGCGCCCTCTTCCACTGCGACGCGGTGCAGGGCGCCGGCAAGCTCTCGTTCGACACCGCCTGGATCGGCGCCGATCTGACCAGCCTCTCGGCGCACAAGCTCGGCGGCCCGCCCGGGATCGGCGCTCTCGTGGTGACGGGCAACGTCGAGCCGAGCGCGATGATCCGCGGCAGCCAAGAACACGGTCGGCGCGGCGGCAGCGAGAACCTGCCGGGGATCGCCGGCTTCGCCGCGGCTGCCGAGGCCGCTCTCGCCGGGATCGCCGAGTACGAGCGGGTTCGGCAGCTGCGCGACGCGCTCGAAGCGGCAGCACTTGCCGCGGTCCCCGACGCGATGGTGATCGGTAGCGGCGTCGGCCGCCTGCCCAACACGACGTCGCTCGCCTTGCCCGGCATCGCAGCAGAAACCCAGGTGATCGCGCTCGACCTCGATGGGGTCATGGTCTCGGCGGGCGCCGCCTGCTCCTCTGGCAAGGTCGGCCCGAGCCATGTGCTGGCGGCGATGGGGGTCGCACCTGAGATCGCCAATGCGACTATCCGTATAAGCCTCGGCTGGTCCACCGCAGAGGCCGATATCGGCCATTTCCTCGATGCCTGGACCATGCTCTCCCGGCGGCGCTCGCGGAGAGCCGCATGAACGCGCCCGCTGTGACCGAACGCCCGAACCGCCTGCCGATCTACCTCGACAATCAGGCGACGACGCCTCTCGATCCGCGCGTCCTCGAGGCGATGCTGCCCTATTTCACCGAGCATTTCGGCAACCCGCACAGCGAGAGCCACGTCTACGGCAAGAACGCCGCGGCGGCGATCGAAGTAGCGCGCGCCGATCTCGCGCGCCTCGTCAACGCCGACCCGCGCGAAATCGTCTTCACATCGGGCGCGACCGAAGCCAACAACCTCGCCTTGAAGGGCGTCGCGCATTTCGCCCGCGCCCATCCCACCGTCGGACATCAGCCGCGCGAGGAGATCATCGTCCTCACCACCGAGCACAAATGCGTGCTCGAAAGCACCGCCGCGCTGGAGCGCGAGGGCTTTGGTGCGACCTACCTGCCGGTCGAGCCGAACGGGTTGGTGTCGCTCGACCGCCTCGAAGCGGCACTCAGCGAGCGCACCCTCCTCCTCTCGGTGATGGCGGCGCACAACGAGATCGGTGTCATCCAGCCGCTCGCCAAACTGGGCGCGCTGTGCCGGGCGAAGGGCATCCTCTTCCACACCGACGCGGCCCAGGCCGCCGGCAAGATCGCGCTCGATGTCGAGGCGATGAAGATCGACCTGATGTCGATTTCCGGCCACAAGATGTATGGGCCCAAGGGCGTTGGCGCGCTTTATGTCAGGCGCCGGCCGCGGGTGCGCCTCCTGCCGCTGATCGATGGCGGCGGGCAGGAGCGCGGGCTGCGTTCGGGCACCCTCCCGACCCCGCTCTGCGTTGGCATTGGCCGCGCCGCGTCGATCGCCGCCGCCGAGATGGCGGGCGAGGCGGCGCGCATCGGTGGGCTGCGCGACCGGGTGCAAAGCAATCTGATGCGCCGAGTTGGCGGGCTCACGATCAACGGCGATCCGGAGCGCCGCCTGCCGGGCAATCTGAACCTGTCCTTTCCCGGCCTTAGCGCGCCCGATCTGATCGAATCTTGCCCGAGTGTCGCGATGTCGACCGGGTCGGCGTGCACCTCCGCGACCGTCGAGCCATCCTACGTGCTGCGCGCGCTCGGCCTCTCCGACGCGCTGGCGAATGGGTCGATCCGGCTCGGCCTTGGTCGCTTCACCACGGCGGCCGAAGTTGATTTCGCGGTCGATGCACTGGCCACCGCCGCAACGCGGCTCTCTGCCGATCGGAGGGTGACGGAAGGCGCCGCGCCCCCTACATAGGATTGCCTATATATTGACGGAACGGTCGATGCCGGCGATATACCGGACACCGGGAGAGATGAACATGATGGCGCGCAAGCAGGCTTTGATCGTGACCGATGCCGCTGCTGAGCGCATCCAGGCGCTGCTGGCCGGGCGCGGCAAACCCTCGCTCGGGGTGCGGGTCGGCGTGCGGGCCCGCGGTTGCTCGGGTCTCAGCTACACGCTCGAATATGCCGACGAACAGGGCAAATTCGATGAGGTCGTCGAGGACAAGGGGGTGCGGATCCTGGTCGACCCCAAGGCCGTCATGTTCATCCTCGGCACCGAGATGGATTACGTCGAGGAGAAGCTCCAAACCGGCTTCGTCTTCCGCAACCCGAACGAGAAGGGCCGCTGCGGCTGCGGTGAGTCCTTCCACGTCTAGCGGACTGGGCTGGATCAGCGCCGGCCGTCCTTCGAGACGGCCGCTGCGCGGCCTCCTCAGGATGAGGGATCTTACTTAATGCCATCAAAAACTTACCTCATGCTGAGGAGCGTCCATCGGGCGCGTCTCGAAGCACGCAACGCACCGACGCAACACCGCTTCAGCGCCACCGAGCATCGCGGCTGATGAAGCTGTTTCAAATCGAGGAGCCGGACGGCTCGCCGGCCGATCCCGATGCGCCGGGTGTCGCGATCGGCATCGACATCAGCGGCTCGAGCGCTGAAGTGGCGGTCGCGGTCGGCGGCAACGCGGCTGTCCTCCCCGATCGCGAGGGGTTTGCACTCGACCTCGCGGTGCCGGCGCCGGGAGCCTCGCACGAAGCGTGGCAGCGTCTCTTCGAGGGCGCCCGGCTTCGCGCCGAGCGCGGTCTCGCCC
>JBARKH010000147.1:0-7966 GCA_049801295.1 Allostellaceae bacterium | reverse complement strand
GCCTCACCCGGCTCCTGGTCGAGGGCGGCGGCCGCCTCGCCGCAGCGCTGCTGCGCGCTGCGCTGGTTGATCGCCTGGTGTGGTTTCACGCACCGCTCCTCCTCGGCGGCGGCGGGATCCCCGCAGTCGGCGAACTCGGCCAGGGCGGGCTGACCGAGATGCCCGGTTTCGAGCGCCTCTCGAGCGAAACAGCCGGCGCGGATGTGATGACGATCTTCCGGGCGCGCCCTGCCGAGGACGGCGCACCGCGTATCCCCCGCGCCCCGCCGATCGCCGGCTCCGATCGCAATCACTGACCCCGCAGCGGCGGTTGACGGTTACCCGGCAAACTTTCATATTGTCGAATGCCTCGGCTGAGCTACGTCGCCACCGGGATCGTTACAATTCCAGGCATCGTTGTCACTGCGGCGATCGAACACGCATCGTGAGCGCCACCGATCCGTATTGGACTCAGACGGACGAGGTGCAGCGCATGTTCGCGGGCCATACCGGGCAGACCTGGGCCGCTGGCATGGCGAGGATGGATTTTCGGGAGCCAGGTCTCGTCGCTGCGTCGCTCGAATGGGCCTTGCAGGGCAGAATTCTCGATGCGCCGATCCTGGATGCTGGCTGCGGGACAGGACTTTGCGCCCCGCTCGTCAAGGGATTTTCCCGACGCCTCGAGGGCGTCGATCTGTCTGCCAACATGCTCGAGGCAGCGCGACAGGGCGGCCAGTACGACGCGCTGCACGTCGCCGAAATCGTGTCGTTTTTAGAGGCGCATCGAGGGTATGGCGCGATCGTCGCGTCCGGCGTTTGCGTGTTTCTCAATGACCTGCGGCCGCTTTTCGCAGCGGTCCGCCATGCCTTGATCGACCACGGCCTATTCGTCTTCACCATCGATCTTCACGACGGCGAGGAGGAGGTTGTCGTCAGCCCGCGCCAGCGCGCGATGACGCTCCACAATCCGCAACACATGCTGAGGGAAGCATGCCGGGGCGGGCTGGAGCTTTTGCGCTTCGAGAGATGTCGCATGCGCAACGACTTCTACAAGCTGCAGCCGATAGAAGGCGCTGTCGTCGTCCTCAAGCAGCGCCGCCGGTGACGCAGCTCAGATTTGAGGCTGTCCGTGACCTGCGCGGACTGAACGAACTGGCACCGGCGTGGCGGGAACTCGCCAAAAGGATGACGACGGCGCGGCATTTCCATACGCCGGAGTGGTTTCTCGCTCTGGTTCAGACCTTGGATAAATACGGCGACAGCAGTTATTTGTTCGTCGCCATCTATGATTCCGGCGAGCTTGTGGGAGTGGCTCCCCTCCGTAGGACCGACATGACTCTGCACGGCGTCCCCTTGAACGCACTGCGACTGTTGTCAAACGTCCGGGAAACACGGACAGCTAGGGATCTGATCCTGGACGATTCGGTTGACGGCGCCGCTGTTCTTACCGAATTCGTCCATCATCTGAATAGCGTCGATGCATCCTGGGATGTCTTCGCCCTTGCCGGCGCGCTCGACGATTCCTGCGCAAATCGCGCCATGCAAAACCTCCCGGCGCTTCCCTCCATATCCCGTCGCGGGGGAATCTCCGGACGGGCTGAATTTATTTCCTGTGGGCAGGGTGATGACCCGCTCAAACGGCTTTCCAAGGGCTTCCGCCAGAACCTCAGAACCGCGCGCAACAAGCTTGCCGCCGAAGACGCGCGCTTTGTCTGCGCGCAGACACCTGATGCGCTTCTCGCATCCTACGAAGCATTGGCTGCGGTGGAGGCTTCGGGCTGGAAGCGCGAAAATCCGGCGATCATCAAAAACAATCCCAAATTCGCCGAATTCTTGCACAATCTCATGTCTTATCTAGAGCGGAGCAACGATTGCGAAATTCACCTTCTACAATTATCCGGGCACACGATTTCCGCGATGCTATGCATTACGATAAACGACATCTGCTTTATCCATGTGATCGGTTACGATGAAACCTATCACCGTGCATCCCCTGGGCACCTGCTGATGGAACAGCTGATCAAAACCCGTGGAGGACGTGGAAATATACGGTTCATAACCACCTATTCTTCGCCGGCCTGGCTCTCCAGCTGGAAACCCGACAAGACATCGGAGATCTCTGACATCTATGTATTTCCTCCCTCGGAACGAGGTCGGGAGCTGCATCAGCGATTTTCGCGGCTGTCCGCGGCAAAGCGGCCGTGATCCGCCCGATCCCAAGAGCCCGCCGCCCGACCATGTTCTCGTTGGGCGGGTGGCGCGAACCGTCGCACTCGTGCCGGTTTGCGACATTGGGGTTGGCGGCGGAGAGGATGGCGATATTGCGCCGTCGTCGGCGGGATGTGGAAATCGGCGAGCGGCAGCGATTTGGCCTCGTTTTGAGTGACGAGCGTTTGGACTCCCGACGATGAGCGCGATGAGGCTGCTGGTTTACGCAATGGAATCGAGCGGAGCGTCGACGTTCTGCTATTTCCTCGGCCAGCGGCCTGGTTCGGTGGCGATTATCGACGTCTGGAGCCGCTGCGTAACACCGCCGCTGCGCCTTGATCTTCCGGTTGTCGCAAAGGCGACAACGACGATGATTTACCGTGCCGCCGACCATATCGCCAGCTTTGTCCCCGATAAGACAATCCTGTTCATCCGTAATCCTGTGGTCATCTATTCCAGCCTTGGCAACTATCCTTACGCCAATACATTCGGGTCGATCGAGGAGAAAATTTCCCGGTTTGACGAGGAGTTCGGCTGCTTGAATGTCGATCTCGTCTTGAGATATGAAGATTTTGTTGCAAGGGATCCGAGTCTAGTTCCGGCGATAGGATCCCTGGGCTGGCCATGCCGTGCTAGCTATTTTGAATGTTCGCGCACGCTAGAGAATATCCGCAAATTTAATAGTGACGCATCACCGTGGTTGAGAAACAACTATCGCAAAGGATGGGGATTGGGAAATATCAAAGGCGGCGCGATTACCGGCACACTTGAAACCCTTTCCCCGCCAAGCGAGGTGATCGAAAAGATCGTCGGGTTGTCGCCGCGGCTCAGCCGGCATTACGGATATTCGCGGAAGACCGCGTGATGGATGCCGGGGAACCGACGCTGTCCGATGCCGCCCGCGCCTCCTTGATGACGGTGGTTGCCCAGATCGGAGGCGCGGGTCCATTGCCGGTCGTCGTCATTTCCGACGCCTATGCCGACTGGCTCGACAACTGGATGTATTACATCGAGGCGCTGGGGATCCGCCGCTTCCTCGTCGTCGCCACCGACGCCGCGCTGGCGGCCCGTCTGGCGCGGGCCGGCATCCCCGCGGCGCGCTGCGATTTTGCCGGATCTGCGCTCGGGTTTTGGCTGCACCGGCTGCTGATCTGGGCTTTCCTGGTCGATCAGGGAATCGACATTATCCAGTCCGATGTCGACGCCATATGGTTCAAAAATCCGATCGACGAATACTTTCTTGAGTCGAAATACGATTTGGTCTGGACCCAGGGCACCCTGCACCCAAGAAGCGTCTTGGCGCACTGGGGATTTATCCTCTGCACCGGTTTGTTCTGGGCCAAGGCGGGAGCCGGCACCCGGGCGTTTTTCGCCGCGCTGCGGTCACGCGCCGCCCAGGTCCTGGCGACGACCGATCAGGCAGTGATCAACGAGTTGCTGTATGATGAGGGCACGATTTGGGATGTTGCCGCTGCCAAGAGCTATCAGCTCGACTGGCGCGGGCGGCCCTTCACCGGCTTTGAGGGCGTCTTGGAGGGCCGGTGTCCGGCGTTCGGGCTGCGCCTGGCGATGCTGCCCTACCGTCTCTTTCCGCGATCGGTGATCCCCGGCAGCGGAGCCTATGTCAAGCACCTCCAGTTTCGCCGGCCCCCCGGAGACAATCGAGTGCCGGAGGAGCGTGTCGCGCAGATGCGCGACGCCGGCTGCTGGATCCTCGATCAGCGGCCCGCCCGCCTCTGAGCCCCCGGTCGGACAGCCGGTTCCCATCGCCCACGCCCGCCGTTAAGCTGCGCCTCCCCACGCGCTCCGGAACACCCCGCCGATGAGCCTGCCGCAGAAATCGTTCGCGCCCGATGCCCCCTGCCCGCTCGACGGCATCCGGGTCATCGACCTGTCGCGGCTCGTCGCCGGCAACGCGGTATCCTCGCAACTCGCCGATTTCGGCGCCGAGGTTTTGAAGATCGAGGACCCCGTCAAGGGTGACCCGCTGCGCGCCTGGCAATCAAACGGCGTCAGCGTTCATTGGAAGCTCTACGCCCGCAACAAGAAGAGCGTCGCCCTCTCGCTGCGCGAGGCGCGGGGCCGCGAGTTGATCCTCGATCTGGCCGCATCGAGCGAAGTCTTGATCGAGAATTTCCGCCCCGGCACGCTCGAAAAAATCGGGCTCGGGCCGGCGGTCCTGCACGCCCGCAACCCGCGCCTCGTCATCGTCCGTGTCTCGGGCTGGGGCCAGGACGGCCCCTACCGCGACCGCCCCGGCTTCGGCACCTTGGTCGAGAGCATGTCGGGCTACGCCGCGCGCACCGGCTTTGCCGATCGGGAGCCCGTATTGCCGCCGACCGCGCTCGCCGACATGGTGGCCGGGCTCTACGGCGCATTTGCCGTCATGGTCGCGCTGCGCCGGGTCGAGGTCGAGGGCGGCGCGGGCCAGGTCATCGACCTTCCATTGCTCGATCCCCTGTTCTCGTTCATCGCCACCGAAGCGCCGATCTATAACCTCACCGGCCAGATCCGCCCGCGCACCGGCAGCCGCTCGGAGACGACTTCCCCACGCAATGTCTTCCGCACCAAGGATGGCCGCTATATCGGGATCTCCGCCTCGATCCAGGCGATGGCCGAGCGCCTCTTCCGCGCGATCGGCCGCGAGGATGTGATCACCGACCCGCGCTTTCGCAACAACACCGACCGGGTGAGGAACGCCGCAGAATGCGAGGCGCCGATCGTCGAATTCATCGCGGCGCGCACGCTCGAAGAAAACATGGCCGCCTTCGCCGCCGCCGAAGTCACCGCCGCCCCGGTCTACGACATCGACCAGTTTCTCGCCGACCCGCATGTCTTGCAGCGCGAGATTGTCGTCGACGTGCCCGACGCGGACACGGGCCGCCTCACGATGCACAACATCATCCCGCGCCTCAGCGAGACACCCGGCCATCTGCGCCGCCCGGCGCCGACCCTCGGCGAGCACACCGCCGAGATCCTCGGCCAATTCGGTATCGACCGCGTCACGCTCGAAGGCCTGGCCCGCGACGGTGTCATCGGGCTTGGCTAGGGGCGAGCCTCGTGCGTCCTTCGAGACGGCCGCTTCGCGGCCTCCTCAGGATGAGTAAGCCTTTAATGCCGCACGTAAATTCGCCTCATCCTGAGGAGCGGCCCGGAGGGGCGCGTCTCGAAGGACGCACAGCGCCAATGCCATGAGCAAAAGAGGGCGAGAGCGATGACCCAGGACCTGCCGGTGTGGCGCTCGATGTTGTTCGTGCCGGTGACGCAGCGCCGCTTCGTCGAGGGCGCGGCCCGGCGCGGGGCGGACGCGATCATCCTCGATCTCGAGGACAGCGTCGCCCTTTCCGAGAAGGACCGCGCCCGCACCCTTGTCCCCGAGGCCGCGGCAATCGTCTCGCGCGGCGGCGCCGACGTCGTCGTCCGCATCAACCGGCCGCTGCGCATGGCGGTGCGAGACATCGAGGCGGCGGTCGGGCCGGGGGTTCTGGCGCTCGCGCTCCCCAAGACCGACAGCGCCGAGCATGTCCGGCTGCTGGCCGAGATCGTCGACGAGGTCGAGGCCGAGCGCGGCATGAAGGCAGGCACGACCCAGCTCATCGCGATGGTCGAGACCGCGGCGGCGTTCTTTCGCATCGCCGAGATCGCCCGCGCCCATCCGCGGCTCTGCGCCCTCAACCTCGGGGCCGAGGATTTCGCCACCTCGGCCGGGATCTTGCCCGAGCCCGAAGCTCTCTCGATGCCCAAGCAGACCGCGGTCTTTGCCGCGCGCGCCGCTGGCATCATGCCGATGGGATTCATCGGCTCCATCGCCGAGTTCCACGACCTCGACGCGTTCCGCGAAACGATCCGCCGCTCGCGCCGCTTCGGCTTTATCGGCGCCAGCGTCATCCATCCGAGCCAAGTCGCGATATTGAACGAGGAATTCCGCCCGAGCGCTGCCGAGGTCGACCACGCCGGCCGGGTCGTCGCCGCCTATGACAAGGCCTTGGCCGAGGGCGTGGGCGCCGTCACCGTCGACGGCAGGATGATCGATGTCCCGGTTTACGAGCGCGCCCAGCTCCTCCTCGACCGCGAAGCCGCGATCGCCGAACGCGAGGCAAGACAGCGGGCGGCCACCGCGCCGCCTGCCTGAATCCTCGCCGGCTTTACGCCGTGGTTATTCCGCCGCCTCTTTGGCGGGGGTCAGCTCGTAGCGGTCCATCCCGAGCTCGATCGACTCGTCCCAGCCGCGCTGACGGACGTCGAAATGCACCGCGTCGGGGCCGAGGTATTTGAGGTTGACGGAGTCGCTCGGCGGGCCCATCGGCTCGCGATGGCGTGGCTCGCGGGGGCCCATCGGCACCGGCTGCACACCGGCCGCCTTGAGCTCTTGCTCGGTCTTGACGATGTCGTCGACCTGGAAGCCGATGTGGTGGATGCCGCGCAAATCGGATGACTGCCCCGGGCCGAGCTTCGGCGCGTCGCCGGTGCCGTACTTCAGGATCGCGAAATAGATGTAGCCGTCGCTCAGCCACACGCCCTTCTCGCCCGTGTCGGTCGGCCGGCGATAGAGCTCGGTCAGGCCGAAATGCTCCTTGTAGAATTCGGCGGTCTTCACCGGGTCGTCGGTCACCAACGCGATATGCTTGATCCGCGCCATCCGCCCTCTCCTTCAGTAAATGCGAGCGACAAAAGCCCTATCCCTGCTGTGTAGGCTCCCTCGCCGCTGAGCGTCAAGGGGACAGCGCCGACGCCTGCGCCATCCATCGCGCCGACCGCTCCGCGATTTGGCCGAAAAAGCGCTGGCCGGTTGTCGCCGGCGCCTCCCCCACCTATATATCAATAGCAATATTACGAATATCGCATTAATCGATGCATCGCGTTATCTCTCTAAATGCCCGAGAAAATTCCCTGCACGGTCCACAAAATTCCCTGCACAATGCAGAAAAATTCCCTGCTTGTGCACCATAAATCCCGAGAAAATTGGGGAAACCCAGGTACTTAGCGGCATTGCCGAAAAAATTTTCCCTGCCGGTAGGGAATTTGCCCGGCGGGCTGGGCGGTATCGGGTCATTAGGCTACAACGGCCGGTAGCGGTCACCGGGAGGACACGAGATGAGCGACCAGGGCACGATGAGCGGCGCGGAATGGCTGGCGCGGGCCTTGGCGGGGACCGGCATGAGCCATGTGTTCTTCGTCGAATCGGTGATGCGCCGCACGCTCCTCCATCTCGGCGATCTCGGGGTGAAGCCGATCCTCGCGCATTCCGAAAAAGCCGCCGCTTACATGGCCGACGCCTACGCCCGGGTGAGCGGGCGGCCGGGGGTGTGCATGGCCCAGTCGGTCGGCGCCGCCAACCTCGCTTCCGGCCTCCAGGATGCCTGGCTCGGCCGCAGCCCGGTCATTGCCTTGACCGGCCACAAGGAACCCTCGTTCCAGCACCGCAATTCCTATCAGGAGATCGCCCATGCGCCGCTGTTTTCAGCCGTAACGAAATTCTCGAGCCCGGTCTATTCCACGAGCGAACTGCCACGCCTCTTGCGTCACGCCTGGCGCGCCGCCTTGGCCGACACGCCGCGCCCAACCCATCTCGACTTCAACGGGCTGCAGGGCGACGTGATCGAATTGGGGCAGACCGCCGAGCCGCCGGTCATAGAAGAGGAAGCGCGGCCGATCCCGGTGCACCGGCCGGTCGCCGACGAGCGCGACATCGAGCGCGCCGCGAAAATTCTATTGGGTAGCCGCCGCCTCGCGATCGTCGCGGGCGACGCCGCCCTCGCCTCGGGGGCCGGCCCCGAGG
>JBARKH010000146.1:0-7801 GCA_049801295.1 Allostellaceae bacterium | reverse complement strand
AGCGGCACGCTCACCGTCACCGACGGAACGCATACCATCCACCTCAAGCTGCTCGGGCTATACACGACGAGCAACTTCACCCTTGCCACCGATAATCACGGCGGAACCCAGGTCACCGACCCGCCGGCCGCGAGCGGCTCGCCGCTACTGACCTTCGCCGATATCGCCGCGGCCGGCCCGCACGCCGGAACGGCAACCCCGATCGACCCGCTGAGCAATTTGCCGGACGCCATCGCGAGCAACGAGCAAACCCACGCCGGCCAGACGCTGCTCGCCACCGGCCCTCCCGCCGCGCCGGACGGCGACCACAATTCCTTGCTGGGGGCGCCGCGCTGAGGACGGTCGGTCGGCCAGACGCTATGTCACCGATCCGACCCGTTAATCCGCAAGAAGCCGAACGGCCGCTCTCGGCGCTAAGGCGTCACCGGCCACCCAAATCCGGAACGTCCGCTCTCCACATATAGCGGGCCTCCTCGTGGCTCACTTGTGAGGTTTCCCTCCGAGTGTACAGCCCAGCAGCAGCTGACCCCAGGCTTCGATCTCCTCGCCCCAGGCGAGCCGATCGAGCCAATGCGGGGGGATGTCGCTACGGCCCCACAGCGCCCCGGCGATTTGTCCGGTGACGGCGGCTACGGTGTCGGCATCGTCGGCCAGGTTCGCCGCCAGCAACACCGCCTCGGCAAAGTCGCCGACCTGGTCGACACACCAGAGCGCGGCCTCCAGGGTGTGGACGACATAGCCGCTCGAGCTGATCGCCGAGCGATCCTTGCCGCGCCAGGAGCCTTGCACGACTGCGCCAATTGTCGGCTCGATGCTGCGTCGTGGCCGCAGCGTCATTTGCTTGTCCCCAGTCGCGATTGCGTCGAGGAGGATTTCGGCGAGCGAGGCGCTGCCCTCAACCGCAGCCGAGGCGCCGTGCGTCGTCACGCTCTGCGCCCTTGCCGCGGGTGATCGCCTGCGCCGGCTCGTTGACCCAGCGCAGCACCACGGGCGCTAGCCGCATGATCGACCCGTTGCCGGCCGCATTAGGGTCGGTCGATCCGGCCACCGGATCGCCCGTCCTGACGAAGCGGGAGAGCGCCTGCCGCGTCGTGATGCCGACATCAAAGCAGCGGCCGTTGTGCGAGTTCTCGCCCTCGCGCCACCACCGGACGAAGCGGCTCATCAGATCGCGCTGATCGAGGCCGCCGCAAGCGATCAGACTATCGGCGAGGCACAGCGCCAAGCTGGTGTCGTCGGTCCATTCGCCGGGCTTTAGTCCGAATGGCCCGCCGCCGATCAAGTCGGTCAGCAGCGGCCGGACATCGCGCCGCTCGAATTCGAGTGTCGTGCCGAGCGCGTCGCCGACGGCGAGTCCGAGAAGGCAACCGAGCGCGCGATCGACGACGGGATCATTCGGCATTCGGTGCCCGCCCTTTCTCACTCATTGGGCGGCAGGCCTGGACATAATCCTTCTGCTCGATGGTTTCGATCGCGCCCGGGCGGGCCCGACGCACCGCAACGACGACTATTCCACCGCCCCGACCACCAGCATCGGGGCGATCCGTCGAATGAGCTCCTTCCGAGCCCGCTCGGGCAGCTCGGCGTCGCGCCGAACCTGGCGCACCAGCATCGCCAGGCCCTTCTCGGTCTCGAAATGGGTCGTCCAGCGTAGGATCTCCTCGATGGCTTCGGCAGTGGTGTATTGGCTATCAAACTCGCTTTCGGGGAGGCGCTTGCCTGGCGTCCTGACGGTTAGATGGCCATCATCACCGAGCGCGAGGACGGCGCGCGTAAGATCGACAGTGTGCCGAACGGCCGGTGTTGAACGGGTCCGAATGCGGAGGTCTCCGGAAGCAAAGACGAGGTAAATAATCACCAAGATCAGTCCCAAGTCGGATCGATATTTAAACACTTAGCACTTACGCCCCACAATTTCATAATAGTTCGAGTCGTTATATTTTCTTACTTTTCCTGTTTCGATCAAATACACATCTCCTCTATTGTGACGATCATTAGTCGGGCGCTTGCGGCAGCAGCAAGACCCAGCAAACTCTGAAAGATGTATCTCACAGTATGGGAGTCAGCGCAGAAGCCTTCGCCGGGCGCGGCGACGAAGTGCTCCGGAAGCCGGAAGTCAACCCTGGATCATCGGGATCTACGCCGACAGCCGGAATTCCGGTGCGACCGCCTTGTAACCGAGCGGTAACCGTGGTCCTCCGCAGGGGTTCTGTCGCTCCCGGTCGCGACGCCCTGTATACGCGAAAAGCCGCGGCTTTCCGCGGCTTTTGGCCCGTTCGAACCTGGAGCGGGCGATGGGATTCGAACCCACGACCCCGACCTTGGCAAGGTCGTGCTCTACCCCTGAGCTACGCCCGCATCCGACCGATCCATATCATACCAGGGGAGGGGGGATGCAAGGTCTTGCGCTCCGCCGCCGCACGGCCGCATCGTGTGCGCCATGCCAGCGGCGCCGTTCACCCCCGATCAGCTGTTCGCCCGGCTCGAGGCGCTCGGCGTTGCACAGCGCACCTACAACCATCCGCCGGTCTTCACCGTCGCCGAGGCGGCGGCCTTGCGCGGCCAGCTCCCGGGCGGCCACTGCAAGAGCCTCTTCCTCAAGGACAAGAAGGCCGGGCTGTGGCTCGTCGTCGCGCTCGAGGACCGGCGTATCGACCTGAAGCTCCTTGCCGACGCGCTCGGCGCGCCGCGCTTGTCGTTTGGGTCCGCCGAACTGCTTTACGAGGTGCTCGGGGTGACGCCGGGCAGCGTCACGCCCTTTGCCCTCGTCAACGAGACCGTCCATCGGGTGGAAATCGTGCTCGACCAGGCGATGCTCGGCTGCGACCCGCTCAACTACCATCCGCTCGATAACGCCCGGACCACCGCGATCGCGCCTGCCGACCTGTTGCGCTTTATCGCGTGGTGCGGGCACCGGCCGCGTATCGTCGATCTCGATCCCGTGGCGCCCGCCGCGGCGGGCTGAAACGCGCGGGGCTACGAAAGCGGCGGCTGCAATGCCGCGGGGCGCTTGCCATCGCGCGCTGCTACCGCCATGTTTTGCATGACATCCCCGGGGAGAAGACCGCATGGCGAATGAATCCTTGATCGGCGGCGGGCCTACCGCGGCGCCCATCGCCGATGTGACCACGGCGAACTTCATGGCCGAGGTCGTCGACGCCTCATTCGAACAGCCGGTCATCGTCGATTTCTGGGCGCCGTGGTGTGGGCCCTGCAAGCAATTGGGGCCGATCCTCGAAAAGGTGGTGCGCGCCGCCAATGGCGCGGTGCGCATGGTCAAGCTCAACATCGACGAGAACCCCGAGATCGCGCAGCAGATGCGCATCCAGTCGATCCCGGCGGTCTATGCCTTCAAGGAGGGGAGGCCGGTCGACGGGTTTGTCGGCGCCCAGCCGGAAAGCCAGGTCAAGCAGTTCGTCCAGCGCCTCGGCGGCACGGCGGCCGGGCCTTCGCCGATCGAACAGGCGATGATCATGGCCAAGGAAGCCGCGCAAGCGGGCGATCATGCCAGCGCCGCGGCGCTCTATTCGCAAATCCTGCAACGCGAGAAGGAAAACCCAGAGGCGCTCGCCGGGCTGGCGCGCACGCTGATTGCGCGGGGCGAACTCGATAAGGCGCAGAAGCTGCTGGGCGACGCGCCCAAGGAGATCGCCAAGCATGCCGAGATCGCGGCGGCGCACTCGGCACTCGAACTGGCCGAGCAGGCGCAGAAGGCGAAAGGCTCGCTCGGCACGCTGCGCACCCGGATCCAACAGAATCCGGACGATCACGAGGCGCGTTTCGAGCTGGCAACCGCCCTCTTCGGCGCCGGCGAACGCGAGAGCGCGATCGACGAGCTGTTGACCCTGTTCAAGCGCGACCGGACCTGGGACGAACAGGCGGCGCGGCGCCAGCTGGTCAAGTTCTTCGAGGTCATGGGCGCGACCGACCCGCTGACCTTGAGCGCCCGGCGCCGGCTGTCGTCCTTGATGTTCTCGTGAGGGGGCGGTGATGGAGGCAGGTGGGATGGAGATTGGCGCGTCATGAGCGACCGCCCGAGCACGCGGGAGCCGATCACGCTGCCGGACATATTGCCGATCTTCCCGTTGAGCGGGGTGCTGCTGCTGCCCCGCGGACGGCTGCCCCTCAACATCTTCGAGCCGCGCTACCTGGCGATGACGCGCGACGCGCTCGGCGGCGAGCGCCTTATCGGGATGATCCAGCCGAGCGAACCGCAGGACGATAACCGGGGCGGCGGCGGCCTCAATCCGCCCGTTTATCCGATCGGCTGCGCAGGGCGCATCACCCAGTTCAGCGAGACCGATGACGGGCGCTACCTGCTGACGCTGACCGGCGTGTCGCGCTTCCGCATCCGCGAGGAACTGCAGCTGCTCAACGGCTATCGCCGAGTGGTCCCCGATTGGCAGCCCTTCGCGCATGACCGCGACCGGCCGGGCGAGCCCGGATATGACCGCGAGCGCCTAATCCGCGGGCTCAAGAGCTATTTCGCAGCACGGCAGATCCAGGCCGATTTCGAAGCGATCGAGAAGGCGCCGGGCGAGTATCTGGTCACCTCGCTGGCGATGGCGTGTCCGTTTGCGCCGAGCGAGAAGCAGGCCTTGCTCGAGGCCGCCGATCCCGACGAGCGGGGGCGGCTGTTGACGACGCTGGTGGAAATGGCCGCGATCGAGCCGACGACCGAGGACAATGGCGGCACGCGCCACTGATGGCGCCCGAGACGACCGGGAGATGGCGATGGACGACAAGTCCGAAATCGACCCGAAACTTCTCGAGATCCTGGTCTGTCCGCTGACCAAGGCGCCGTTGCGCTATGACCGCGCGGCGCAGGAGCTGATCAGCGAAGAGGCCGGGCTCGCCTATCCGATCCGCGACGGCATCCCGATCATGCTGGTCGACGAGGCGCGCCCGTTGCACCCAGAGGAAACTGGCGACGAGACGGCTGCGAAGCGGGCGGCGCCGCGGTGACCGATGGCGGAGCTTGGCCGGTGGAGCTGCGGCTCAAACGCGCCGAAAAATGTCTCGATATCGAATTCGACGACGGCAAGCGCTTCAGCCTGCCGGCCGAATATCTGCGCGTCGAGAGCCCCTCGGCGGAAGTGCAGGGGCACGGGCCGGGCGAGAAGATCATCGTCGCCGAACGCGCCCATGTCGGCATCATCGATCTCGAACCGGTCGGCAATTACGCGGTGCGGATCAAGTTCGACGATCTGCACGATACCGGGATCTATTCCTGGGATTATTTCTACCAGCTCGGCCTCGAGCACGATAAGCGCTGGGCCGACTACCTCGCCGCCCTCGATGCAAGGGGCCTCAGCCGCGAACCGCGTCGGGGGTCGCCTCACTCGTAGCTGACGCCGATCGTCTCGGCGACGAGGACCGGGCGCTGGCCGCCCTCGACCTCCATCGTGCCGTCGGAGGTGATCCGCGTGCCCCCGCCATCGACCGGCTCGACCGATTTGATCGTGAGGCGCAGCCGGATGCGCGAGCCCGCCGGCACCATGCCCGTAAAACGCACCCGGTTGGCGCCGTAATTGAGGCCGCGCGAGCGGTGTTTGACCCGGTAGAGCGTCGAGGCGAGGCGTGGCACCAATGACAGCGTCAGCCAGCCATGGGCGATCGTCTTGCCGCCTGGCATCTCGCGCTTGGCGCGCTCGACATCGACATGGATCCATTGGTGGTCGCCGGTCGCATCGGCGAATTTGTCGATTTGCTCCTGGGTCACCGTGAACCAGTCGCTGACCCCGATTTCCTTGCCCACATAGGCTTTCAGATCGGCCGCGTGTTCGACTTCCAGCATCGGGTGCTCCTCATCCAGGCGTTCGCCGCGGCACTATAAGGCTCTCGGGTGGCGCGGAACATTCCTTCCCATCGGGGATTTTCTTACATCGGCACGGTCAGACCCGTCACTCTCGCCCGAGGCCCCAGTTGCGATCAGGATCATTTCTGCGATTCGGTTCCCATTCACCATTCGTAATGGTTCGGCCGCTTTGCGAATGAAATGATGTCGCCCAGTGAACAACCGTTTTTCTAGAGTTAGATTTATTTGAAGAGGAATTGCGCGTCCAAAGGATTCCTTGATAGTAAAAATCATTTTCCCTTGCCCACTTGCCCCGGCCGCTTTTTGATGTAACCGGACAATTTTCGTCAACCCATTTCCAGAATGCCTCCTCAAGCGTATCGAAGCTAGGCTGCGTCTCAGTCAAAGCAACGACCTCCTATTAATGCAACTATGGCGGGACGCTCCCCTCTTGTGAGGATGCCGAAAGCGTTCCAATTCTGCGTATTACGGCCGCATACAGAAGTTGCTCTCGCCGGGCTGGCGCAGCTTTTCGGCGAGGCGGGCGAATTCGACGGCGAGCTTGCGGGTGTCGCGCGGATCGATGATCTCCTCGATCCAGAAGGCTTCGGCCGTGCGAAACGGCGAGCGCAGCTTTTCGAGCCGGTCCTCGATTTCGGCGCGTTTGGCGACGGGGTCGGGCGCCGCTTCGATCTCGGCGCGATAGGCGGCCTCGATGCCGCCTTCCAATGGCAACGAGCCCCACCGCCCCGACAGCCAGGCATAGCGGATCGAAAACCGCCCCGAAGGCTGATTGACCGCGCCGGCGACGCCGAACACGTTGCGCACCAGAAAGGTGCACCAGGGCACGCTCGATTGGTTGACCGCGGCCATCGCGCGCACGCCCTTCCTGATCGTCGCGGCCTTCTCGGCCTCCAGCCCGACATGAAAGCCCGGGCAGTCGCACAGATACAGGACCGGCAGGTGAAAGGTCTCGGCGAGGTCGACAAAGCGGATGATCTTGTCGCAAGCGTCGGCGGTCCAGCATCCGGCATAGAAGAACGGGTCGCTCGCCATCACCGCCACCGGCAACCCGTCGACGCGCGCGAGCCCGGTGATGATCGGGCGGCCGAACAGACGCCCCATCTCGAAGAAGGTGCCCCTGTCGACCACCGCCTCGATGATCGGGCGCATCTTGTAAACTTGGCGGCGTTCGCGTGGGATCGCCTCGAAGAGGAATTCCTCACGCCGTTCGGGGTCGTCGGTTGGCGCAGTGCGCGGCGCGACCTCGAAGACTGACGACGGCAGGTAGGAGAGGAAGCGGCGGGTGCAGGCGAAGGCCTCCTCCTCGCTGTCGACCGCATCATCGACCGCGCCGCAGCGGGTCTGGATCTCCCAGCCGCCGAGTTCGAACCGGTCGAGATTTGCCCCGAGCGCGTTGACCACCGGAGGGCCCGCGACAAAGAGGGCAGAGGTGTTTTTTGTCATGATCGAATAATGGCTTGCCGCCATCCGCGCCGCGCCAAGCCCGGCGACCGACCCGAGGCCCAGCGCCACGACCGGGACCTGGCCGAGATTGGCGGTGGTGTAGTAATAGGGCAGGTTGGAGCCGACCCGGCCGGGCAAATTGGCGCGGCCGGACGTCTCGATCGTCTTGACCGAGCCGCCGCCGCCCGAGCCCTCGATGATGCGGATGATCGGCAAGCGCAGGTCGTGCGCCATCTGCTCGGCCATCAACGGCTTTTCCCGGATCGTCGCGTCGGCCGAGCCGCCGCGCACCGTGAAATCATCCCCGACCACGACGACCGGCCGCCCGTCGATCTCGGCGCGTCCCATCACGCAGTTCGACGGCACCAGCTCGGCGAGGTGGCCCTCCTCGTCATAGCGCGCCCGGCCGGCGATCGCGCCGATTTCGTGAAAACTCCCGGGATCGGCCAGACGGCCGATGCGCTCGCGCACGGTGAGCCGGCCGCCCTGGTGCTGGCGCTCGACCTTGTCGGCTCCGCCGAGCTCGCGGGCCTGCCG
>JBARKH010000145.1:0-5051 GCA_049801295.1 Allostellaceae bacterium | reverse complement strand
GCGCAGAAGGGCGGCGCGGTCTACAGCCACGTCCGCATCGCCGAGCGGCCCGATGCGATCCACGCCGTGCGGATCGCCGCCGGAGCCGCGCGGCTCCTCCTCGGCTGCGACCTGGTGGTGTCGGCGAGCGGCGAGGCGCTCTCCAAGCTCCAGCCCGGGCACAGCCGCGCGATCGTCAACAGCCACGAGACGATCACCGGCGACTTCACCCGCAACCCTGATCTCGCCTTCCCCGGGCGTGACCTGTGCGCCAGCATCGCCGCCGCTGTCGGCACGGGCGATGCGGAATTCGTCGAGGCGACGCGCCTCGCCACCGGGCTCTTCGGCGATTCGATCGCCACCAATCTGTTCATGCTCGGCTACGCCTATCAGCAAGGTCTGGTGCCGGTCTCCTCTGACGCGATCGAACGCGCGATCGAATTGAACGGCGTCGCTGTCAATTTCAACCGCAGCGCCTTCCATTGGGGCCGCCGTGCGGCCTTCGACTGCGCCTCGGTCGAGGCGCGCGCCACGCCGGCGAGCGCGGTGCCGGAGAGCCACCGCGCGTCGGATTCGCTCGACGAACTGGTCGGGCGGCGCGTCGAATTCTTAAGCGAGTACCAGAACGTCGCCTATGCCAGGCGCTATTACGATCGGGTTAAGCGGGTCCGCGAGGCCGAGGCCGCGCGGCTTGGTGACGGCACGGCACTGACCGACGCGGCCGCCCGCGCGCTCTTCAAGGTGATGGCCTATAAGGACGAATACGAGGTTGCCCGGCTCTATACCGAAAGCGATTTCCTCAAACGGGTGGCTGACCAGTTCGAGGGGCCCTACCAGCTGCGCTTTCATCTGGCGCCGCCGCTCGTCGCGCCGCGCGATCCCGCGACCGGGCATCTACAGAAGCGCCAATATGGCCCGTGGATGCTGGGCGCCTTTCGGCTCCTCGCCCGGCTGCGCGGCTTGCGCGGCACGGCCTTCGACCCGTTCGGACGCACCGCCGAGCGCCGCGCCGAGCGCCACCTCGTCGGCGAATACGAAGCGCTCCTCGACGAGATCGCCGCTGCGCTGTCGCCGGAGAACCACGCGACCGCAATCGAACTCGCCGCGCTGCCGCTGGAGATCCGCGGCTTCGGTCACATTAAGGAAGCCAATCTCCAGCGCGCGAAGGCGAAAGAGGCGGATTTGCTCGCGCGCTTCCGTTCGCCCTCGGCCCCGCACGCGCTCGCCGCGGAATAGCGGCGATATTTATTCCGCCGCGAGGCGGCGTTGCCCGGCGCCCAGTTCGGCCACCCGGTCGCGCGTGTAGAGGTCGCTCCAGTTCGATAGCGCGAAATCGGTGACCTGGCGCGGATCGTAGGGGCGGTCGGCGATCGTCAATTCCTTGCCCGCGATATAAACGGCGCGCAGCCGCCGCTTGTCCTGCAGGACGCGGATATCGGCGAGGGGCGAGCCGTCGAGCACGATGAAATCGGCGGCGCGGCCCGGTTCGAGCACGCCGATCTGGTCGCCCTCGCTCATGAACCGGGCATTGACTTCAGTGGCGGCGCGCAATGCGCCCGCCGGGGTGAAGCCGAGATCGGCGACGAAGAGTTCGAGTTCCTTTGCGTGCCACTCGCCATAGGGGGTGATGGCGAACCCCGAATCGGTGCCGGTCAGGAACGGCACGCCGGCGGCCACCGCCTTCTTCAGCCTGGCGACGCCGTGCCGGTAGCGCCGCTCGGTCTGTTCCACCCGGCCCTTCAGATAGGCCGGGTCGTGCGGCTGGGTGAAATCGATGAGGTTGCGCGGATGCGTCAGGGTCGGGCAGAGGGCACTGCCGCTTTTCAGCATCGCCGCAATGCACTCCTCGTCGAGATCGAAGCCGTGGAAGATCAAATCGACCCCGGCGCGCGCCGCATAAAGCGTCGCCTCGCGGCCGACCGCATGGGCGATCGCCTTCCGCCCCAGGCGATGGCTCTCGCGCACGATGATGTCGGTTTCTTCCTGGGTGAAGGCGGCGATCAGCTCGCCATCGGGGCGGCGCTGGATGCCGTCCAATGCGATCTTGATGCAATCGACCCCGTTCTTGACCTGGCGCCGGACCTCCTCGACGGCCTCGTTGATGTTGGTGACGAGCTTGCCGATCGAGGTCTCTGGCACGCCGATCCAGGTCGGATACCAGTCGGTGAGGCCCTGATGCGTGGTCAAATAGGGGCCGGCTGCCATCACCCGCGGCCCGTCGAAGAGACCGGCCCGGATCGCGTTGCGGATCGATAGCGAGATCTGGCCCGCGTCGCCCGGCGAGCAGATCGCCGTATAGCCCGAGGCCGCGACCTTCTGGGCGAAGAACATGCCGCGCAGAGCGCGGAATTCCATCGGGCTGTAGAGGTCGATGTCCTCTTCACTCTTCGCGTTGCCATAGGCGAGGTGGGTATGGACATCGATGAGGCCCGGCATCACGAAAGCGCCGGAATGGTCGATCAGCCGGTCGGCCTTGGTCCGCCGCGGCGCCGCAGCCTCGGGCCCGGCATAGGACAGCCGGAGCTCGTCGTCGATGACGAGCATCCCGCCCTTCTGCGCCTCGTTGTCGTCCCCGGTGAACAGGCTGCCGCAGCGGACAAAGGTTTTCATGCTTTCCCTCCCGTAGATCCCCTCTCCGCTCCAGGCCCCAGGGGCGGAGAGGGGGAATCCAGCCGGCCTCAGACCACCGCGTGGTGCATAAACTTCTCCGGCGGCGGGCCGCCCCACGGTCCGGCCAGCTCTTCTCGGCTGATAAGGTTGGGCGGCACACTGGCGTTCAAGACGTCGGTGTCGGCCCAGTGCTCATGCACCCGGCCCCACGGGTCGCCCCAATAGTCGTAAACCTGGCTGCCCAGCGAATGGCGGCCGAGACCCCAGAAATGCTCGTAGCCCTTCGCTGCGAGGTGCTCGTGGCCGATCATGATGTCGTCGATGTCGGCGGCCTCGTAGGACAGGTGGTTGAGCCCCTTTTTGTCGCTGCGGATGCAGAAGAAGGCGTGGTGGTCGACAAAATCGTCGCCGCGGTCGAGCCGGTTGAACGAGCCCGTGATGTTGTCCTTGCGGTCGACATAAACTTCGTCCGAGCAGCGGAAGCCGAACATCTCGCGGTACCAGCCGAGCGTCTTTTCGAACTGAGGCGAGTGCACGACAAAGTGACCGATCCGCTTGACGTGCGACGGGCCGCGCTCGACGCCCTTATAATAGAGCGCGTTGCGCCGCTGCGTCTTGTCCTCGCCGCTGTTCACGGCCGGCCGCTTGACCGGGATCTTCGGCAATTGCGCCATGCCGTGGATGACTTCGACCTGGAAGCCGTCCGGGTCGGTGAGGCGCACGCGCTTGCCGCCGCCCGGCTCGTCGATGCTTTCAATGGGCGAGACGCCGGGGGTGCGCGCCAGCTTTTCCAGGTCGTCCATGCTGCCGGCATGGAACGCGATGCCGACGTATTTGGGCGCGCCGAGCTCGGTGACATGGATGTGATGCGGCCCGTCCGTGCCGCGCATATAGAGCGCTTTTGGCGTGCGGTCGGCGCGGACCATGCCGAACGCGGTGAGGAACTCCTCCTGCTTGTCGAGATCGGGCGAGCGCAGCCGCCCATAGGCGAGGTCGGTGGCTTTGATCACAGGCATGACAACCTCCGGCATGGTGGGGGC
Source organism: Allostellaceae bacterium (assembly GCA_049801295.1). Lineage (GTDB taxonomy): Bacteria > Pseudomonadota > Alphaproteobacteria > ATCC43930 > CGMCC-115725 > DATARH01. The sequence goes on along the minus strand of JBARKH010000145.1, from coordinate 1,422 downwards.
CGCGATGCGGCCGCTAGCGCGCATGCTGCCTTGGTCTGGCGCCCGGGGCAAGCCAATCGCGCGCGTGACGCTCGCCGTCCCCGTCAATCGACGGAATCTTCGGAAGCCGGGAATTATGGCCGAGGATGGCGTGTTTCATCCTCAAGAGCGGACACAACGTCCGGAAACGGCGACGCGGCGCGCGCTCACCGTCCGGTTTGGCTTCCCGTTCTGTGGAGGGATGAGGATGACATCGTTTCGATTGGGCATCATGGCGCAGGTTCTGCCATTCCTGTTACTGACGCCCGGGCTTGCTCTGGCGCAGGCGCAGCCGACTCGTACCGAGGCTACTGCGGCGGTCAATCCGGCGGCGGCAAACTACAGCCAGCAGCAGATTGACCAGATGGTCGCGCCGATCGCGCTCTATCCCGATCAGCTCCTTACCCAGGTGCTGATGGCGGCGACCTATCCGACGCAGATCGTCGAAGCGGCGCAATGGCTGCAGGATCCGGCGAACGCCGCGCTCAAGGGCGACGCGCTGGTGGCGGCCTTGCAGCCGCTCGCGTGGGATCCCAGCGTCAAGGCTCTCTTGGCGTTTCCGCAAGTCATCGTCATGCTGAGCGAACACATCGAGTGGACCCAAACGCTCGGTGTCGCCTTTGCCTCCCAGCAGGCGGAGATCATGACCCGCGTCCAGGCGCTGCGCCAGCTCGCGGTCAAGTCCGGGCACCTCAAACAGTTGGGCCACCTCGTGGTTCGCGAGGAGGGTCCGGTCATCGTGATCGCTCCGGCCGAGCCGAATGTGGTTTTCGTGCCGGTATACAACCCAACGGTCGTCTACGGCGAATGGCGGGAACGCGCGTTTCCGCCGGTTTTCCTCGCGCCGTCGCCGCGCTTTGTATTGGAAACGATCGGGCCCGGCATCCAGATCAGCGTCGGCTACGGTATCGTTGCCCCGCTGTGGGGATGGAGCCGGCCGGATTGGCGTGACAATCGGATCACGATCAACCGAGTCGAATACACTCGGATCACGCGGAATATCGAACTGGCGCCCGGCGACGGCTGGCGACGCACCGGCCCGGTTGTGTTGGTCGAGCCCACTGTGGCTGCACGCTCGCACACGACAGCGTCGGTCCCGGCAGGCACGGTGGCTCCTTCCGCCGCCGCCGCGGTCGTCAGTCTGCCGAAACGCGCGGCAAGCGAGCCGGCGCTGATCCAAACGCAAAAAGCCGGATCGCAGCCGGAAGCAACAAAGCCCGCCCAGGCCCAGACCGCACCCGCCAAACCCGGCACGGCGCACCCCGGGCAGGCTCGGGTGACGCCAGAGAAGCCCGGCACGGCGCAGCCTGGCGAGAAAAAGGCGGCCACCACTCCGGCCGAGCCCGGTCAGCCGGGACATGCCCAGGCACCCCTCAGCCAGCCCGGGAAGGTTCAGGGCACCGC
>JBARKH010000144.1:0-2649 GCA_049801295.1 Allostellaceae bacterium | reverse complement strand
GCGCCTGAAAATTTTTTAGCACTCACTGGACAGGATTGCCAACAATTTCGGACGAATCGTGACGGCGCAGGGATTCCACGACAGGGCCAAAATATTGTCGGATTAGGCATGAGGCTTGCAATGAAGTGGCGCATCTCGGAACAATCCCGTGATGGGACGGAGAGCACTATGGTTTCGCAAGACTTTCGCCGGCAGCTCGAAGGCTACGGACTGACCACGGCCAATATCCTCTATCGGCGACCGGATCATCCTTGGCTCTTACAGACCTACGTCTGGCAGGATTACGATCTCTGCCCCGGTTTTCCGCACCTGAATAAGTTTCTGAACTTTTGGCTGGAAAAGCTCGAAGGCCCGCTGCACTCGGTCATCGTGGCGCATGCGCGCTTGATCAAGCCGGCAGAAATTCGCGCGGTCGACGGCGAGTTCAAGCTGCACTGATTCTGAACGGCTAATCGGAAGCCCGAGCGACAAGTTCTGTCGACTGCGGTGAGCGCCGCAGTCTACGCTCTCATCGATGCTGCTTACTCGCCCCATCCGGAGCTACCGTGGTTTGTGACGCCGGCAGCGCCGCAGCTCATCGAGGCTGGCAACCTAGCGCGAACGAGTTGGATACCGTCATGTCGATTGTCGAGACGTTCATTCACCGGAAATTCATTCTCGAATCGGAAGTGAAACGGCTCAAGGCGCAGATACCGCGGCGCAAAAAACGAAGGAAGAAGCGGCCGTAGAAATCGCTCTCTAGCTGACGAAAAACTATGATTCCTGGACGACCGGCAATAGCATTTCTGATGCCTTAATGGGCACTTTTGTGGCGGGTTGTCGCCAACGAGACCAACCGAAGGTAACAGAAGGCGCTGCATGATGCTGTTAGCGCTTACCGGCGCCACTGGCTTCATCGGACAACATCTGCTGCGGGAATTGCCGAAGCGCGGCTACCGCCTGCGCGTGCTACTGCGTCGGCCGACTGCGGTGCCAACTTGGACATCAAGCGCCGTGATCGGCGATCTCGCCCGCCCGCAGAACATGTCATCCGCGCTCGCGGGAGTAGATGCAGTAATCCATTCGGCCGGGCTCGCGCAGGCGATGTCTGGCGTTCCTGAGGACGACTACCGGGTAATCAACACTGAGGCGACGATCGGCCTTGCTCGCGCCGCGCGGCGAGCCGGCGCCAAGCGCTTCGTCTTTCTTTCCTCAATCCGCGCCCAGTGCGGGCCAACGGCCGATACGGTGCTGACCGAGGCGATTGAACCGAGACCGACTGACGCCTATGGAAAATCCAAGCTCGCGGCCGAGCGCGGTCTAGCGGAACTCGACATCGACTGGGTGTCGCTACGAGCGACGCTTGTCTACGGCCCCGGCGTTAGAGGCAACATGGCGCAACTGATGCGACTCGCTCGCTCGCCCTTTCCGCTACCGCTCGGCAGCCTGCGGGCGCGCCGCTCACTGCTAGCGGTAGAAAATCTGGCGGCGGCGATCGAGGCGGTGCTCGCAACACCGGGAACGCTGCGGCGACCTTTCATTGTCGCCGATCCGCAGGCGCTGACGGTCGCGGAAATGATCGCGGCCATGCGCCACGCACTCGGGCGCCGACCGAATGTTTTTCCACTCCCCGCGACGCTGCTGGAACTCCTGCTTCGCGCTGCCGGCCGAGAATACATCTATGAGCGGCTGTCGGGCTCGCTCGTCGCTGATCCCTCGGCCCTGATGAGTATCGGCTGGACGCCGCCGTTGGCCACCGCGGCTGGACTCGCTGGGTTGATGCGCGCGACAGGGGTGTAAAAATCTGTCTTTCGTGTGCGGCACTCGCCACTGACAAGGCGCGAGGCGTAGAGTGTCATGGCTCGCGGCCTCGACGCACTGTGTGGCACAGCCGCACTGGGGCGCCGTGGCGCGATCTGCCGGAGAAGTACGGTAAGTGGATAACGGTCTATCAGCGCTTTCGACGATGGAGCGAGGCCGGCATCTGGGAAGCGGTCGCCAAAAAGATAGGGGTTTCTGAGAAGCCGTGCCGTCGCAGATTCACACCGCGCGACGATCGGAATCGGGCTCGAGCGCGGCAAGCGAAACTCGTTGACTAACTGTTTCGGGCCTTATACAGGCCCCGTGCGAGAGCTTTACTCGCCCATCACCCCGATCCGCACTCAACCCGCCGCGCGCCGCGCTGTTCGGCGGGGTACCTGAGCGCGGCCTCTTCAGCAGCCTGTCAGTTCAACAATCCGGCTTTGGCGAGACCGTCGGCAAGCCGCTGGGCATCCTCTTTCCTCTTGAAGGGCAGCCGGCTCAAATGTTCGCTGAACGAGTATTTCGGATTGATCTCCATGAGCTCGCGCCAAACGCGACGGGCCTCGTCCACCTCGCCGAGATGGCCGAGAGCGGACACGAGCGCGGACCGTGAAAAATCCGTTCCAGGCACAAGAGCAATGCGCTGCTTGAACAGAGCCGCCGCTGTTTCGTACTTGCCGGCAAGCAGGTTCGCCATGCCCAGGAAGTGCAGATACTGCGTACTAGCCGCGGGGTCGAGGCGCATGGCGCGCTCCATCAGGGGAATCGCTTCCAGCGGTTGTCCCGCGTACATGCGAATGGTGCCAGAAATGTTGTAGGCCATAGCGAGATTCGGGTTAAGCGACAGCGCTATGCTGATCTCGGACT
>JBARKH010000143.1:0-3502 GCA_049801295.1 Allostellaceae bacterium | reverse complement strand
GAGCTATTCCTGCGTCTCGGCCAAGATCTCCCTCCCCCGCAAGCGGGGGAGGGTCGGGGTGGGGGCCGATCTCGCATGCAGCCTGCCTATTCCGCCGCCACCCGCGGCTGGCCGTGCTCGTCGGTGTAGATTTCGGCACTCTGTTTCAGGAACTCCTGCGATTTCTCCGCCATACCGCTGTTGGCGTAGTCGCGGATTTCCTGGGTGATCTGCATCGAGCAGAATTTGGGGCCGCACATCGAGCAGAAATGCGCGAGCTTCGCGCCGTCCGCCGGCAGGGTCTGGTCGTGGAATTTTTCCGCCGTCTCGGGGTCCAATGAGAGGTTGAACTGGTCCCGCCAGCGGAACTCGAAACGCGCCCGCGACAAGGCGTCGTCGCGCTCGCGCGCCCCCGGGTGGCCCTTGGCGAGGTCGGCCGCGTGGGCGGCGATCTTATAGGTGATGACGCCCGTCTTGACGTCGTCGCGGTCGGGCAGCCCCAGATGCTCCTTCGGCGTCACGTAGCAGAGGAGCGCGGTGCCGAACCAGCCGATCATCGCCGCGCCGATCCCGCTCGTAATGTGGTCGTAGCCCGGCGCGACATCGGTGACGAGCGGTCCGAGCGTATAGAACGGGGCTTCGCCGCATTCCTCGAGCTGCTTATCCATGTTGATCTTGATCTTGTGCATCGGCACGTGGCCGGGGCCCTCGATCATCACCTGGACATCGTCCTCCCAGGCGATCTTGGTCAACTCGCCCAAGGTTTCGAGTTCGGCGAACTGGGCGCGGTCGTTGGCGTCGGCGTTGGAACCCGGGCGCAAGCCGTCACCCAGCGAATAGCTGACGTCATAGGCCCGCATGATCTCGTTGATCTCGCGGAAATGGGTGTAGAGGAAGCTCTCCTGGTGATGCGCCAGGCACCACTTCGCCATGATCGAGCCGCCGCGCGAGACGATGCCGGTGACCCGGGGAGCGGTCAGGTGGATATAGCCGAGGCGCACGCCCGCATGGATCGTGAAATAATCGACGCCCTGCTCGGCCTGTTCGATGAGGGTGTCGCGGAAGAGTTCCCAGGTCAGGTCCTCGGCCTTGCCGCCGACCTTTTCCAGCGCCTGGTAGATCGGCACCGTGCCGATCGGCACCGGCGAATTACGGATGATCCACTCGCGGATCGTGTGGATGTTGCGCCCGGTCGAGAGGTCCATGACCGTGTCGGCGCCCCACCGCGTCGCCCACACCAGCTTGTCGACTTCCTCGGCGACCGAGGAGGTGATGATCGAGTTGCCGATATTGGCGTTGACCTTCACCAGGAAATTGCGACCGATGATCATCGGCTCGGATTCCGGGTGGTTGACGTTGTTGGGGATGATGGCGCGGCCGCGCGCGATCTCGTCGCGGACGAATTCCGGGGTCACGTAATCGGGGATGCTGGCGCCGAACGATTCCCCGTCGCGCGCCCCCTCGAGCGCCCCTGCGCGGATCTGCTCGCGGCCGAGGTTCTCGCGGATCGCGACGTATTCCATCTCGGCGGTGATGATGCCGGCGCGCGCGTACGCAAGCTGCGTCACCGCCTTGCCCGGCTTGGCGCGCAAGACCCGCCGAGTGCCGCGGTCGAAAATCGGCACGTTGCTGTCTTCGCCGCGCTTCAGCCCATTGTCCTCGGGCTTGACGCCACGGCCAGCGACCTCCTCGACATCGCCGCGCCCGACGATCCACGCGCGGCGCAATTCAGCGAGGCCCTTGTGGATATCGGTCGTCGCTTCCGGGTCCGAATAGGCGCCCGACGTGTCGTAGACGCGCACCGGCTTCTCGTTCGCGCTCGGCTCCAGATCGATCTCGCGCAACGCGACGCGGATGTCCTTATGGCGGCTTCCGGCCACATGGATCTTGCGCGACGCAGGAAACGGGCCGGTGGTGACGCTCGGCTCCGCGCCCTTCGCGGTCAGCGCGGCGGTCGAGAGGGGTGCGGAATCGGGCATGGGGGGTCTCCGTTGCGTGCGTGAACGACGACCCGGATCGCTAGCGATGTGGGAAACGGCAACAGCCGAAGCGTTCCTGTCCCTACGCCGGCACGACCCGGATCAGGTTCGAAGGGTTTCCCGCGCCCCGGTCTTGCCAGGCCAGCGATCTCTCAGCCCCTTCACCGGGGCCCCCCTAGGATGTTTGGATTATCCGCAGAGCGGCGCCCTGCCGTCAAGGGCTGCGCCAACCGGTGTCCGTGCCGCCAGGGCCGCGGGGTAGGCTCAGCCCTCCCGATCGCCCTCTGCTTGGGCCTCGGCCCGCGCTCTTTGCGCTTCGGCGCGCGCTGCTTCATCTTCCTCGTCGCGCTCGCGCAAGGGATCGATGCCGGCCGCCTGCATCCGCGCGCCGTCTTCCGACTGGGCGACATTGGCGGTGATCGTGACGCCGACTTCGGGGTGCAGCATGACCCGCAGTCGATGGAGGCCGAGCGTCTTGATCGGGCGGTCGAGCACGATCTGGCGCTTGTCGACGGTGAACCCGGCCTTCGTCACCGCATCGGCGATGTCGCGCGCGGCTACCGAGCCATAGAGCTGGCCGCTTTCGCCGGCCTGACGGATCAGCACGACCGTGATCCCTTCGACCTTCGTCCCGACATCGCTTGCCTCCGACTTGCGGTGCAGGTTGTTGGCTTCGAGCTGGGCCCGCTGCGTCTCGAAATAGGCGAGGTTTTCCTTGGTCGCGCGCATCGCCTTTTTCTGCGGCAGCAAATAGTTGCGCGCGAAGCCGGGTTTGACTTTGACGATCTGGCCCATCTGGCCGAGCTTGTCGACCCGTTCCAAGAGAATGAGATCAACCATCTGTGCTAACTCCCCGGAGAGGCCAGGCGGCGACGCAGCCCCAGCCCGCTCTCCAACAATCCTAGAACAGCCACCGCCAGAAACGGCCAGCCGAAGAACGCGGCCAGCATATAGAAACCGATCAGCGCCGCCTGCGGGTGCGGCATCCGCCGCGCCGCCGCGTGGAGCACCGCCAGACCGGCCAGACAGAACGGCACGCTCAGCGCGATCAGCATGTTGATGCCGACAAACCGCAACGATCCGCCAAACACCACCGCCGCCGCCGCGACCCCGAGCGCCACCGGCACCCATAGCGGCAGCCCGAGCCCGGCCAGATCGGGCGAGGGGCGCCAGTTCGCGCCAAAGCGGGCGAGCACCCCCTGCGCCAGTACGGCATTGGCGATCAGCATGATCATCCACGAGGCGACGACCACCCCGGGGATCACCATGACGATCAGCTCGGCGGCCAGATCGCGGTCGGCCACGGGATGGCGGCCGAGACGGTCGAGGACGTCCGCGACCACCCCACGCAGCGCCGCCTGCAGTCCCTCGGGCCCGCCGACCAAGAGAAACGCCGCCGCGATCCCGGCCAAGGCGAACGCCGTCAACCACGCCGTCAACAACCCCGACGGATACCAGACAACCGTCCCGTCGCCGCCCCGGCGCGCCAGCAGCGCCTGGCGGACGAGGAGCGCGACCGGCACCGCGTTGACCGCGGCAAAGAC
>JBARKH010000142.1:0-3053 GCA_049801295.1 Allostellaceae bacterium | reverse complement strand
GGGCTTGCCTGTCTCGCGCCCGGCGCGCAAACCGCGATGCCCGACCGCGCCACGATCGAGGCCGCCGCGGCGCGCTTGCCGGGATGACCCGCTCGTCAGGACCTTTTGACCGACCAGTGGTCGCGGAACTCGGCGAGGACATCGAGGTAGAGCTGACGCTTGAACGGCACGATCAGCTCGGGCAGCCGCGCCGGGCTGACCCACTCCCAGGCGTCGAATTCCGGGTGCTCGGTTGCGGCGGGGTCGATTTCGGCATCCTCCCCGGTAAAGCGCATCGCGAACCATTTCTGCCGCTGGCCGCGGTAGCGCCCGCCCCACATCCCGCCGGCGATCTCCGGCGGCAGGTCGTAATAGAGCCAAACCCGGCTTTCGCCGAGGATCTCGGCGCTGTCGCTGCCGACCTCTTCCTTCAATTCGCGCAGCGCCGCATCACGCGGCGCCTCGTCCGGATCGATGCCGCCCTGCGGCATCTGCCAGGCCGCCAGCCCCGCCGGCATGTCGATGCGGCGGCCAACGAAGATCTTGCCGGCGCCGTTAATGAGCATGATCCCGACCGCCGGGCGATAGAGCGCCGGTTCGCTCTCGGGCAGCGTCACCGGGCTAATCCTGGAGGAGGGGGCAGCGGCAGGCGGGCCGCGCTCAATTCACGACGCGGCCGTTGAACAGCGCGATGCCGCGCAGCATGTCGACCGCCCGGGCGAGCTGGTAATCGTCGGGGGTCCCCATAATCGCGGGGTCGACCGTGTTCTGCTCGGCAGCCTTCTCGGTCTTGGCGGGTTTGTCATCCTTTTTGTCTTTGTCGGCCGCCGCCGCGCTGTTGTCGTCCTTGGCCGGCGCGTGCTCGATCTTGGCGGCTTCGACGAGGATATCGGGGACGATGCCCTTGGCCTGGATCGACCGGCCGGAGGGCGTGTAGTAGCGCGCGGTCGTCAGCCGCATCGCGCCGTGCCCGGCCAGCGGGATGATCGTCTGCACCGAGCCTTTGCCGAAGGAGCGCGTGCCAAGAAGGATCGCGCGATGATGGTCCTGCAAGGCGCCGGCGACGATCTCGCTCGCGGACGCCGAGCCGCCATTGATCAAGACCGCCATCGGCAGGCCGCTGGCCGGCTTCGCGCCGGGGCGGGCATTGTAGCGCTGCGCGTCATCCGAGCGGCGGCCGCGGGTCGACACGATCTCGCCCCTGTCGAGAAACGCGTCGGAGACCGCCACCGCCTGATCGAGCAGCCCGCCCGGGTTGTTGCGGAGATCAAGGACGATCCCGATCAGCTTGTCGTTGGCTTGGCTCTTCAAACTCTTCATCGCATTGTTGAGGCCAACATCAGTTTGCTCGTTGAACGAGGTGATGCGGATATAGCCGATGTTGTTGCCTTCGAGGTGCGAGCGGACCGACTGGATCTTGATGATCGCGCGGGTGAGCTTGACGTCGAACGGCTCCTTTCCCTCGCGGCGGATCGTCAGGTTGATGTCGCTGTTTACCGGGCCGCGCATCTTTTCGACCGCGTCGGGAAGGGTGAGGCCCTGCACCGGGGTGCCGTCGAGATGGGTGATCAGGTCGCCGGGCTTCAGACCGGCACGGGCCGCCGGAGTATCGTCGATCGGCGACACCACCTTGACGAGCCCGTTCTCCATCGACACCTCGATCCCCAGCCCGCCGAATTCGCCGCGCGTCTGGACCTTCATGTCGGTGAAATTCTTGGCGTTGAGATAATTGGAATGCGCATCGAGCGAGGTCAGCATGCCGTTGATCGCGCCCTCGACCAGCGTCTCGTCGGTGACATCGTCGACATAATTCGTCCGCACGAGTTCGAAGACGTCGCCGAACAGGTCGAGTTGCTTATAGGATTCCGAGGTGTTGGACGGGTTCGCCGCTTGGGCGCCGCCGACATCCTGGTGCAGCGTAAACAGAAAGACCGCTCCGGCAGCCGCCGCGATCAGCCCCAATCGCTTCATTCACGCACCTTTTGGTCCTCGTCTGGTTGGTCGCGCCCAACCTCGCGCCCCTGGTCGCGCCCCTGGTCGCCAGGGGCCAGCCACGGTTGGGGATCGACCGGGCGGTCGCCGCGGCGCACCTCGAAATAGAGCGCGCTACCCGGGGTATCCGGCATGGCGCCCACCGGCTCTCCCGCCAGGACCCACTGATCGGCCTTAAAGTCGACCCGTTGCAACCCGGCGAGCAGCGTATGATACAGGGTGCCATGCCGAATGATCAAGACGAGGCCGAGATCGCGGAACGGCCCGGCATAGATGACCCTGCCATCGAACGGCGCAACGGCTTCGGCTCCCGGGAGTGCGGCAAGGCTGAGACCCTGGCTAGTCTCCCCAGCCGCTGATGTTGGATCGGCGGCACCGAACGTCCGGGTGATCGCACCGGCAACCGGTATCACCAGGACCGACCCGGGCGGATCGAAGGCGTGCAGCTCGCGGGGTCGGGTCGGGTCGGGGGTTTGCGCCGTTAGAGCGCCAGCCTTCTCCTTGGGGAGCGCGGCGCGGGCGGAGGCGAGCACCTCCTTGTCGTGGCGCTCGATGGCCGCGTCGGCCCGCTTGATCAGGTCGCCGACATCGCTCGCCTCGCGCCCGAGCGCGGCAATCCGCGCGTCGGCGCCGGTCTCCTGCGGCCGGATGTGGCGGCTCAGCTCGAGCCGGTGAGCGGTCAGCTCGGCGAGGTGCGAGCGGTCCGCTTCGAGCGCCTGACGCGTGCTCGCCAGCTCGCCCTTTTTGGCGGCGACCTGCTCGCGCAGCGATGCAATCCGCTCGATTTCGCTGGAGAGCGCGTGGGCTTCCGCGCGTAACGCTGGGAGGGTGGCCTGCAGCAAGAGTTCGCCGCGGCTACGCGCGATTGCTCCCCCTGGAACAAAGGTGGACTGCTCGGGCGGGTTGCGGGCGAGAGAAGCGAGCGTGCCGAGCAGATGGGCCTGCTCGGTGCGGCTCTCGTCGAGGCCGCGCTGCCGCCCCTCGGCGTCGCGGCCGAGGAGGCCGATCTCATGCTCGAGCGCCAGGGTCGTCCGCTCGCGCCCTTGGGTGTCGTGCGCAGCGGCGATGCACTCCTCGCGCAC
>JBARKH010000141.1:0-11039 GCA_049801295.1 Allostellaceae bacterium | reverse complement strand
GCTCCGGCGCGGGCAGCGGGGCTTTCCGGCGGCTCGGCTTGAACTGCGGCCGGTGCCGCGCCGCCGGCGTCGTTTTTCACCCCGGCGCTCGCGGACTGGAAGGTTCCGGCGATCGCATTCGGGTCGGAAACAGGCACGTCCTCCGTCCCTTCCTCGGCCGGCTTCTCTCCCGGCGGACTCGCAGAGAGCCGCGACAGCGTCTCAAATTCCTGCTCCAGGGGACGGTTGAGCTGACGGTAAAGGACGATCCGATCGGCCGTCGACAGGAGCTCGTCGCGCGCCCCGGCGTCCTGGTTGCACCGGCGAAGGAGCTCATAAAACGAGCGAACGAGCGGCAGGCGCGCCTCGGTGTCCTCCTGCTGACGCGGTCCGCGCCCCGGCTCGATGATGCCGGCCAGAACCGTGTCGAGATCGGCCTCGCTCTGGTCCCAGGCCAGACCGAGGGATCGCCGCAACTTCGCGACGTTCTCGCGGGGCTCGCGAAACCATGTCTCGTACTCGATGACCGGGGCGTCGAAGTTCTCAAAGCCCTTCAAGATGTCGACCATATAGCTCAGCCAACGGACTTCGCCGATTTCGCTGGCTAGTCCCTCTTCCTCGGCGAGGGCGCGGGCGACATGGCCCGGATTGCGCAGGCACAGTACCGCCTTCGTGCCGATGTTCAGCTCGCGCAGAGCTTGCTGCCATAGCGGCAACAGCCGGGTCGTCTGCGGATCGGCGATGGCGAAGGATCCGTGCTCCTCGGCGCGGGCCTGCAACAGCCGGGTCAGCTCGCGCTTGAGCGGACGCACGCGCGCGTCGGCCCACCAGGCGTTGGGCAGCTGCAGATCGTGAAAGGGCGTCTGATAGCCGCGGCCGAACGAGCTGAGGATGCGCCCGTTCAACTCGCGCTCCGGCGCCATCCTCGGCTCGGGTCCCGGAGCCTCTCCGGCATCCACCCCCAATACCGCCAGAACCCGTGCGCAGACTTCGATCCCGCTGTGCGGCGTACCGAGCAGCACGACGCAAGAGCGCGCCGTCTCCGGCACGACAGTCAACCCCCAGCCGCGAGCAACGGGCTCCACCACGGCGCGCCGGTCTAGCGGCGTCGGTTCAGTCATCGAGCCTTCCCTTCGTGCACGACCTTCGTACATGGAGCGGGGCGATCGCGGTCGCCGCCGGCCTGTCTGCGCCATATGGATACGATACCTATACTTTACCGGGGACTATGGGTACATTGAAATTCGATATCGTCGGCTGCACGAGTGGGTTTTTGCGGCTCGCTCGATGCGCGGAGCACTACCAGCATATGGTTGAGGACAAGGCTTCCGAGCGCCCGATCGGCGAGGGCGAGCCGCCGGCCGGCGAAGATGTCGCGGCGCTTCTCGATTGCCCCTTGGTCGATGACGAATACCTCTCGCGCGCCTTCGGCCTGTCACGCTCGCAGCGCGCCGAGTTCACTGCGCGTTACGGCCGGCTTCCGGTCGCCGAACGTCCCGCGCTTTCGCCGTTTTTCGACGCGGCATGGTATCTGAGCCAATACGAGGACCTGCGCCGAGCCGGCATCGATCCGTTTTTGCATTTCATCGAGCACGGCATCTTCGAGTTGCGTTCGCCCCATCCGCTGATCTCGATGCGACGGATCTACGACGACAACCGCGCGCTCTTCTACCGGGAAGGCGGGTGTCGATCGCTGTTGCGCGTGTTGCGCGAGAACTTGTCTGATCCGAGCGACCACTTCGACGTCAAATTCTATCTCGACCAATACCCACAAGCGCGCCAGCATGCGGGCGGAGCGCTCGCCCATTTCATCGAGAAAGGGGCGAGCCAGTGGCTCCGGCCGAGTGCCGGTTTCGATACCGAATGGTACGCCGAACGCTATCCCGACCTTCCGAGGGATTCGGTCGCAGTCTTGCGACACTTTATTGATCCTGCCGCCGCCTGCCTCGATCCGAAATGGCTTTCGCGCGTGCCCCCGCAGCCCGCTCCCGGTCGTACGCATGTCGGCGAAGCTGCTGGGCAGACCGGCGCTGCGCCAAGCGGTGGCGGCAATGCATCAGAACCCCTGAAAGAAGCACCGGTCACCGTTCTCATTCTATCTTGGAACCGCCCAATTTATCTTTGGGCCTGCCTCGACAGCTTGTACCGTTATACCCGTCGCCCGGCGCGGTTCATCTTGATCGATAACCATTCCGACGATCCGCTGGTGCGCAATGTCATCCGCGGCTTCGAAAGACGCGGGATGTTCTATGACGTCGAATGGGCCGAATTCAACTCGGAGAGAACGCTCTTCCGGGCGCTGCATCGCTACCGGTCGCTTTTTGGCGAATATTTCGTCTACATCGAAAGCGATACTGTCGTCTTCGATATGGAGCCCTGCTGGCTGTCGCGGCTATCCGCGCTGATGGACGCCCACCCGAATTTGGGAATGCTCGGTTCCTATATCGACGGCAGGGATTATGTGGATCCCTTGCGGGCCGCTGAGATCGCACCTAGCATGGATCCAAAGCGTCGCTCCCGCCTCATCAAAGAAGAAGATCCCGAACGGGGGTTGCCTCTGATCGCTCCCAAGCAGGGCATTATCGATCCGTTCAACCCGCCGGGGCGCCTGTTGATGTTGCGCACGCGAGCCCTCGACATTGCCGGGCTGGAACATTGGGAGGACCACATTCTCTATCAAAGAGTGAAAGGGGCTGGCATGGAAGCCGGGATTGCTGCTGATGTGCGGCATCGGCACTTGTCGTCGCTCGACATTTTCGATTATCCGGAACACCCGGTCGGGGACGACATTTGGGAGAAGACGATCGCGCACGCGCAATTTGCGCGCAATCGCTAGATCTCCATATCACACAGGCGGGCGCATTGCCGCGTAACACATGATCAGCGCTTTCTCCGCCGCCCGATGCTCCCGGTCCGGACCATGCCTCTAGAACTCCCGCGCGCCGAGGATCGGCTGCTTGGCTGGTACGATCGCGGCCTCGCCGAATTCGGCGACACGGCGCAAGGCGCCCATTGGCCCAACGAGCACGACCGGCGCACCCGCTTCGAGGTGATGCTCGATGTCATCGAAGAGGGCCCGGACGCCTCGGTCGTGCTATGCGACCTCGGCTGCGGCACCGGAGAACTGCTCGCGCATATCCGCGATCGCGGGCTACAACACGTCGCCTATATCGGGGTTGACCGTTCGGCGCGCGCGCTCGCCTATGCCCGCGAGAAATTCCCCGACGCGGCCTTTGTCGAACTCGACGTCACTGCACCCGATGCCGATCTGCGGCCGATTGCGTGCGATTATCTCGTCGCCAACGGCCTCTTTACCGGCAAGTTCGACCTCAGCCACGACGAGATGTGGGCATTTCTGGTCGCGACGATCGAGCGGGTTTGGCCTTATCTGCGGCGAGGGCTCGCCTTTAACGTCATGTCGAAGGTGGTCGATTGGGAGCGGCCCGACCTCTTTCACCTGCCGATGGATGAAGCGGCGCGCCTCTTGCACCGACTTGCGGGCCGACGGGTGCGGCTGCGCGCCGACTATGGGCTCTACGAGTACACGTCCTACGCCTATAAGCCGCCCGCCGCGAATGTGCCGGTCCTGCGGCCTCTACTGCCGGTGACCGATCGGCTCGTCCCCTATCTGCGCCGCATCGACGCGACGCGCATCTACAGCAACCACGGCCCCCTTTCCGTGGAACTCGAAGCGAGACTCGCGGCTCATTTGGGCCTCCCGGTCGAGGGCGTCGCGTGTGCGAGCTCGGGCACCGCGGCGCTCGTCGGCGCTATCCTGGCAACGGCCGGCCGGGCGCGGGACGAGCGACCGCTTGCGTTCGTCCCCGCCTTCACTTTTGCCGCGACGGCGGGGGCGGCGGAAGCGTGCGGCTACCGCCCCTATCTCCTCGATGTCGACGCCGAGAGCTGGATGCTCGACCCCGGGCGCCTCCTCGACCATCCGATGCTCGCGCAAGCGGGGCTCGTCATTCCCGTCTCGCCCTTCGGCCGCCCGGTGGCACAGGCACCATGGCAGGCCTTCCATGAGCGTACCGGGGTCCCGGTCGTCATCGACGGCGCGGCGAGCTTCGACCGCATCGAGGAGGCGCCGGCCGACTTTCTCGGGCCCTTGCCGCTCGCCCTCAGCTTTCACGCGACCAAGGGCTTTGCGACCGGTGAAGGCGGCGCCGTCCTGTCGAGCGGTGCCGAAGTCGTCAGGCGCGTGGTTGGGGCCCTCAATTTCGGCTTCTATCGGGCCCGCGACGCCGAAGCGGCGGCCATCAACGGCAAGATGAGCGAATACCACGCCGCGGTGGGGCTCGCTGAACTCGACGGCTGGGCGAGGAAGCGCGCGGCATTGCAGGCGGTTGTCGCCCGCTATCGGCTGCATATGGAAAAGACGGGCCTTGGCGAGCGCTTCGTCGCCGCGCCGGTGACGAGCCTCGTCTATGCGTTCTACCGCTGTCGCAATGCGAAAGTGGCACGACAGATGGAAGCCGGCCTCGCGAAACAAGGCGTCGACAGCCGCTTGTGGTACGGGCTTGGGCTGCATCGGCAGACCTATTTCGCCAGTCTGCCGCGCGAAGACCTCGCGGTTACCGACGCCCTTGCCCCCTGTCTGATCGGCCTGCCGATGGCCCCCGATCTGACGGATGCACAGATCGCCCGCGTTGTTGCCGCCTGCCGAGAGAACGCCGCGACCTCCGACGCGCCGCTCCCGCGGCCGCAGTCTAACGCGCAGCCTCGATGATCCGATACTCCTGCAGATCCGTGGCGATCATCCCCTCGCCCTTGCGCATCAGGCTGTCGATGATGGAGAGCGGGGTCGGTGGGGCCGGCCCAGAGAGGACGCCGGGTGATAGGAAGCCGAGTTCGATCCCTGCGCCGGAGAAGCGGTCGGCCCCATAGAGTTCCTTGCCGCCAATCGGGTTGATGTAGCGGGTCGCGCCGAGCCGCCGGCAAATCTCGATAACGCGGTTCGCGCCGGTCAAGCTGTTGTCCTTGTCCAGTTCCGAGGATGAAACAAATGCGGTGCGAATGCGCAGATGTGCGGCGACGCGGCGGATCAGGTGAGCATTGAAGGCGGCGACATTGGCGTTCCCGAAGTCCATGACCTCCTGGATCAGCGGATAGATCTCGGCGAAGTGCGGCGCCGCGCGGTAGGCCGCCTCGACGCGGCGCAACAGGCGATGCCGCGTCTGCGGGTCGCCCGCGTAGTACCGTTTGTCGATCGGCAGATCGTGCGCGGCGCTGAGGACGGGAAAGGTGATCCAGACCGGTTTGCCGTCCTTGAGGATACGGTTCCGGTTGATCCACCCGCCCTTGATGTACTGTACATCATCGTGGAATACGAAAACGTCGCTCGCTGCGATCAATTGGAAATACCCGATATACGGGAAAAAGTAGGGTTGCATAACTCCGATGATCATCGGACCAGTTGGCAATTGTGATAAGGTTTTACTTCACACGATATTTCTTTTCGTCGGTACGGCATAATCCTGTCGAATTGGGTCATCGAATACGCGAATTCGGCTTCGGAGGTGGCGCCGCCGCAATCGCGCGTGGCCTAGGCTGGCCAGCCGAAAGGGCGTCGCCGGCTATGACACGAGATTTCTCAAAACCAGGTCAAGATGACTGCAATTCACGATCGTGTCGCGGCCATGCGAGTACGGAGCAAAACCTGTGTTTATGGGCACCATTTGATAATAACAATGAGCTAACGTGCGGCAAATTTCGATGACACAGGGGTTTATGTAGCAAGGCGAGAAGCATTCGATTACCGCAGAGCGAAAAGGCATAAACTGCACGTGAGCGAACTGGCTGCCGTGCACCCCACCGGCCAACCGCATATCCCTGGCGACGCGCAGCTGTTCCGCTACAGAAAGCGTTGCCATATCGACGCCGACAACACCATATCGCGCCAGAACGGCATATACCTCGTCATGGTTGAGAAGAAATCTATCTTTCGCCACCATGGCACCGCGCTCCATCCAGATTTTCTCGCCGTATGGGCTTGGCACGGGATCAATTCGAGTAAAGAGTACCTCTCGGAGCAGACGCAGCACATTCGGATGACGATCGATGTTCTCATGATTAACGTGAGTCGAGAATACCGCTGATTTGAAGACCACCGGCCTCCTAATATCAAGAATTCTATCGCTGGAAATTCCGGCAAGACTCAGAAAATCATGGCAAAAACGCGGCATATCGCAGACAACATAATATCCGTCAAATCCATTATGTTCAAGAATCACGACTTTTATCATCTCCTCGGTCCAGTGCCAAAAGACCTTAGAATACACATTACCAATAATGCATACGTTTAACGACGAATAATCTGCTTCGAACTCGTCTTTGTAAAGAGTCTCAGATTTAACGCACCTACTTCTGACATAATCAAGATGCCAGTCGCCGATCGACTCATTAGGAACGATCCCGTCGCGTGTCATGCAAATAGATTCGCAGCCGTTAAACATATGAGGCAGGTAAAGGATGTCATCCATCACTGCGAGTTTCAGCGGAACACCTTCACCGTAGCGTTGCGGCAACGAAATGTCTCGGGAGGTTCCACGGGCGCCGATGATCCATTGGGGCGAGAGCGAATTGACATCAATCTTCATTCTGCCCTTCCTCCAGCTTGGAGCTTTCCATGGATCGCGGCCCGGAAAGGGGGCATTTCAATGGTCGATGGCTCATCGGAAGCTCTTCCATCGCTCGAGGGCGGGTGCATCGGCAAATTACGGCATAGCAACAGGCAACGGTCCGACATGGCCGTCGCCGGCAAGCCACCCGTCAAGGAAGTCGCTAAAGCCGGTCTCGTCGATTCGATAATCCGAATCTTGCGGCAGCTCGTGACCCTTCTTCACCTCCGGGCCCGTGAGAACCGTAATGTCCACCGCCTTTTCAGCCAGCGGACCCTCGTAGAGGGCCAGAGCCTCGGTCAAAGGGTGATTTAAAATGCACAGCCGCAATCCGGGTCGAGCGAAAAAGGTGAGAAACAGAGCGGAGCCCTCGGGGGCTATGACGAAACGTGCGGTGCGCACCAGCCGGACTTGTTCGACGAAATCAAGATCTTCCGGGTAGACAAGGGCAAAACCGCGCCGTTTTGCAATCGTCTCGATGGCGGCACAGTTGACAAGTTTGCGGTGACGAAAGTCCTCGCGGGCCAGAAACACCCTCCCCGGTCCACTCTTATTGCCGAGCGCCAGATCGGCGCGCCGGCTCATTTCTTCTAATACTGGCGCATCTCGCAACGGCGCCGATGCCAGGTAGTCCCATTTGAAGCGCTCGTTCACCCTCTCGTGCAGCGGCCTGTACGACAGGTTGGGGGCGCACCAGAGCCGGCATACCGAAACGGTGGCGAATGCCGCTATTTCGATGATCGGTATCGGGTCGACGAGCATCAGCTCAAGAGCCTGACGATGCGGCCGCGGCATGTGCGCATCAATGAGGACGGGCACCGGCGGCACGCCCCCGGACAGCACAGCGGCAACATATCTAGGTAGATATTCGCACATCCAGTGCCCGAAGAAATCCGTATGCGCGCCCAATAATGTGAACGCCTCATCGACCTCCGTCGAATCGGCGTCCGAACCTGGAATGATGTCATAGACGGTATCGTTTGTGCGGTGAAACACCGCTGAATCGAACTCAAGTTCGTCATCAATACGGGACAATTCCAATCCCTGGAAGTCGAGGAGCGAACACTCGCCGACGTCGATCACCTCCGAGCGCCCGCGAATATGGGCGTCCGCGAGGCAGGCAATGTAAAACGAGCGTGTGCTGCCCGAGAGCGGCCGGTGATCGCCGGGTCCAATGACCCTCGGTGGTCGAATTATGAAGGCCTCTCCCGCAGGCGCCAGTTCGGTGAAAGCCGCGGCACGCGCCTTGGCGAACGCAAGCTGACTTTCGAGAGGCCGCGCACCGAGGCGGGCGCCGGCGTGTCTCGTAACCGTTTGCCGATAGATCGCAAATCCTTTTGTTAAACCAAATTCGGCTACCAGCGCCTGCTTGAACTTCATCAACAAATACAGATTCGGCTGCCCTGCGCTGTAGTCAAAGTAGCGGCAACCCGTCGGCGACGGCGTGGCCTCTTGCGACCACGCGCTTTCCGCACGCGAGATATTCTGAATAATTTCTGCATAACTCATGTTTTACCGGCCAGGCTGTCTGCGTGCCGCAGCACAAAGATCAAGAACTCCGTGAGCCCCCTCTATGCCCCACCACGGTGCGCGCCGCCGGCGAATAAGGCTTTTGACAAGGACGCTCTTGTTATCGCAACCACCCATTACAGTCCTGATGAAACGTGATTTTACCGGAAAGACAGTGGACAGATCCGCGTCGGGGGTGAATTCACTCAATCGCCCGTCGCGGCTGAACCTGTCGAGCATGATGCCTCTCACGACGTTCGCGCCCGCCTTGTCGGCCGCGGCGACGATTGCCGCAACCTCCTCAGGGAATTCGACGAATTCGTCGAGATCGACGATGACGACCCACTCGCCGTCTCGCTGATAGCGGCGTCGCATTTCGGAGACAGCCGCAGTTCCAGTGAGAATGCTGTCCGCGACGTCGAGCCCCGTGCACAGCGTGATGCCGTACCTGTCGAGAAATGAAGCGGCAACCGGCTCGAACTCCGGCGGCACGGCCATGAAGAACTCGGTGATGCCGGCACGCGTATAATGACGCAGGAAATGCCCCAGCAGCCGGGCATCGTTGTAGACGGTGACGAACAGTTTCATGGCGCTGCCTTGGCGTCGTTCTCCCATTCGCAGGAATCGCGCGCTCTGAAGGAGAGCATGCATCCCGCGGGAGCATGGCTATCGCAGTTTATAGCTGTCTTCTCGACCCGGCGAACAATTCGCGACGGGAATTGCGGATCCGTGGAGCCATGCGTTATGGTCGCCCCAGAATAGCCGCGAGCGCCTCGGCCGTGTCGGGCGGCACCCCAAACCCCCAAAATGGTCGCGTGATGGACTGCCGCGTTCCGATATTGATGTATCACCGCATTGCCGACGATGGCCCGCCGGAACTCGCCCCTTATCGTGTCTCGCCCGTCGCCTTTCGCGAACAGGTCCGATTTCTGCGCGATCGCGGCTTCTATTCCATTTCGCTCACCGATTGGACATTCAGCATCGTCACGCGGCGGTTTCTCCCGGGCAAGCCGGTCATCATCACCTTTGACGACGGCTACAGGGATTTTTTCGCCAACGCCTGGCCGATATTAAAAGATGCGGACTACCGCGCGACGATTTTTGTCGTCACGAGCAAGGTGGGAGGCGTTGCAGACTGGGACGTTGGGGCATCGCCGGCGGCGCTGATGGATTGGGATGAGCTGCGGACTTTGCAGCAGTCCGGAAACACGATCGGCAGTCACTGCAACGTGCATCGCGACTTGACACGGCTCTCCGACGAGGCGATCGCCCGCGACGGCGCCGAGGCGCGCGACATCCTGCGGCGCGAGCTCGGTGTGGAGGTGACGGCTGTCGCATTTCCGTGGGGCGCGAGCAGCCCGCACGTGCGGCGCGCGCTCGCCAAAAGCGGCTATACCGCGGGCCTCGGCGTCGTCCCGAGGGTTAGCAGCGTCTCCGACGAGATCCTGAATCTGCCGCGGATCGAGATTTTCGGCGGCGACAACCTCGAAACCTTCGCGCGCCGGATCGCGGGCGAGCCGCCTGCCCCATCCGCGGCACCCGGCGCGGGCCAAAGAAACCTGGGATCTGAGCAAGAAATGTCAGGGGGTGCGCGAGAATCCGATGCGGTGCGGGAGGAGCATGGAAGCCTCGCGGTGCTCGCCGCTCGCATCGACCTGATGATCGCGGAACTCGCTTCGATCAAGCGAAGCCTCGTCGATCGGACGATGCATCCGCTGCCCCTCGAACGAAGCCTCGAACTGCTTTTTGTGCAGCCGGTCACCGGGTCGCAGCCGATCCTATTGACCCCTCACCAATCAATCAGCCCCTCGGTACGGGTCGGGTTCGAGGGCACCGCGCAAGTGGAATACAGTATCCTGCCAAGGCGCGACGGCGACATCCAACCTTGGTCGAAAAGCCTGCGTCTCGTGTTCATTGGGCCTAGTCGCTGGCTCTCGCTCGATCTCCTTCTTGCTTGGACCGATCTCGACGCGGTGCATCGATATCACTTAGGTTTATCGATAGCGGTGAGCCGCACAGTCGCTTGTCGCGCGGTTCTGCGCCTATGGCATAAGGATGAAGAGTACAAAGAGATCGTTCTCGCCGCCTTCACAGCGACTCCCGCGGAGCGGAACTACAACCTGTCAGGCGACATAACGATGCCCGCGCCGCTGGTGCTCGACCATGACTCCGACCCAATTTTTCTGCTCCTCTTCGATACGATTGCCGAGCTGGAGATCGACATCTGCTACCTGAACCTGTATTTTTCTTGATTGGTCTCAGGATCGGTTGGGGTGTAACCTTGAGAGGCCAACCCGAGCGCACCACTGCAATTGGGGATGACCCGCAAACCGGCCCGATTATCGTCTGTCGCTACGATCCGGTACTGGCAGAGTCAGCACCATTCGTCGTCCATTTCAGAGCCGATTCCAGGGACGGACTCAACACGACACTCGCCGTTCGCCTCAGATGGTATTCCGACACTTGCCGGTTGCTCGTTTGGGGCAGCGCGGCTCAGGTCGCCGAACTGAACGGGGTAAGCTGGACATCGCTTCCTGTGGAGGTGCCGCCGGTTCCGCGAGGAGCCCTGTTCTTGCGCTTCGAGATATGGACCGGCGACGATCGGGAGCCCACACATCTCGCTACCGGTTTTGTTCAGCCGGGCGTCCGTCTCATGGACACCGAACGCCAGCGCCAACGCGAGGACATGTTGGCCCTGCGACCGCTGTTTCCTGACCGTGGCAAGATTTTCCGGCCCCACGATCCAATTGCCGAGGCCCCGATCACTTTGCCGGCCCGTCGCCTCGACGGCAGTAAATCCGCGTTTGTAGCGCGGCAATCAGGATGGGAAGACAGCGACAATCAGGATGAGAACCTCGGTGTCGCGGCGTCGGCATGATCGTCGCGTTGTTGTTGTCGCGCAAGAGGGCGCGCGGCGTTTTGATTGTCGCG
>JBARKH010000140.1:0-4388 GCA_049801295.1 Allostellaceae bacterium | reverse complement strand
CGCCCGGCGCTGCCGAAACGGCAAGTCGACGCGCAGCACGTGGAGTCCGGCGGTGCTGAACGCGCTCGCGGCGGCCACCAGCAACAGCGCGCTGCAATTGCCGCCGGCGCCATGCGTCAGCACTACTCCCCCGCCATTACCGCCATCCGCGGCGCCGGCCGGCCGGTGCAGGAAGCCCCGGACGCCCTCGGTCTCGAACGGAACGATATCCAACATCCGGGTCCAACCGGTCAGCGGCACCTATGTGCTACTCGTAGCGCAGCGCCTCGATCGGGTCGAGGGAAGCTGCCTTGCGCGCCGGGTAATAGCCAAAGAAAATGCCGACCGCGGCCGAAAAGGCGAACCCGCCGAGAATGGCGGTCGGTGAAATCGGTGTCGGCCAGCCGGCGACGAGGGAGATCGTCTCCGACACGGCGACGCCGAAAATGATGCCGGCTACGCCGCCAACAAGGCTCAAAAACACCGCCTCGGCGAGGAACTGCAGTAGCACGTGCAGCCGGCGCGCTCCGATCGCCATGCGCAAGCCGATCTCGCGCGTGCGCTCGGTCACCGAAACCAGGAGGATATTCATGATACCGATGCCGCCGACAATGAGCGAGATCGAAGCCACCGCGGCGAGCAACAGCGCCATGACTTGGCTGCTGCCTTCCGCGGCGCTGGCGATCTGACTGAGGTTGCGCACGGCGAAGTCGTTGACGTCTCCCGGCCGTATTCGGTGCCGGCGCACCAATGTCGCGGTTACCTGCGCGACCGCCGCCTTAACCTGGGTCGGGCTCGTGGCCTGAACGTAGATCTGGTTGACGAAGCCGGTCAGGCGAGCCTGGATGTTATAGGGGTTGGGCTGGGGCAGGAAGATCGCGCTTGTCGCTGCGGCTTGCGTCGGCGCTGCGACGCCGAGAACCTTGGTCTCGGCGGTGCTGAACGGCACCATGACCAGATCGTCCTGATCCTGGCCAAAGGTCGATTGGCCCTTGGCGACGAGCGTGCCGATAACGCGCAGCGGCACCCCCTTAACCAGGATCACGGCGCCGAGCGGATTGTCCGATGGGGCGAAGAGATTACTGAGGACGGTTTGCCCGAGCACCGCCACGAGTGCGGCGCTGCTCTGGTCTTCCCAGCCGATCCCGCGGCCGCTGGCTATTTGCCAATTGGTGATCGGCGGGTAGTTGGGAGTGACGCCCTGGATGGCGGTCGTCCAGTTCTGACTGGCGTATTCCGTTTGGCCCGGCTGACGGATCAGATAGGCGACCTGGCCGACAGCCTGGTCCTCGCGCCGGATTGCCTGGGCGTCGGTAACGGTCAGGGTCGAGGCGCTGCCGGACCCGCCGCGCGCTCCCATGCTCGTCACCGCACCCGGCACAACGACGACCAGGTTGGTGCCGAGGCTCGCGAGCTGCTTTTCTACCGCATCGTTGGCGCCTTGCCCGATCGCCACCATCGCGATCAGCGCGGCGACGCCGATGAAGACGCCGAGCATGGTCAGCGCCGAGCGCATCTTGTTGCGCATCAGCGCCTGCACCGCCGCAGCCAGGATCATCAAGCCAAAGGCCCAGGAAAGCGGGGCGCCGCTTGCAACCTTTGCTGGTGAATGCGGGTGAAAGATCGACAAATCTGTCGCCGCCGCCGGTGGCGCCGGGATGCTGGACTCTTTGCGTTCGTCGGTGAGGATGCGGCCATCGCGCATCGTCACCATGCGATCGGCATAGGCGGCAATGTCCGCCTCGTGCGTCACCAGGACGATCGTGACTTCCTCTTCCCGATTGAGCTGCGTCAGGGTCTGCATGATCTCGTGCGAGGTGCGCGTGTCGAGATTGCCGGTCGGCTCATCGGCCAGGAGGAGGCTCGGCGAGTTGATCAAGGCCCGCGCGATGGCGACCCGCTGCTGCTGGCCGCCGGAGAGTTGGCTCGGCGTGTTTCCCGCTCGATCGCCGAGCCCGAGGCGGTCCAAAGCCTCCTGTGCACGGGCAAAACGCGCCCTCCTCCCCAACTTTCCCTCGTCGGAATAGAGCAGTGGCAAGGCCACGTTTTCCGCCGCGCTGGTGCGCGACAAGAGGTTGAACATCTGGAAAACAAAACCCAGCCGCTCGCTGCGGATGCGGGCGAGGTCGGGCTCCGGGAGGCTCGCGACATCGATGCCGTCAAGCAGATAGCGGCCACTGGATGGACGATCGAGGCAACCGAGGATCGACATCAGGGTTGATTTGCCGGAGCCCGACGATCCCATGATGGCGACGAACTCGCCGCGCTCGACGACGAAGTCGACGCCGGCGAGCGCGTGAACGTCGATGTCGCCGACGTGATAGGTCCGCGTCACGCCTTCGACGCGGATGACCGCATCGGAGATTTGCGGTGCCGTCACGCTACAGCCGCGGCAGCGGGATGGCCGATTTTCCGCCCCCGCCGGCTTGTTCGGACAGGATGACCTGATCGCCGGGCTTCAGCTCGCCGCCGGCGATCTCGGTATAGGTGTCGTCGTCGAGCCCGAGCGTCACCGCAACGCGCACAGGCTTGCCGTCAGCCAAGACCCAGACCTGCCCCTGCCGAGCCGCCGCAGCCGCATTCGGTGCCGCTGCGCCAGCGGGCGCAGCCGGCGCCGGTGCGGTGGCAGCGGCACCGGCAGGCACGTAACGCAGCGCCTGATCGGGCACGCGAATGACGTTGTCACGCTGTGCGGTGACGATCTTGGTGGTGGCCGTCATCCCCGGCACCAGCAGCAGGTCGGGGTTGGCGACGCCGACCACGACGTCAAAGGTGACGACGTTCTGGAGGGTTTGCGGGGCCTGGCGCACCTGCACGACGTTGCCCTCGAACTGACGGTCGGGATAGGCCTCGACCGTAAAGCTCGCGAGGTTGTTTTCCTTGACACCGCCGATGTCGCTCTCGCTGACATTGGTGTCGACTTCCATTTTGGTGAGGTCGCTGGCGATCAGGAACAATGTCGGGGTCTGGAGGCTCGCCGCGACCGTCTGCCCCATCGTCACGTTGCGCGACACTACGGTGCCTTCCACTGGCGAAACGATATTGGTATAGTCGAGGTTGACCTGCGCGCCCGCGAGCTGGGCCTCCCACTGCTGGATCGTCGACTGGTCGAGCAAAATCTGTGCCTGCCCCTGATGATAGACGCTCGTCGACTGGTCCGCGGTGTCTTGAGCGATCGAGTTTTGTTTGGCCAAGAGGGCGGTGCGCCCGGAATTGACCTTGGCGTATTCGAGGTTTGCCTTGTCCTTTTCCAGCTGTGCCTTGGCGACCGCTAGGTTCGCCTTATACTGGTCGACAAGAGCCTGATAGGGACGAGGATCGATCTTGGCGCAGATCTGCCCCTTGGTCACTTTGGTGTTGTAGTCGCAGCTCAGCTCCTTGATCACACCGGATACGGCGGTGCCGACAATAATCGTCAAGACCGGGTTGATCGTCCCGGTCGCGGTGACGGCACGGGCAACCGTGCCGCGCGTGACGGGGGCCGTGGAATAGCGCGCCGCGACGGTGCGGCTAGTGGTCCACCAGAGCCCGCCGAGCACCATGGCGACCAGAAGGAGGATGCCGACGATCCAGCGCAGCCGCGGATATCGGCGCAACCGCGCCGGCGCCGGTGTCGGCCGAATTCCGTCCTCCGCTCGACCCGAGGCCCCGTTGGCCACCGTCCGATCGGTCATGAGATGGAAACTCCAGATGCCGCGGCAACAATGGCGCACTTGAGGCCGATTTGAAATTGATCCTGATCAAGGCGACCTTTAGGCAACGGGCGCAGCTCGATTTGAATTGGGTGGAAACATCGCCGATTGAGCCCGCCGGAGTTGGGCGACTTGCTTGGTGCGGTGGGATCTCGACCGCTACGGGCGATTGAAACGAATGCGCGTGCGCTCCAACGTCCTGATAATCTCGCATCAAGGCGTTGGCGCCGCGCCGCGCCTTGGGCGAAGATGCGGGTGTCGAGAGGAGGCTCGCCGCGATGAACGATCAACCAGCGCCGCGCGCCACCGCTTCGGCAATCGGATCGCAGCTAGAGGGCGCGGGCTTTGCGCTCGGGCACGCCTTGCCGGCTTCGCTGCTCTATCGCCGTTGCGACCCGGCCGAGCTGCCGTTCGATCTGTGCAGCGAGCTCGAGGAGGCACCGGGGCTGATCGGCCAGGAGCGCGCGGTCGAAGCCTTAAATTTCGCGGTGCGCATCCGCGCCAAGGGATACAATGTCTATGCTCTAGGCGCGACCGGCACCGGCCGCCACAGCATGGTCGAAGACCTGTTGCGGCACCGGGCCGAAACCGAGCCGACGCCGCCCGACTGGTGCTACGTCAACAATTTCGACGACCCGCAGCAGCCCCGGACTCTGCGGCTGCCGGCGGGCAGCGGCACCGGGTTCGCGGCGGCGATGAAACGGCTCGTCGCAGAGC
>JBARKH010000139.1:0-3854 GCA_049801295.1 Allostellaceae bacterium | reverse complement strand
GCGTCAACCTCGCCTGCGCCGCCCATCGCGACGCGGCGGGCGCGCTCGCCAGTCGCCGGGTTGAACACATCGCCCCAGCGCCCGCTCGACCCGTCAGCGCGCTTGCCGTTAATGAAATGCTGAACGTCGCTCATGTCCTTCTACCCGCAGGCTTGATTGGCTCAGAGCCCATCATAAGCCCGGGTGGGCACGGCAGGGCAGGAGATTTTCGCCGCCACGCTCGGCGGTTAGAGACCGATGATCGCCGAATAAGCCGAATACGCGCTCCACGCGACCAGCGTCGCCACGCCGCTCCAATAAACTACCGGATACATCTTCCCCCCACGCAGCCCGCATCGCGGGACGCCGCTTCCCCACATCGTAATACGCCGGCGCCACCGATTTCGTTCCCGCAAGACGCAATTACGGCGCGTACGATCGGCGGGGGCCGTGGCGTCGATATTTGCAAGAGCGGCTGAGCCAAGCCTCGACGGCGCCATAGAATCGCGGGAAGATCGGCCCGGCCGCACGGGTCGTGACGAGGAGCGGGGCTCATGGCAGGGACGAATGCCGCATCGCGCATTCCGGTGACGGTGCTCACCGGGTTTCTCGGCAGCGGCAAGACGACCCTTCTCAACCATGTGCTCAAAGAGCCCGGCATGGCGGCGACGGCGGTCATCGTCAACGAGTTCGGCGAGATCGGCCTCGACCACCTCCTGGTCGAGAGCGCGACCGAGGACGTTGTGTTGCTCAACAGCGGGTGCCTGTGCTGCACGGTGCGCGGCGACATCGCCAACACGCTGACCGATCTGTTCGTCGGCCGGGTCAAGGGACGGGTGCCTTATTTCACCCGCGCCGTCATCGAGACGACCGGGCTCGCCGACCCCGCGCCGGTCCTGCACGCGCTCCTGTCGGACCCGATCGTCGCCGAGCGCTACATGATCGACGGCGTCGTAACCACGGTCGACGCGGTCAACGGCGAGGCCACGCTCGACCGCCAGATCGAGGCGGTGAAGCAGGCCGCGGTCGCCGACCGGCTGATTGTCACCAAGGCCGACCTCGCCGAAGCTGGCGCGCTCGTCGCGCTCGAAACCCGGCTCAGAGTGCTCAATCCCGGCGCCCCGCTGCTGCGCGTCGCCCACGGCGCCATCGATCCGGACGATTTGTTTGGGCTCGGCCTCTTCGACCCGCAGACCAAAAGCGTCGAGGTTCAGCGCTGGCTGCAGGACGAGGCGGTATCCGCGCAGCACGAAGAAGCCGAGCACGGCCACCATCACCTGCATCAAGACGTCAACCGGCATGACGAGCGCATCCGCGCCTTTTGCATCACCCGCGAGCGGCCGATCTCATGGAGCGCACTGTCGGGCTGGCTCGATGCGCTGGCGACGATGCGCGGCGACGATCTCCTACGCCTGAAGGCGATCGTCGCGCTCGCCGATCGCCCGGAGCAGCCGGTCGTGCTGCATGGCGTCCAGCACCTCTTTCACCCGCCGGTGCTGCTCCCCGCCTGGCCGAGCGAGGACCACCGCACCCGCATCGTTTTCATCACTCGCGACCTGCCGCAGGCCGCAATCGAGGAAAGCCTCGCCGCCTTCGAGGCGGCCGACGAGCCTGCCATGCCGCCGGTGGGATGACGATTATGGCAACGGAGTGGTCGTAAAACATTCCAAATTCCGGTACCACAATCACTCATCGAGCAAGGGAGGCGTCATGACGATCTCGGTCAAACCGATAGCCGGCGCGCTTGGCGCCGAAATCAATGGCGTCGACCTCTCCCGCCCGCTACCCGACGAGGTGATCGGCGAGATCCGCGCCGCGCTCCTCGACCACCTCGTCATCTTCTTCGACGACCAGCATCTGACCCCGGAGCAGCAGCTGGATTTCGGGCGCCGCTTCGGCGCACTTCAGGTCCATGAGTTCGTCGAGGCGCTGGCCGGATATCCTGAGATCCTCGAGGTCCGCAAGGAACCCGAGGAGACCCGCAATTTCGGCGGCGGCTGGCACACCGATGTGAGTTATCTCGAACGCCCGTCCCTGGGATCGGTGCTCTATGCGCGCGAGGTCCCGGAATATGGCGGCGATACGCTGTTCGCCAACCAATACCTCGCCTACGAGACGCTATCGGATGGCATGAAGGCGATGCTTGACGGGATGACCGCCATCCACAGCGCGCGGCGTCCCTATGGTCCAAACGCCAAGCGCGCCCACGATTATGGCCCGTCCTCGATGCGCTTTCTGTTCGACGAGGCCGCACATGCCGAGATCGAGCATCCGGTGGTGCGCACCCATGGCGAGACCGGGCGGAAGGCGCTCTACGTCAATCGCACCTTTACGCTGCGCTTCAAGGACATGACCGAGGAAGAGAGCGCGCCGCTCCTCCACTATTTATGCGACCACGCGGTGCGTCCGGAATTTACCTGCCGCTTTCGCTGGCGGCCGAACGCAATCGCGTTCTGGGACAATCGCAGCGTCCAGCACAACGCGGTCAACGACTATCGCGGCCAGCGCCGGGTCATGCACCGCGTCACCATCGAGGGCGAGCGCCCGATCTGACCGCCTCTTCCCTCTCCGCCCTTAGAGGGTAAATGTGGCGCTGCGTCGGATACTCACGATTTCGGCTCGGGCGCGCCGCGGGCGACGATTTGCATCAGCCCGTCCCCGGCGGCGATTGCGACGCTGTAGGCGAGATCGCCCCAGGGTCCGTCGAGGATCCCTCCGGGTACGTCGTTTTCCTGGCCGACCGTGCCGATTTCGCCGCCGCCGGCGCGCCCGACATGCCAGACGATCTTGACGTGCTGCTGATGCGGCTTGGACGGGGTCACGCTGATCTCCGCATCGATCGTAAGGTCGGCCGGCTGGCTTTTTTTGACGATCGTCAGGTCCTGCCGCTTCAAGACCGCTGCTACCGCATTTGCCAATGACGTCGCGCCATCGCCCGGCGCGCCCTTGATGTCGCCGATCGCGACGCGGGTGCGCCCGCCGGCGGCCGCCTCGACCGGAGCCTCCTCCTCGAGCATCGGCGCGAGCCCGTCGGCGCTGAGCCCGGCAAGGCGCTCGACCGCCTTCGCATCACCCGCTTCCAGCGCGCTCCCCTCGGCTTCGACCCGGGCGCTATGCTCGCCGACCGTCCCGCCCTTGGCATTATAGAGCCGCCAATAGGCGGTCACCGCCGCATTGCCTTGGCTGGAACGAACCTCCGCGACCCGGCCGTACAGCTGATAGCTGCCGAGGCTGGTGGTCTTGTCGCTCGCCGGAATGTCGTGCTTCAAGAGTGCATTCGCCATCGCAGCGGTGAGCTTATCGGCGATTGCCGGCGGCCTGCCCTCGATCGGCGCGACCCACACCCCGGCGACGTCGCGCACCTTCAAGAGAGCGGCGGGCGGGCGGTCATCGGCAAAGGGATGCGGCAGCGGCTGGCATGCGGCAACCAGCGCGGACACGGCGAGGCTCGCCAGATGGCTGCCCCCCTTGCGCGGCAGGGTCATGAAATAATGCCGGTCGCGAGGAGACACAAGCCATCGAACAGGATCAGGTGGGGCATGGCGCCAACTCTATTCGGCGAGCGCGATCGCCGCGAGGCCGCGGCCGTAATCGGGTTCGCCGCGCAGGCAGGCGCGCCGGTAGCTGAAGAACAGTTCTTCCTCCGCAACCGTGTCGTGCGGTGCGCGCTCGACTCGGGCGAGACCGAGGATGCCGAGGCGATCGGCGATGTAGCCTGGCAGGTCGAACAGGAAATGACCCTCACGCGGCGCCGGCCTGAAAAACCCGCCGCTGGCCGCATCGGCGGCAGCGAAGGCGGCGAGGAGGTCCGGCCCGACCTCGTAGGACGGCTGGCCGATGCACGGCCCGATCCCGGCGCGGATCCGCGATGGGAC
>JBARKH010000138.1:0-19414 GCA_049801295.1 Allostellaceae bacterium | reverse complement strand
GCACAGCACCACGGCGGGCCGCCGCGACCAGCGCCGCGCCACCGCATCGGCGACCGCGCGGCCGGCATTCTCCATCAAGAGGGCGCCGGGAGTACCGCCGGCGATCGTCAGCCGGTCAGCTTCGGCCATCTCTCGCGGCGACAGGAGCGCGTGGCGCCGCCAGGCTTCGGTCAATTCACTCATCCCGCGCAAAGGTGGGGTGCGATTGCTACCGGAAAAAGACAGGACCGCCCCGCTCGCCTAACTTGACCGCCTAACTTGACGGTGCGCCGGCGATTCGCTACCTCCAGCACGGATGGCGGGTGTAGCTCAGGTGGTTAGAGCGCCAGATTGTGGATCTGGATGTCGTGGGTTCAAGTCCCATCACTCGCCCCAATTTCTTAGATTCCGTAGACGAAACATCCGCACCCTTGCCTGACAAAAGCGAGCCGGGTGCCGCCCCGGAGCCCTGCGCAATGAGCTTCCCCGCCCCCTACGAGCGCTTTGAAGGCGAGGTCTTGCCCGAATGGATCGACTATAACGGGCATATGAACCTCGCCTATTACACGGTGCTCTTCGACTATGCGACCGACCTTCTGTTCGACGAGCTCGGGCTCGGCCTCGACTACCGCCGCGATACGCTACAGGGCACCTTCGTCGCCGAGACGCACAATCGGTTCGAACGCGAGCTCCTCGTCGGCGCGCGCGTGCGCGTCGCGACGCAGATCGTCGCGACCGATGCAAAGCGGCTCTACCTCGCGCATGAGATGTTCGCACTTGAGGGCGGCCACCGCGCCGCCACTCAGGAATTGATGTTTCTGCACGTCGATCTCGCGGCCCGCCGGGTCAGCCCCTTTCCCGAGGATCTGCGTCGGCGCGTCGCCGCCGCCGCCGCCGCCCATGCCACCCTACCTCGCCCCGACTGGATCGGCCGCCGGATTGCGATGCCGGGCGATCGCTCGCCGTGAGCGGCGGGGCGTTCAGCTCAAATCGATCGCGTATTTCTTCAAGAGGTCGAGCGGCACGATCTCCAAGGTGGCTTCATGCGTCGCGGTGAGGCGCACCCGGGGCGCTCTTCCCGCCTCGAACGCCTCCTTCCAGCGCTCGGCGCACAGGCACCAGCAGTCGCCCGGCTGCAACCCGGGGAAGCCGGCGGCCGGGACCGGGGTCGAGAGATCGTTGCCGGCAGCCCGCGAGAACGTGAGGAAATCGGCGTCGACCCGGGTGCACACGGTGTGGACCCCGACATCCTCGGGACCGGTCTCGCAGCTGCCGGTCCGGTAGAACCCGGTCAGCGGCTTTGCGCAGCATTCGGCGAGCGGCTCGCCGAAGACATTGCGGGCGTCGGCCATGCTCGATCCTCCCCTTGTCATGCCGGACGCCGCTCGCTGCGCGCGGCGAACCGCGCCTCGATGGCGTCCCAGATGTTGATCGCGAGATCGACCCCGTCGAGCCGCGCGATCTCCTGGATCCCGGTCGGCGACGTCACGTTGATCTCGGTCATGTAGTCGCCGATCACATCGATCCCGACAAAAACCAGCCCGTGTTCCCGGAGGCTCGGCCCGATCGCGCCGCAGATCTCGCGTTCGCGCGAGGTCAATGCGGTCTTCTGGGCGCGGCCGCCGACATGCAGATTGGCGCGCGCCTCGCCCGCGGGCGGCACCCGATTGACTGCGCCGACCGGCTCGCCCTCGACGAGGATAATGCGCTTGTCGCCCTGCCGCACCTCGGGGAGATAGCGCTGCACCATGACCGGCTCGCGATAGACCGAGGCATACATCTCGAGGAGCGACCCCAGATTGTCGTCGCCCGGACGCAGGTGAAAGACGCCGGCCCCGCCATTGCCGAACAGCGGCTTCAAGATGATCTCGCCATGCTCCTGGCGAAAGGCGTCGATCGCGTCGCGATCGAGCGTGAGAAGGGTCGGCGGCATCAGCTCCTTGAAGTGCAGCACGAAGAGTTTTTCTGGCGCGTTGCGCACCGATCTCGGATCGTTGACGACAAGCGGCCCACCCTCGGGCAAGAGCTCCAGGAGATGTGTCGCGGTGATGTAGGCCATGTCGAAAGGTGGGTCCTGCCGCATCAAGACGACGTCGAACCCGGCGAGGTCAAGCTCCTCGAAGGCTCCGAAACGGTGGTGGTTGCCATGCCGGCGCATGACCTCGAGCGGCCGGCCTCGGGCAAAGAGCCGGCCGTCGCGCAGGGTCAGCGCCTGGGGCAGGTAATGAAAGAGCGCATGGCCGCGCGCCTGCGCCTCGAGCGCCAGGGCAAACGTCGAATCGGCGTCGATGTTGATCGTGTCAATCGGATCCATCTGGATCGCGATGGCGAGACCCATGCTCCCTCCTCCCGACCGCTCACGGCCGGATCGTGATCATGCTGCCCGGCCCGAGCGAGCCAAGCAACCCGGCAAGTACGTCGCGGGGAATCGCGATACATCCCTCGGTCGGCGCGAAATCGGGCCGCGCCACATGGAGGAAGATCGCGCTGCCGCGCCCGGGCAGCGGCGGATCGGTGTTGTAGCCGATCAGGACCACGAGATCGTAGAGAGCGTCGGCGCGCCACATCTCCTCGTGGTGCGCCGGATAGGGCAGCCTCACCAGCCGGTTGTAGCGGGGGTCGGCGGGATCGTCGACCCAGCCGTCATTCGGCCGCAGCGCGCTCATCGGCAGATTGGTCGGCGGCGGCGCGATGCGATCGGCGCGGTAATAGCCCTGGACGAGCGCAAAGCTGCCCTCCGGGCTGGCGCCATCGCCCTCGCGCTTGTCCGGGCGCACCCCGCCCCACCCGCAAGCCGCCGGCGCAACACCTCCGGCCCATGACAAGCGGCCGGCCGAATAAGTGAGGTCGATGACGCGTGAGGGTGTTGCGAGCGCTTTATCCATTGCCGCCAGTGTGATCGAGGAGAAGATGAGGACGCGGCGCGATACCACCATGGCAGCCCAGGATACCGCTTTTGCCATTCCCGATGTAGCATGCCTACGCGATGTCGGGCGGTAGCGTCGGCGCCGCACCTTGATGAAAAAGGGCCGGCTCGATGGGCTCGGAGACGCGCGCGGCCTACGGCGAACTGGCCGACCAGCTTGCGGCATTGATCGCCGGCGAGACCGACCTCGTCGCCAACACCGCCAATATGGCCGCGCTCCTCTATCACGGCCTCTCCGAACTCAATTGGGCCGGGTTCTATTTCGCGCGGGACGGCGAACTCGTGCTCGGCCCGTTTCAGGGCAAGCCCGCCTGCGTGCGCATCGCCTGGGGGAAGGGAGTCTGCGGCACCGCCGCTGCGCGCGGCCGCGCGATCGTCGTCCCCGATGTTGACGCCTTTCCCGGCCATATCGCCTGCGACGCGGCGTCCCGCTCGGAACTCGTCGTGCCGCTCGTTGCGGCGGGACGGGCTGTCGGCGTCCTCGACCTCGACAGCCCGCGGCTCGGCCGCTTCGACGACGTAGATCGCGCCGGCTGCGAGCACCTGGTTGCGATCCTCCTGGCGCATCACCCAGATTGGCCCTGAGGCCCGGCCGGCGCGCCGGTCACCGATATCTGATTTGCAATGCCGGGCGCACTGCGGCACCCTTCGGCGCCGGTTGATCGCGGAAAGCGGAGACGAGCCATGGGCAGCATGATCGAATTTGCGCGTCCCGACGGGAGCAAAACCAAGGGCTATCTGGCAGCGGCCGGGAATGGCCGGCCCGGAATCGTGGTGATCCAGGAATGGTGGGGCCTCAACGACCAGATCTGCGGGGTTGCCGACCGTTTCGCCCGTGCCGGGTACAACGCGCTCGCCCCCGATCTCTACAAGGGCCGGCTGACCGCCGTTCCGGACGAAGCCAATCACCTGATGAGCGGGCTCGATTTCCCCGACGCGACGCATCAGGATCTGCGCGGCGCCGCGCAGCACCTCAAGGGCACCAGCGGCAAGGTCGCGGTGCTGGGGTTCTGCATGGGCGGCGCGTTGACGGTCGCCGCGTCGGTCCACATCCCCGAAATCGCGGCCGGGGTTTGCTTCTACGGCATCCCGCCCAAGGAGTTTGCCGACCCGGCCAAGATCAAGGTGCCGTTCCAGGGCCACTTCGCCAACCAGGACGATTGGTGCACGCCGGCCGCGGTCAATGCGCTCGAAGACGCGATGAAGGCGGCCGGGGCCTCGCCCGAGATCTACCGCTACGATGCCGCCCACGCGTTTTTCAACGAGCGCAGCGCCGCCTATGATTTGGCCTCCGCCAACCAGGCCTGGGAGCGCACCGCATCGTTCCTGCAAAAACGCCTGTCCTGAGCGAGGAGATCACCATGAGGTTTTCCATAGCGCTCGCCCGCCCGGCGATTCTTGCCGCGGCGGCGCTCGGTCTGTGCCTGACGGCGAGTGGCCCGGCCCGCGCCGACGGCAGTGACAACACAAAATCGCCGACCTGCCCGCGGGGCGAGGTTTACGATTCCGCGAGCCAGCGCTGCGTCAAGCAGGGGAGCGAAGTGCTGCCCGACAAGGCGCTCACCGATTACGCCTACGCGCTCGCCAAGGAAGAACGCTACGACGAGGCGCTCGACGTCCTCAACCTCTTGAAAAACCCCAACACGCCGGAAGCCCTCAACTATCGCGGCTACGCGACGCGCAAGCTCGGCCGGGTCGACGAGGGGATCGGCTATTACCGCAGATCGATCGCGCTTGATCCGCGCTACGCCCGGGTGCGCGAGTACCTGGGCGAAGCCTATGTCATCAAAGGCGAGATCGGGCAGGCCAAGGCCCAGCTCCACGCGATCAAGACGATCTGCGGCACCGGCTGCGAGCAATACCAACACCTTGCGCTCGCGATCACCGACCGCTCGGCGAGCTGGTAGCCGACCTCACGCAGACTACGCGTGCGCCACGGCGGCTGCACGGTCGGCGGCGAGAACGCGGCGGATCCTCGGCATCACCTCTTCGCCGAAGCGGGTCATCGAGCGCTCCAGCATGTCGTAGGGCATCGCGCCGAGCTTGAATACGAGCGCCAGGCCCATCAGGTCGAGCTGGCCGGCGAGGCGCAGAATGGCCTCGGCCACGGTTTCCGGGCCGCCCAATAGCACCATGTCGCGGGCGAGGATCTCCTCGAAGCTCATCGCGTGCAGCATCGGCGCCTGGCGGCGCCAGAAGTCATAGCTGTCGGGCAGCTTGCCGCCGCGGGTGACCTGCGTATAGCGGTTCCACAGCTCCCAATATTGGAGGAGATAGGGCTCAGCCTCGGCGCGGGCGCGCTGATCGCTGTCGCCGACATAGATCTCGCGCATCAGGTAGAGCCGCGGCACTGGGGTGTGCCCGTGCGCTGTCTGCACCTCGCGATAGAGGGCCTCATCCCGCCTCGCCTGCTCGACCAGCGAGTCGATCTGCGCGAACGGGATGTCGTGCGCGGCCGCCCAGCGCAACGATTCTTCGCTCTGCGCGCTGACGAGGAACGGCGGGTGCGGGCGCTGCACCAGCGGCGGCGACAGCGGCCCGTTCTTCACCACGGTCCAGTATTTGCCGCGATGCGCGAAGTTCTCGTCGGCCCAGACACGGCAAATGAGCTCGAACGATTCGAGAAACATCTCGCGCGAGTTTGCCTGATCGACGCCGAAGGCCTCGAATTCCGGCGGGCGCAGGCCGCGGCCGAGGCCCATATCGAGGCGTCCATTGGTCAGATTGTCGAGCATCGCCGCCTCTTCGGCGACGAGCAGCGGATGCCGGAACGGCAGGATGTTGACCATATTGCCGAATCGCAGGCGGTTTGTGCGCTGCGACGCGGCGGCGATCATCAGATTTGGCGAGGGCGTTGCCGACGGCTGCAGGTGATGCTCGAGAAACCACATCTGATCGATGCCGATGCGCTCGGCCAATTCAGCTTCCTGAAGCTGGCGCCGGAACAATTCCGCGTGTGTCGAGTTTTGCCGCGGCGTCGTTGTCGACCAGATGGCGAGCTTCACGGTCCTGCCCTCCTCGATCCGAGACGCCGGCGGAGAGTGCGTCGTCGCCGGGCCCCCGGCAATCCCTAACCCCGCCGCCCCTTCGCCTTGACCGGCACGACCAGCACCCGGTCGACGCGGCGGCCGTCCATCTCGACGATCTCGAAGCGGTAGCCATCGGTGCCGATCCGGTCCGCCACCATCGGCACGCGATTGAGACGCGCCATCAGGTAGCCGCCGAGCGTGTGATACTCGGGGTCCTCGCCGGGCAGGACGGCGACGCCGAGGACCCGCTTCAGTTCGTCGAGCCCGAGCATGCCGTCGACGAGCCAGGTGCCGTCCTCGCGGCGGACGATGCGCGGGTCAGCTTCACCGCTCCCGGGAATGTCGCCGACCAGCGCCTCGAGGATGTCGGTCAGGGTCACCAGACCTTCCAGATCGCCGTATTCGTCGACGACGAGCGCCATCGGCTCGCCGCTGGTCTTGAAGACTTCTAGCGCACGCAGCACCATCACCGTGTTCGGCAGAAACAAGGGCGGGTGCAGCGCCGCGCGCAGGTTGAACGGCTGATCGGCCAAGGAAGCGGCGAGCAGATCCTTAACCTGGGCGATGCCGGCGAGTTGGTGGGTGCCGCCCTGCAGGACCGGGAAGCGCGAATAGGCGCTGTCGCGGATCCGCCCGCGGGTCTCCTCCTCGCGATCGTCGAGATCGAGAAACTCGATCTGGGTGCGTGGCGTCATCACCGCGCTGACCCGGCGCTCGCCGAGCCGCAGCGCCATCTCGACGATCGCGGTTTCGGCGAGCGGGATGTGCCCGGTCGCCACCCCCTCGCGCAGCATGAAGCCGATCTCCTCGTCGGTGACCGGCACCGGCTCGCCATGCAGCGGCAGCAGCCGCAGGATCAGATCGGTGGTCGCGCTCAATAGCCACTCAAGCGGCGTCGTCAGCCGCGCCATGCCGCGCATCATGCGGGCGAGCGCGGCTGCAATGCGCTCGGGATGCGCGAGCGCAATCCGCTTCGGCACCAATTCGCCGAGGATCAGCGAGAAATACGAGATGCCGATCACCACGACCGCCATGCTGAAGACATGGGCGTAGCGGGCAAGGACGCCGCCAAAGCCGGCAAGATAGTCCTGCAGGCTCTCGCCGAGCGTCGCCTGGCCGAAGGTGCCCGACAGAACCGCGATGATGGTGATGCCGATCTGCACCGTCGCCAGGAGCCGCGACGGGTCGCCCTTCAATTCGAGCGCGGCTTCGGCGCCGCGGCTCCCGTCCGCGGCGAGCGGCTGCAGCCGCGCCGGCCGCGACGACACCAGCGCGATCTCGGCCATCGCGAAAAAGCCGTTCACCAGGATCAGGATGAGGACGATCGACAGCTGCAGGGTCAGCATGGCAAGCCCCGCTGGGTGCGCCCCGCGAAAAGCGGGAGCCAGGACGAAGGTTGATATAATAGCGTCATCCCGGCGAAAGCCGGGATCCACGTTTCAACCGTCACAACAGCAGGACGGTGGATCCCGGCTTTCGCCGGGATGACAATCCAAATTGGCGAACGCCGTCGGGGTCAGCGCGAATAGTATTCGACGACGAGGTTCGGCTCCATCGTCACCGGGAAGGGCACGTCCGCGAGCTTTGGCGCCCGGATAAAGCGGCCGCGCATGCGCTCGTGGTCGATCTCGATGTAATCGGGCACATCGCGCTCGCTCGATTGCGTCGCCTCGAGTACGAGGGCCATGTCCTTCGCGCGCTGCTTCAATTCGATCGTGTCGCCGTCGCTCAGCTTGTAGGACGGGATGTTGACCCGCTTGCCGTTAACGAGCACATGCCCGTGATTGACGATCTGACGGGCGGCAAAGGGCGTCGGCGCCAGCTTCATCCGATAGACCGTCGCATCGAGCCGGCGTTCGAGGAGCTCGATCAGATTCTCTCCGGTGTCGCCGCGCCGTCGCACCGCCTCCTCATAGAGGCGGCGGAACTGGCGCTCGCCGATATTGGCGTAATACCCCTTCAGCTTCTGCTTGGCGGCTAGCTGGGTCCCGTAATCGGACGGCTTCTTGCGCCGCTGGCCATGCTGGCCGGGGCCATATTCGCGGCGGTTGAGCGGGCTCTTCGCCCGGCCCCACAGATTGACGCCGAGACGGCGGTTGATCTTGTACTTCGATTCCTCGCGCTTGCTCATGACAGCCAGATCCGCATTAGGTTGTTATTGTCCCAATAGGGCCATCCACCAATTCGCCGTGGAGGCCGGGGCGAGTCGCCCACGTTCTTGGGAAAGGTGGTGCACTATAATCAGCGAGCCGGCCAAGTCAAATCGGCCGCTCGGCGGCAGGGCCGCGGCGCCGGCGTCTTCCCCCGCCAGGCTCTCGGCGCAGCGGACGAAAAATTGGTGCGAAGCGGGCCTCAACCTCTGTGCGCTGGCGCTGCCGTCCATCCTCGCCCTCGTGCCGCACGCCGTCGCGCCCTTAGCGGGGTTTGCCGGGCTGTGCGCGGCCGGGATGACCGCGGCCAATCCACCCTACAATTTCGGTGCCCTGCGCCGGCCGGCAGCGATGCTCGGCGCCCTCGTCGTGTGGGGCGGCTTGTCGGCGCTGTGGTCGATCGACCCGTGGCGCAGCGTGGTTCTCGACCTGAGGCTCCTCGGCCTTTTCGGCGCCGCGCTCGCGCTTGCGGCAGCCGCGAGCCAGGTTGCCGCACCGCGCCGCCTGACGTTCTTCATCCTCGCCGGGACCGCCATCGGCATCGTGCTTGCCGTCTATGACCTGGCCAGCGTCGGGAGCCTGCGCCAATACGTTTCGATCCGACCCTTTGCGGCGGCGCGCCTCAACCAGCTCGCGGCCTGGCTCGCCCTCCTCGCGCTGCCGGTCACCGCGCTCCTGGTCTGCCGTGGCAGGAGGCTTCTCGCGCTCATCGCCGCCGCGGCGATCGCGGCTACCGTCTATACGCTCGACGACACGACGGCAAAGCTCGCGCTCTGCCTCGGCCTGCCGATGGCGGCGCTGGTGTACTTCCGGCGGGGCGCCGTCTGCAGCATCGCGGCGGCGCTCGCGATCCTCGTCATCCTGACCGCGCCCTTGACCCTGCCGCGGCTCGCGCACCTGCCTTCGGTCTTTGCGACCGTCGATGCGTTCAAGGGTTCGGCCGGGCACCGGCTGCTGATCTGGTCCTTTACCGGCGCGCGGATCGCCGAGCGGCCGCTCTCCGGCTGGGGGCTCGATTCGGCGCGCGCGATCCCCGGCGGCAACGTCGAGATCCGCCCGGGACAACCCGCGCTGCCGCTCCACCCGCATGACGCGGCGCTGCAGGTGTGGCTCGAGCTGGGCCTGCCCGGCGCGGCGCTGTTCGCGCTCCTCGTCGGGATCCTGTGGCTGTGCCTGGGCGAAGCGCCGTGGCCCCGGCTTTACGCGGCGGCCTCCGGCGGCAGTCTCTTCGCCGCGACAGCGGTAGCCTTATCGGCCTGGGGCATTTGGCAGGAATGGTGGCTCGGCACGCTGGGCCTCGCGCTCTTCGCGATCATCGTGATGGCGCGGGAGGCGGGCGCTACTCCGCCGCCGTAGCGCGATTGGCGCGCTTGCGGTCGCTGACGTCCAAGAGGCGCTTGCGCAAGCGGATCGCCTTCGCCGTGACCTCGACGAGCTCATCATCCTCGATATAGGCGATCGCCTCTTCGAGGTTCATCTGTATGGGCGGCGTGAGGCGCACCGCCTCGTCCTTGGCGGTGGTGCGGATGTTGGTGAGCTGCTTGCCCTTCAGCGGGTTGACGTCGAGGTCGGTGCCCCGGCTATGGGCGCCGATGATCATCCCGGCATAAACCTCGGCGCCGGGTGTGATGAAAATCGGCCCGCGCTCCTCGAGGTTCCACAACGCGTATGCGACCGCGGCGCCCTGCGCGGTCGAGATCATGACGCCGGTGCGGCGCCCCTCGATCGGCCCCTTATACGGGGCATAGCCGTGGAAGAGGCGGCTCATCACCCCGCTGCCGCGCGTGTCGGTGAGAAACTCGCCGTGGTAGCCGATGAGACCGCGCGTCGGCGCCAGGAACGAGAGCCGCAGCTTGCCGCCGCCCGAGGGCCGCATCTCCTGCATCTCGGCCTTGCGGCGGCTCATCTTGTCGACGACGATCCCGGCGAATTCCTCGTCGACATCGACGATGATCTCTTCGATCGGTTCGAGCCGCTGGCCGCTCGCGGGATCCGTCTTGAAGAGGACGCGCGGCCGCGAGATCGACATCTCGAAGCCCTCGCGCCGCATCGTCTCGATGAGGACGCCAAGCTGCAATTCGCCGCGCCCGGCCACCTCGATCGAATCCTTTTCGGCGCTGGTCCGCACCTTGATCGCGACATTGCCCTCGGCTTCGCGATGGAGGCGCTCGAAGATGACGCGCGAGGTGACCTTGCTGCCGTCGCGGCCGGCAAGCGGGCTGTCATTGACCGAGAACGTCATCGCCAACGTCGGCGGGTCGATCGGGTCGGCGGGCAATGCGGTTGTCACCTCGGGCGCGCAGATCGTGTCGGCGACCGTGGTGAGAGTAAGCCCGGCGACCGCGATGATATCGCCGGCGCGCGCCTCTTCGATCGGCCGCCGCTCGAGCCCGCGATAGGCGAGGAGCTTGGTGAGGCGCGCCTGTTCGATCGTGCGGCCATCGCGGCTCAATGACTTGACCGGCATGTTGAGGCGGGCCACTCCGGAATGGATGAGGCCGGTCAAGACGCGCCCCAGAAACGGATCGTAGTCGAGCGTCGTCGCCAGCATCGCGAAGGGCGCCTCGGGATCGGCCACGGGCGGCGGCACATGGGCGATGATCAATTCGAAGAGCGCCGACAAATCCCGGCGTGGCGAGGCGAGGTCGCCGACCGCCCAGCCGTCGCGGCCGGAGGCGAACAGGGTCGGGAAATCGAGCTGTGCTTCGTTCGCGTCCAACAGCGCGAAGAGATCGAAGATCTCGTTGTGGACCGCCGCCGGCCGCGCATCGGAGCGATCGACCTTGTTGATGACGACAATCGGCTTCAGGCCGCGCGCCAAGGCCTTGGCGACGACGAATTTGGTCTGCGGCATCGGGCCTTCCGCGGCATCGACGAGCACGAGTACCCCGTCAACCATGCTGAGGATGCGCTCGACCTCGCCGCCGAAATCGGCGTGCCCGGGCGTGTCGACGATGTTGATGCGGAAATCCTCTCCCGCACTGCGCCATACCAAGGAGGTGCATTTGGCGAGGATGGTGATGCCGCGCTCGCGCTCCAGCTCGTTCGAATCGAGCGCCCGCTCGGCGACCTGCTGATTGGCGCGGAACGAGCCCGATTGGCGCAGCAATTGGTCGACCAGCGTCGTCTTGCCGTGGTCGACATGCGCGATGATCGCGATGTTGCGGATATCCATCGAACCCTGAACGCGAAGCGGCGGCAGGCGCTCAGAGGAGACCGGCCGCCTTGACTAGCCCGGCGAGCGCGGTTTCGGGCCGCGCGCCGACATGGCTGATGATTTCGGCAGCGCACACGCTGCCGACCGTGCCGCAGATGGGGAGCGCGAGGCCGCGGGTCAAGCCGTAGAGGAAGCCGGAAGCGTAGAGGTCGCCCGCCCCGGTGGTGTCGACGACCCGCGCGACCGGCACCGCGGCGACGGCATGCTCTGCCCCATCGGCGAGGATGACGCTGCCTTCGGCGCTGCGGGTCAACGCCGCCACCGCGACATGGCCGCGCACCGCCGCCGCCGCCGCGGCAAAGTCGTCGGTCTCGTAGAGCGAACAGATCTCCGCCTCGTTGGCGAAGAGGATATCGACCTCCCCGGCGACAAGCTCGCGGAACGCCGCGCGATGCCGGCCGACGCAGAACGGATCGGAGAGGCTGAGCGCGACCCGGTTCCCGGCGCCATGGGCGATCGCCGCCGCCTCGCGGAACGCCTCCTGTGCCCGCGGCGGGTCGAACAGATAGCCTTCGAGATAGGTGACCCGCGCCGCGACGATAAGCGCGGGATCGATGTCCTCGGGCCCCAATTCGACGCAGGCGCCGAGATAGGTGGCCATCGTACGCTGCCCGTCCGGCGTCACCATGATCAGGCAGCGCGCGGTCCCCGGCCCCGCCGTCGCTGCCGGCGTCCCGAAGCGCACGCCCATCGCGGTGATGTCGTGGCGAAACACCGCACCCAGGAGATCGTCGCGCACCTTGCCGATATAGCCGCCGCTGCCGCCGAGCGATGCAATCCCGGCCATGGTATTGCCGGCCGATCCCCCCGAGCTCTCGATCGCCGACCCCATCTCCCGATAGAGCGATTCGGCGCGCCCGGCATCGATCAGGGTCATCGCCCCCGCGGC
Organism: Allostellaceae bacterium; assembly: GCA_049801295.1. Taxonomy (GTDB): domain Bacteria; phylum Pseudomonadota; class Alphaproteobacteria; order ATCC43930; family CGMCC-115725; genus DATARH01. The sequence goes on along the minus strand of JBARKH010000138.1, from coordinate 7,224 downwards.
GAGGTTCTGCTCGGCGATAAACTGCTCGTCGGCATGCGCGATCACATCGACGATCGCGTTGCCGATGCCGACGACATCGATGACGGCAGAATTCATCCGGCACTCCCCATTGGTCCGGCACGAGGGCGGCGGAGTATAGGGGCATCCCGCGAGGCTACAAGGCCGCCAGGCTGGTGGCCTCAACGGGTGATTTTTTGCTGACCCCTCGATAGCTTGCTGGCCATGCATCGCTTCTGTAAGGTCGATTTGGCCGATACGGCGGCCGGAGCACACCCCTATGAGCGTAGACGCGGCACCCGCGAAACACGCGCAGCCTCGAAAAATACGGCCGACAGGCCAATTGGTCGAGCGGATGAGGCGGGTTTTTCTGCAGCTATCCGTTCGAGCAGTTCAACATCGACGTCGAGAACACGTTTCTATGTTGCCATGCGTATCCGCCCTTCGATCGCATGACATTCGGGCAGATCGACGGATCCTTCGACGTCTGGAACCATCCCTACATGCAGGTGGCGCGGCGCGACATGCTGAGCGATATGGCGAAAGACACGGTCTGCCATCCGCGATGTCCGTACTACCGGACGCTTGGCTACAACCCCGGGGGATAGGGGGTGGATGAGCCCGTTCCCGCGCTATAGCCGATGGATGCTCGCTAGGCGGCGGCCGGTCGGCGATCTTTCAGCCAACCAGGATGGCGCCTGCGCCATTCGTCGGGAGTGATGCGACGGTGAGAATTGCTCTGATTGGCTGCGGCAAGCAGGCGATAAAACATCTGCGCGGCCTGCGTAAGTGTCCGGGCGTCGAGGTGATCGTGGCGGACAAGGAGGTCGAACGAGCCCGCGCGCTCGCTGAAGCGGAGGGTCTTGCGTGGGTCGAGCACGCCGACCAGCTCTTCGCCGATCCGAATGTCGCCGCCGTCGTCCTCTGCGTCCCGGTCGGTTCCCACGCTACGCTCATTCGCCAATGCGTTGCCGCCGGCAAGCATTTCTTCTGCGAAAAGCCATCCTGCGAGACCGCGGCGCAGGCGCGCGAACTCAACGACCTGACGCAGCGCTCGCAGCGTATCGGGATGATCGGCTACGTCTACCGTTTCGCTCCCGTATTCCAAAAGGCGCATGCCGTTCTCGCGAGTGCGCGCGATACCGGGACCAGCCCCGTCATCGGCAAGCTCTCAGTCGCGATCATCCGGATCGGAGGCCGCGGGTCGGCGGCCCTGTGGAAGCACCGCCGAGCCGAGGGCGGGGGCGCCCTTAACGAGATGCTGGTGCATATGATCGACCTCGCGGTCTGGTGTCTCGGTCCGATCGAACGCGCCGAGCTGATGATGAACGAACTGTTGCGGCCACAACGGATGATCGCCGGCCGGATCGAGACAGTCGACGCCGAGGATTTCGTGCTCGCCCGCTTCTGGACCCGCTCCGGCGTGCCGGTGATCATCCAGGCCGACCTCGTCACTCCAGCCTTCACGCAGCTCTTCGAAGTGCATGGCGACAATGGCACACTGATGGCGTCAATCCAGCCGGAGATGCCGCAATTCGTCTTCACTCTGGAGCCGGCCGGCGGCTATGCGGCCGGTCGAACCGAGCTCGATCGCGGCAAATTCAGCATGTTCGAGGCGCAAATGGAGGCTTTCGTCGCGGCGGTGCGCGACGGCACCGAACATCTGGGAGGGACTCCGGCCGACTCGGTGCGTGTCATGGAAGCGATCGACGCTCTGAGAGACCAGGACTCCGACCCGCTGCGCCGCTGGGCTTGATGCAAATACTCCCCGTCGCATACCCGGATTTTTCTAACGTATCTCCACCCGATCTTCTCAAATTCTCCAGTTGTATTTTAGGAACTATTTTTGAGTGCTTGAGATTCGGGCAAATCTACATCGTCCGGCGCGACCGACACCCACTCCGATGGGGAGTGTTTGTAAAGTTGACTGAATGGTCTAATATGCGTGGTTCTGTTCGTCTATCTCGCACGTTCCGGCGTCGCTGAGTTGGGTGCAGGGAGAGGGTGGTGAGCGAGACGGATGACGCGATCGACGCCCTTGGGGTTGGACAATACCGGCGAGCGATCGAGATCCTAGGCGCGTTGGGGGCCGCCAGACCCAACGCCGGTCCACGACTGCGGCTGCTGTGGGCGCTCGCACAGCTGTTGGTTCGCAATTTAGACGAGTGCGTGCAGGTCCTGCTCGAGGTTTGCGAGCGAGGCATGAAGGGGGGCGAGCCGGCCTATCAGCAGCTAAGACGGTTCGTCGGTCCGCTCGACGCTGTCGTTCCGCCGCTCGGGGCACAGGAGATCCGCCTTAGGCTCGGCGACTATTTTTTGCGCGAACAGAAATCCTATGAAGCCATGCAATGGCTTCATGACGCCCGCTCGGCCGGACCTGACGACCCGCTGGCGATCTATTTGGAAGCCAGTTGCCGCTTCGCGCTTTATGGCGAACGCCAAGCCCTGCGGGAGATGGAAGAGATCGTCGAAGAGGCGGCCGCGGACCGGGCTCGCGCGTACTTCGTCGGCGGACGGACGGCCGCGTTGTGGTTCCGGCTCGGCGTCGCCCACGATAGCTTAAAGAATCTCGAACGGGCCGCCCGTTTCCTCGGAAAAGCCGTCGAGGTGAGCGCGTCGGTGGGCTTTGCTCCCGAAAACGCTACGGCGCGTCTGGTGCTCGGCGACGTGCTTCTCCGCCTCGACCGCTTCGAGGAAGCGCTTGCACAGCTCGCCGCCATCCCGGCTGATGCCTACAATTACCGCTATGCGATCCGCCTTCGCGCGGTGGCGCTGTTCCAGACGGGCGACACCGAGACCGCGCTGTCGCTGCTGCACGAGGCCGCCGAGATCGATCCCCTCGGGGCGTCGACCTTTCTCGAATTGGGGCGGATCTACCTCGCCATCGGCGATACGCTGGAGGCCGAAATAGCATTGGCGCGCGCCTTCCGCACCGATCCGGACCTGACAGAGCTCAAACCGGCGATCATCGCCCTCGAGCGCGCGCTCGGCCGCACGATGGATCCCGACGCGGGCCTCCCGCCCGCGGATGCGTTCGACGTTCCCGAGGAGTTCGTGCTGCGCCTCGACGACGCGGCGGTGAACCAGCGGGCGAGCCTGCGCGCCGGTGCGGCCTCCTATTTCCGCGTCCTGCGGACCCTCATGCTGCGCGACATCCTCAACCAACAGCGCCAGACCGGCATCGGCTATCTGGGCACGATCGTCGAACCCCTCCTCTTGATCTTCGTGCTCGATTTAGCCTACCGCCTGGAAAGCCGTCCGACGACCCACGGCATCTCAACCGAGGCACACTTGACCAGCTCGGTTGGCGCCTATTACTTCTTCTTCGTATACATGATCGGGGCGGTCAGCAGTTCGGTGAGAAGCAATACCAGCCTGTTCTATTTTCGCGAAGTGACGCCTCTCGTCGTGATCGCGTCGAGCGCAGTGCGGCAGTTTCTGACCGGCTTGGTGGGGTTTTCACTGCTGGTCGTGGCGGTCAGCATCTACCAGAACTCGCTACAGCTCGCCGATCCGCTGATGCTGCTGATGGCGCTCGCTGGGATCGCCGCGCTCGCCACGATTGCGGGGGTGTTTTTCGGTCTCGGCGAATTGGCCGTCCCGTCGCTGCGCTTTGTGGACGTACTTTTCCGCCGCGTCATGCTGTTTTGCTCGGGGGTGTTCTTCTTTGCCAACGATCTCCCGCCGCAGATCCGCTCGTGGATGATGCTCAACCCGCTGGTGCATTACTTTGAGTTCGTGAAGGACAGCATGTTTTTGACCTATCATGCGCGCTATGCGGTATGGAGCTATCCGCTGCCCTTCATCGTCCTAGGGATCTTTTTGATCGTGGTGTTCGAACGGGCGACGCGGCGCTACCTGGTGGCGCATTGATGATCCACCTGGTCAACATCTCCAAACAATATGCGACCTGGGCGGGTGATCGTATCGTGCTGTTCCCGACCTCGCTGAGCATCCCGACCGACCGGGGGGTGGCGGTCCTGGGGCGCAACGGCGCCGGCAAGACGACGCTGCTGCGCATGATCGCCGGGGTCGAACTGCCCGACCAGGGCCGGATCATTCGCACGGTGTCGGTATCATGGCCGCTCAGCTTTGGCGGCGGCATCAGCGCGGAAATGACCGGGCGCCAGAATGTGCGGTTTATCGCCCAGATCAACAACACCGACGAGGATGACGCCATCGCTTTTGTTGAAGACTTCGCCGAACTCGGCCCCTACATCGACGAGCCGGTCGCCACTTACAGCTCCGGGATGCGGGGTCGGTTGTCATTCGGGATCAGTCTGGCGATCGATTTCGACTGCTATCTGATCGACGAGGGCACCTCGGTCGGCGACTCCTGGTTCCGTGAAAAATGCGCCGCCGCCTTTGCCGAACGCCGACGGCGCTCCCTCGGCCTCTTGATGGTGTCGCACAATCCCAAGACCGTGCGGCAATACTGCGACATCGGATTGGTGCTTCATCGTGGACATCTGGTGCCATTTGCCGATCTCGATGAGGCGGTGCATTTCTATTGCCACGGGTGACCTTGATGAATCTGGCGAGCCTCACGCGCGCGCTGTCCGTTCTACGCAGCGAGAACCTCAGGCGCGCGCTGATCTTCGTGCGCAGCGACCACCAGGTGCCGGCGCCGAGGTCCGCGGATACCGCGATTGTCGGCGTCGGCACCCGGGTCGTTCCGACCGTCTACGACACGCTGCGGGTGCGCCGCCGCCGCCGCCGGCTGATGATGGGATTGACCATCGGCCTGCCGACCTTCCTGGCAGCGGCCTATTATGGCCTGATCGCCAGCGACCGTTACGTTTCCGACACTCAGATGGTGGTGAGCGACTCGCACAGCGCGGGTCCCCCGAGCTCGTCTTCCAGCCCCAGCGGCGGCGCATCCTCGCTACTATCGCTGTCCGGATTGGCCAGTGCCGCAGGTGGGCCGATCAACGAATATATGATGGTCTACACCTATTTTACCTCACTAGAGGCGATGGAGGCGCTCGACAAGCGGATCGGCTTGCGGCGCATGTGGAGCGCCGGTTCCATTGATTTCCTGTCGCGGCTCTCCCGCGACGCGCCGCAGCGCGACTTCTACCGCTATTACACGAACCACATCACGGTCATCGCCGACCCGACCAATCCGGTCGTGGAGGTTCAGGTACAGGCCTTCAGTCAAGCCGATGCGCAGCTGATCGCAAAAACGCTCGTGCAGCTGGCGCAAGAGAAGTTGAACGAGGCGTACCTCCTGATGGAGGACGACGCGCTCGGGTTCGCGCGATCGGAGGTCGATAAGGCGCAGGACAAGTTGAAGGAAATCAACGGCAAGCTGAGAGACTTCCGCAATGCCCACGGCGAATTCGACGTGAGCGCCAACGCCGGGGGCGTCGGGACGGTCGCCCTCGGGCTGTTCTCACAGCTGGCGAGCACCGAGGCGGACCTGAAAACGGCATTGTCCTACGCCCGCGAGGACAGCCCTCTCGTACAGTCGCTGCAAGCCCGCATCGCCGCTCTCAAGAAGCAGTTCGAGCTCGACCGCCAGCTGCTGGCCGGACAAGGTAGCGAGGGTAAGTCCTACGCCGACCTGGTGTCGACCTACGGAGATTTGCTGCTCGATCAGCAGTTTGCGCAGGGCGCCTACACTTCGGCGTTGGCTTTCCTGACGACGAGCCGGACCAACCTCGAGCAGCATCACAGCTTCATCGTCGACTTCCTGGCGCCGACCCTGCCCGCGGATTCGACCCTGCCGCGCAGTTGGTTGGATTTGCTGCTCGTCGCGCTGGCCAGCGCGCTCGTCGCCATGACCGGGAGCCTGATACTTGCCGCGCTGCGCGAGCACGCGCATCTCTGACCCGGGGCGCGCGGGTCGCCGCCTCGCCGCCGCCTTCACAATTTTATCAGGACGCCGCTCGCTACGGCGATCTGGTACATGATCGTGGTTAGGTCCTTGATGAATGGGAACGTCCAGTTGTCGGGCGACGGCAAGACGATGATGCGGTCGCCCGCCACGATCGGCGGGTTCGGTCCGACGACTGTTTCCCCGCTCGGGTGAGTTACGAGAACCCGGTCTTCGTCCGCCCGCTCGGTAAAGCCGCCCGACTGCTTGATATAATGATCGAGATTGGCGCCCGAGACCCAGACGACTGCCTGCGGCACCCTGACCTCGCCGCTGACCAGCACGAGGTCGGTGCGCGACGGCACGACGATAACGTCGCCGTCCTCCAAGCGAACATTCGAGAGGTGGCCGTCATGTTGGACAACGAGCCGACCCTCGGGCTGCACGTTGGTCAACTGGCTGGCGAACTGAAAGATGATCTTCGCCTCCTCGTCCTTCATCAGCGCCTGCTCGGCGGTGATCGTCGGCGAGGTGACGACCGTGTTTTCAAGGCGTTGCATCGATTCTTGAATCGCTTTGGTCTGGGCCTGCGCCACGCTGACGCGCCGGACATAGATCGACGAGGCATCGGAGAAATAGGGGTCGATCGGGGTATAGGGTAAAACGTCGAACAGGGTTGCCTGACGGGTGACCACCAGGGTCGTCGGCCCATCGATGCGACCGTCCAGCTTCACCGTCATGACATTCGTCGGGACGTCCGGCGTGAAGGTGACGACGTCGCCGTTTTCGAGCCGTATGTTGCGGAATTCGGCGAGCGAGTGGGAAAACGACGCCGGCCGGCCGTCACGGACCCCGACAAGGTTGGCTTCGGTTGCGTCCGGATAGGGGCGCGCCAACCTGATCAGCTCTGCGCCGGTGTCCGGTCGGGTCAGCTCGTACCGAAAGACCCCGCTGACATCGCCCAACGCCGCCACGACCCGCCCTTGCGGCTGCACCAGGATCGTGTCGCGCTCGCGCATTCGCAGCGGCGGCAAGCGACCTTGCAGCAGAAAGTCGTAGAGATCGAAATGGGCGATCGCATGCCCGTCGCGCAACACTTCGATGTCTCGGTAACTGCCGCGGTTCGGATCGATCCCGCCGGCGGCCTGCAAGTAAGTGATGATGCTCGCGGTCGACAACTGGGCGTACTGGCCCGGCGCGACGACGGCGCCGGTAACGAAGACGTTGACCGGGACCGCCATCGCCAGCGTCACATAAACCTGCGCGTTTGTTTTATACACCGTCGCTACCGCCGTCGCGACGACCGACTGGAGATTGCCGGCCATCGAGCCGGCGACATGCACGGGGCCGATCGTGGGGAGGAAAATGTCGCCGTTACTGTCGACGGTCACCTGCTGATCGAGTGTCGT
>JBARKH010000137.1:0-15458 GCA_049801295.1 Allostellaceae bacterium | reverse complement strand
GACTTCGCCTATGACCACACGAGCGACACCTACCGTTGCCCGGGCGCGAAAACCCTCCGGCGCTATCGTCGGCGATTTACGACGCCGCGAACCGGCGTGATGAAGGACAACTCGATGCGCTACCGGGCCAGCAAGCGGGACTGCGAGGTGTGCCCTCTGAAGCCGCGCTGCTGCCCCAACACACCAGCGCGCAAGGTCCCTCGCTCAATCCATGAAGGGGCGCGCGATCTCGCCCGCGACATCGCCAAAACCGAGGAATACCAGATCTCGCGCCACCAGCGCAAAAAGGTCGAAATGCTGTTCGCTCACCTCAAGCGCATCCTCAAGCTGGATCGGCTGCGATTACGCGGGCCGAACGGCGCCCGCGATGAATTCTACCTCGCCGCCACCGCCCAGAACCTGCGAAAACTCGCCAAGCTGATCCCCGTGCCGGCGCCCACCTCAGCAACCTGAGCCGGCGAACCTGGCATCCGCGTCCTCCCTTCCGTCGGCCTCCCCCACCACGACTACTTCGAACCCGACTTTTTCAACGGAATCTGAACTCATAGCCGGCGCTCAGCTGTGGCGGCGGCAACGGGTATTCGTGCCCCTTTCCTGCCGTTGCCAACCCACCCGTCGGGCCGCGCCAATTACGCCTCTGATCGAACGACGTATCAGCTTACCTGCCCCCGATTGACAGCTGTTCATCGATTTGTTCCTGTCAACCGAACGCGGATCTGCCGCGGAGTGGGCGGGGAGGCGCGATGTATCCGGGCGAGCATGCTAGGCTGCGGCCGGACAAGCCGGCCATCATCATGGCGGGAAGCGGCGAGGTTTTGACGTATGGCGAATTAGAGCGCCGCAGCAACCGGCTGGCACATCTATTGCGCGCCAACGGGTTGCGGCGGCTCGACCATTACGCGGTCTTTATGGAAAACAACGCCCGCTACGTCGAATGCTGTGCCGCCGGCGAGCGCGCCGGCCTCTATTACACCTGCATTAATTCCTACCTGACGCCGGACGAGGTCGCTTATATCGTCAACAACAGTGAAAGCAAAATCCTGATCACGTCACGGGCAAAGCGCACGGTCGCACTTGCCGCGATGCGACGATGCCCGAATGTTGCCCTCTGTTTGATTGTCGACGGCCCCGGCGATGGCCGCGTGCAAAATCTCGATGAGGCGGCCGCGGAATTCCCCGACACACCGATCGGCGATGAGACGCTCGGCACCGCGATGCTCTATTCCTCCGGCACAACGGGCCGGCCGAAGGGTATCTTGCGCCCGCTGCCGGAGCAGCCGCCCTCGCAGGGGCTGCCGGTTTACAGCTTCCTTATGAACCTTTGGCGCTTCCGCGACGGTATGACCTATCTGTCGCCGGCGCCGCTTTATCACGCGGCGCCACACGCCGGTGTGGCCTTCACGATCCACCTCGGCGGCACCGCGGTGATCATGGAGCATTTCGATCCCGAGCACTTTCTGCGTCTCGTCGAGCAGTACAAGGTGACGCACACGCAGCTCGTGCCGACGATGTTCTCGCGCATGCTGAAATTGCCGGAAGAGACGCGGCGCGGCTACGACCTGTCCTCGCTGGAAATCGCAATCCATGCCGCAGCTCCGTGCCCCATCCAGGTCAAGGAGCAAATGATTGAGTGGTGGGGGCCGATCGTGTTCGAATATTACGGCATGACCGAGGGGATCGGGTTCACGGCCTGCGACAGCGCCGAGTGGCTGGCGCACAAAGGCACGGTCGGCCACGTGCTCTTCGGCGATCTGCACATCCTCGACGAAGCGATGAACCCGGTGTCGGCGGGGACCATCGGCACGGTGTGGTTCCGTCTCGGATCGCCATTCGAATATTTCAACGACGAGGCGCGCACCGCCGAGTCGCTATCCGCCGACGGCACGATGGGAACGGTGGGTGACGTCGGCTATGTCGATGCCGACGGCTATCTTTACCTGACCGACCGCGCTACGTTCATGATCATTTCGGGAGGCGTCAACATCTACCCGCAGGAATGCGAGGACTTGCTAATCACCCATCCGAAGGTCGCCGACGCGGCGGTGTTAGGTGTGCCGAATGCCGATCTGGGCGAGGAGGTCAAGGCAGTCGTGCAGGCGATGCCTGGTGTCGCTCCAGACGCCGAATTGGCCGAAGAGCTGATGCTGTTCTGCCGTGAGCACCTCGCGCATATGAAATGCCCCCGCTCGATCGACTTCGAGGCGGAATTGCCGCGCCTGCCGACCGGTAAGCTCTACAAGCGTCTGTTGCGCGACCGCTATTGGGGCGAACGGGCGAGCCGCATCGTATAGGCGTCGCTGCCCGGCGGCGCGCAGAATAGAGGAGGGGCACCTCATGCAGCTGGACGCCTCGATCGCCGCAATCGTCACCGGCGGCGCCTCCGGTTTGGGCGCTGCGACGGCGCGGCGCCTGGCCGGGCATGGGGTCAGGGTTGCGCTGTTCGATTTGAACGCCGAGCTGGGCGAGCGCGTCGCAGGCGAAATCGCCGGCTCATTCTTCCAGGTTGACGTGACCTCGGAAGCCGATGTCGATCTTGGATTTGCGCACGCACGCGGGGTGAACGGGCAGGAGCGCATCCTCATCAACTGCGCCGGCACCGGCAACGCGTTCAAGACCGCCGGCCGTGATCGCGAGACGGGCGAAATCCGCCACTTCCCGCTCGCGGCGTTCGAGCGAATCATCCAGATAAATTTGATCGGCACGTTTCGTTGCATCGCCAAATCCGCCGCAGGCATGTTGACGGTGCCGCCGCTTGTCGACGGCGAGCGCGGCGTCATTGTCAACACTGCGTCGGTAGCGGCCGAAGATGGGCAGGTGGGCCAGGCCGCTTATTCGGCCTCGAAGGCGGGTGTCGTCGGCCTCACCCTGCCGGTGGCGCGCGATCTGATGGGCGACGGCATTCGGGTCAACACCATCCTCCCCGGCATCTTTGACACGCCGTTGCTGCAACGCGCTCCTGAGCGGGTAAAGGCGGGGCTGGCCGCTTCGGTGCCGTTTCCAAAACGCCTGGGTCGACCGGACGAATATGCGGCGCTGGCCGAATTGATGATCACCAACGGCTACTTCAACGGCGAGAGCGTGCGGCTCGACGGCGCCATTCGAATGGCGCCGCGCTGATCACCGCTGCTGGAGGATCGATCGTGCCGCTGGAGTTCAAGCGCTCCTGGAGCGACGAAGAGGTCGAACGCTTTCGCGAATCCTGGGTCCGCTTTGTTGAAAGCGAGATGCAGCCGCACGATGCTGAGGCGCGCCGGCGCGGGCATGTCGGGCATGAGCTGTGGCGGAGGACCGGCGAGCTCGGGTTTCTGTGCATCGATATCCCCGAGGAATGGGGCGGCGCCGGCGGCGATTTCCGGCATGAGGCGGTGCTGCACGAGGAGATGAGCCGGCGCGCGCTGAGTGGAATGAGCATTGGGGTGCATTCGATCGCCGCTCATTATCTGTTGAACCACGGCACCGATGATCAGAAGCGCCGTTATCTTCCCCGCCTCGCCAAAGGCGAACTGATCGGCGCGATCGCGATGACCGAGCCCGGTGCCGGATCGGATCTCCAGGCCGTCCGCACGCGCGCCGAGCGGCGCGGTAACCAGTACTTCATCAACGGCTCCAAGACCTTCATCTCGAACGGCTTTCTCGCCGGTTTGGTAGTCGTCGTGTGCAAGACCGATCCAGCCGAGCGGGCGCGAGGCATTTCGCTGATCCTCGTTGAAACCAAAGATTGTACCGGCCTCCGGGTCGGGCGCCTGCTCGACAAGATCGGTCGCAAGGCCCAGGACACCGCGGAGTTGTTCTTCGAGGATGTACCCGTCCCAGCCGATAACCTCCTCGGTGGCGTCGAGGGGCAGGGCTTTTATCAGCTGACGGGCGATCTGCCTTACGAGCGAATGATGATCGGCGTGGGTGCACTGGCCGCGATGGAGGGTGCCTATGGGGTTACCTTGGACTATGTCCGCGAGCGACAAGCCTTCGGCCGGCCGCTTGCCGATTTCCAGAACACCCGGTTTAAGCTCGCCGAGGTCGCGACGCAAATCGCGGTGGGCCGGGCCTTCATCGACCGCTGCGTCGAACAGCTGCTGGCCGGCACGCTCGACGCGGCGACCGCATCGATGGCCAAGCTGTGGGCCTCGGAGACCGAGGGGCGCGTCATCGATGAGCTACTGCAGCTGCACGGCGGTTACGGCTATATGAACGAGTTTCTGATCGCTCGCATGTACGCCGACGCGCGCATCGCCCGTATCTACGGCGGCACCAACGAGATCATGAAGGAGGTCATCGCGCGCGCCCTATGAGACTGGGCCAATGGCAGCGGAGCGAACCATCTGCGGCACTGCCGAAAGAGACCCGAAAGGCGCTCCTGCGCGGGTCCTCGACCAGGCTCCAGAGCTCTAACGAACCGAATTGTAGACGTTACGCCAACGCTTAATGGCTTCGATGTGGCCGTCCACTGTGGTGAGGTTCGCGCCCATCGTCACGACAGATATGTGGCTCCCCCCAGCTTTCCGCCACGCCGCGATATCGCCAGGCCATTGGTTGTCCCCGCGACTGTATCGCTGGATCGACTCGAAGCCGAATGCATCAACATCCCTGCCGAGTTCGCATAGCTTGGCCTCGATCTTCGCCCTGATTTGGGCCGCCTCGGTTTGAGTGCGGCCCGAGAACAGAAATCCATCGGCGATCCTCGCCGCCCGGTCGAAAGCAGCCTCGCTGAAGCCGCCCAACCAGATCGGGATCTGTCGTTTCGGGCGCGGCAATATCCCGGCTCTTTCGATCCGGTGGTCGGAGTCCTCGTACTCGACCACAGGCTCTTCCCACAGCTTGCGGATCAAGGCGATCTGCTGCTCTTGCCGCTTGCCGCGGCGACGAAAATGCCGTGACATTTCGAGGCCGTCGTATTCCACCCAGTTCCAGCCGACCCCGACGCCCAGGCGAAGCCGGCCGTCCGAGAACAGGTCAACGTCCGCGGCCTGCTTGGCGAACAGCACAGTCTGTCGCTGCGGCAGGATGATTACGCCCGTTGCCAATCCGAGGGTCTTGGTGACGCCTGCGAGATAGGCATAGGTGACCAACGGCTCGTGGAAGGGATCGCTTTCCTTGTAGGGGCCGGTCAGCTTCGGTTCCCTGCCGGCATGAACGGCGCCGAGAACATGATCGTAGATCACAATATGGTCGTAACCGAGGTCTTCGGCCGCTTGGGCAAACGCCTTAACTGCGCCTGTATCGCCGCCGAGTTCGATTTGCGGATAAACCACGCCAGCTTTCATCGTCCACTTCCTTCTTCATGATGCGACGACATGCGCAGGATCCGGACCACTCGCGTCGGGTCCGGAGGCACCAGTCCGAACGCGGGCAGATACCCCTGACCGCGACACGGTCACAGACCACCGGGTGCGATGATGAACGCGAACCCCAAACGCAGCAAACGATCGTCGGCCTGCCGGATCAAAAGTTTCACTCTGGCCGCACAACGCGCGCTCGTGATGACGTTCGCCGGGGAGGCGCTCGGCGTGGTTTGCTAGGGCCGGGTCCGCTTTCGGCGCAAGTTCACCGTTGCCCGGCGTTCCACCGACGATCCCCTCACTGACATAGCGGACCTTCCCGCTGGTGATGGCGGGCGGTAGGCCATGCCCGAGGCTATGTAAAAACTCTGGCTGCGTTAGAAACTCTTAGTTTTGACCCGCCCGCGGCCCTAGGGCGTGCGGTCCAGGCGATCCATCGCTCGCAGTCGACGGGATAGCGTCCGCATCACGGCAATGGCAAAGCTCGGGGCCCGCGCGATCAGCTGGGCAAAGCGAGAGTCGTTGATCTCGACGAGCTCGCTGTCGGTAATCGCGTAGACTGTGGCGCTGCGCAGCTCCTGCGTCTCGATCACCCCCATCTCGCCGATGATGCCGCCCGGCCCGACATCTTCGTAGATGTCCCTGCCGCTGCGGATCTGCAGTTGTCCGGTTTTGACGATATACATGCAGGTCGGCACATCGCCTTCGGCGAACAGCCGTTGTCCGCGCTCCAGAAATAGCAGTGGGTCTTCGGCCACCAGCTCGACGAATTCCGGGTGGCCCGAGCGGTGGATCTGCTTCGGAGCGCGCCTGTCGACTGCGCTGCGCATCGAATGCCTTGAATCGACCATGAACGGGAAACTTCCTTATCCGCCGGTCAGTGCCCACCGACGAATTCGGCTAGGCGGACCCCGTGCTCGGCCGCGATCATCTCGGCCGCCTTCTCACCGATCATGATCGTGGGCGCGTTCGTGTTGCCGGCGATCACCGCCGGCATGACGCTGGCGTCTGCCACTCGCAAACGGCCGACGCCACGCATCTTAAGATGCGGGTCGACGACGTCACCAATCCGGCAGGTGGATGTCGGGTGGTACACGGTCAGGGAGAAGTGCAGCGCGAAATCTTGGAGCAGCGCGTCGCTCGGCTCGTCGCCCTCGCGATAGCCGTGCTTGGCTGCGAGGAAAGGCGGAATCATCACCGGCCCCGGCCGGCGGTTGCCGGGCCAGTGCCGAACGATTTCCATCGTCTTGCGGATTCCTGCCAGCATCACCTGCATGTCATGCGGGTCGTCGTAGTAATTGTAGCGGATCACCGGCTGGACGGTCGGGTCGGCACTATCGAGGACGATTTCGCCACGGCTATGCGGCAGGACTGGGTGCGGAAGCAGCACGACATTTTCTGAGTCGTCGGCGACGCGCTTTCCGGCATCGTCGAAAAAGCGGGCGGTGTCGATGTTCATGACCGCTCGCTGGAATTCTTCCCTGCCGTGCTATGCGCCGCCTCGTCAATGACGACCTCAGCACTCGGCGCCAACCCCTCGCTCTTCTTGAAATAGGGCAGGACCTCGGCATAGCTCCAGCCAGTGGCGCCGCCCTCGGCCCAGGCGTCGAAGTCCCCTGGGTTGCCGCGTACATACATCATGTAGTTGATGCCCGAGGAGCCGCCGAGCATCTTGCCGCGCGGCACCGGCACCCGCCGACCGTTGAGCCCGAGCCCGGCCTTGCCAGGATCGGCAGTAAACATCCAATCAGTCGCCGGATTGAGCTGCATGGCCGCCGGCGCGATAGGTAGTGCTGAGACCTCCGGCGGCCGTTCGCCGGCCTCGATCAGCGCCACCCGGCAATTTGCATCTTCGGATAGCCGCGAGGCGATGACCGCTCCCGCCGATCCACCACCAACCACGATGAATTCGTATTCGTCAGGCATGCAACGCCTCCTCTTGATCCGCCCAGACCGGGTGCTTGCTTATTTATTCTTGCCCGACACCCTACAATGGAGCGACGGGCTGGCGGAAGTCGAATGACCGGAACCGGCGCGTCTGACCCGTTGCCGAGCGTCCCGGCCAGGGTCGGCTTACTTAACCGGCAGCCGACGCTCGGACCTGGCGACGGGTGCTACTGCTCGTGCCCCAATCCGGTCATTGCTTAAACCATCGCGGACAAGTGATCCGGGTGTTGATCGGTCGGCGGATCTAGCTGTGCTGCCGCGACGCCATCCCCCGCCCGATACGCCAGACCCGACCCTGTGCCGTGCCCGCCGGTGGGAGCGGTCAGACTCTGGGACGGCCGCGCCCGCGAACGAGCCCCCGATCAACATCCCCTTCAGCCCCCGCGATTACCAGCTTGGCGTCATTCGGCGACGGATGGTCGCCACGTGATGCTCTGTCGAGCCGGACCCGTGAATCCGGCGAAGAATTGGGAATTTCGGCTTTGGCAGATGTGGTTAATGCTGGCGTCGGCGATTGCCGGCGCACTCTCCCGTAATCTAGAAAGACGGGAAATGCCGCGAAGCGCGGAAGGAAGCGAGACAGCATGGCGATCAGCAGCACGATCACCCACGGCATCACGCTCGCGACCAGCGGCACCTACGCCTCACCGCTGGCCATCACAAAGACCGGCGAGATCCAGGCGGGCAGCGGCGACGCTATATACGGCCCCAACTCCCAGGCCTGGACGGTCAGCAACGCCGGCACGGTCTCAGCGACCGGGACGGGCAACGGCATCGACCTGCCGCTCGGCGGCGCCATCACCAACGCTTCGACAGGATCGATCGCGACTAGCTATACCGGGATCTTGATCGAAGGCAGCTCGGGCACGGTTACCAATTTCGGTACGATCACCGGGTCCACCGAAGACGGCGTCGAGCTGACCGCCGGCGGCAGCGTGACCAATGGGCAGAGCGGCTCGACCGCCGGGCTGATCTCCGGCAGATACTTCGGCGTCTACGTCAAAGGCGGCCTTGGCACGGTAGCCAATTTCGGCGCGATCAGCGCGAGCGCGCCCGGCGACGGCGCCGGCGTCTTGCTGGTCGCCGGTGGCAGCGTGACCAACGCTTCGACAGGATCGATCGAGAGCCAGAATACCGGGATCGCGATCACAGGCAGCTCGGGCACGGTCAGCAATCTCGGCACGGTTTCCGGCTCCGGCAAAGGCGTTTCGCTCGAGGGCGGCCGCGTGACCAACGGCCAAAGCGGCTCGTCCGGCGGGCTGATCTCGGGGTTTTTCGACGGCGTCTATGTCTTCTCGGGCGTCGGCACGGTTGCCAACTTCGGCACGATCACCGCGGCATCCACCGGCGGCGTCGGCGTCGTGCTGTACGCCGGCGGCAGCGTGACCAACGGCGGGACCGGCGTCATCAACGCGTCGATCAGCGGCGGATCCTTCGGGGTGTATATCCGCGGCGGCATCGGCACGGTCAGCAACTTCGGCACGATCACCGAGGCATCCGGCAGCGGCTTCGGCGTCGAGCTGGCCGCCGGCGGCAGCGTGACCAACGGCGCGAGCGGCTTGATCGCGGCTGGAAAGGTGGGCGTATACATCACGGGCGGCATTGGCACGGTCAGCAATCTCGGCACGATCTCCACCTTCGGCCCCTCCTCCTTCCGCTCCTTCTACGACGGCATCCTCCTCAGCAGCGGCGGCAGCGTGACCAACGGCGCGTCCGCTTCGATCGAGGGCTTCTATGGCGTAGTGATCGCCGGCGGCATTGGCACGGTCAGCAATCTCGGCACGGTGACCGGCGGTGTAGATGGCATTCGGCTGAACGGCGGCGGCAGCGTGACCAATGGCGGGACCGGCGATATCAACGCGTCGATCCACGGCGATATCGGCGGGGTCGACGTATACGGCGGCGGCGGAACGATCACGAATTTCGGGATCATTTCGTCGTCCGAGACCGGGGTTCTCCTGGACGCCGGCGGCACCGTCATAGTCAATCGCTATGCACTGGTCACGGCCACCGGCCGCTACGGCGGCGGCGCCATCTACATCTCCGGCGGCGCCGGCACGGTCATCGCCTCCGGTGCGGTCAGCAGCGGCGACGGGACCGCGATCCACTTCAGTCGGTTGGGCACCTACAACGATTTGCTGATCCTCGATCCCGGCGTACAGATCGCCGGCAAGGTCGATGGCGGCTCCGTCAACAACACCAACACGCTGGAATTGGCGGCCGGCGCCGCCGCCGGGACGCTGAGCGGGCTCGGCACGCAGTTTGTCGGTTTCGGCCGTGTCATCGTCGATTCCGGCGCGAATTGGACGGTCGACGCCGCCGCCCCGACGAGCGGCCAGACGATCGCCGCCAGCGGCGGGTCCGACCGGCTGGTGTTCCAGACACCGGGCACGATCGACCTCTCCGGGGTCAGCGGCTTCCCGACGATCGTCCTCGCCGGCCTCGGCGCCAACAGCACCAGCCTCGATAATGCGAATCTCATCGGGCTGAGCAAGCCGGTGATCACCGTGATCGGCGGCAGTTTCGGCAATACGGTCGACGCATCGGCGCTGACCGGCAGCAACCGGGTGATCCTGGTCGGCGGGCTGCGGCCCGATCATTTCACCGGCGGGGCGGGCAACGACACCTTCGAATTCTCGGCGGCCACCTCGGGCCCGACCGACACCGTCGTCGGCGGCGCCGGCAGCGATGAATTGCTGATGACGAGCGCCGGGACGGTCAACGCGGGCGGGGTCCGCGGCGTCGAAAAGTTTCAACTGGCAAGCGGAGCAGCCAACAGCTTCACCTTGAAAAGCGTTAACTTCACCGGTGTCAGCGGTCACGTCATCACCGTCGACGACGGCAATTCCGGGAATACGATCACGGCGTCGACGCTGCCCTCGGCGGATGCGATCATCGTCCATGCCGGAACGGGCACCGATACGCTGAAGGGCGGCGCGGGCAACGACATCTTCTTCGCCGGCGGCAAGACGACGATGACCGGCCACGGCGGCGCCAACCAATTCACCTTCGCCCATATCGGCACCAACGGGATCACCGATTTCGGAGCGAGCACGAGCAACAAGATCGTGCTGCGCGATTCCGGCTTCAACCTCGGCGCCGACGAGGCCTTGGGCACCGCCAGCCTGCAACACCTTGCCGCCAGCGTCTTTGTCGCCAATTCGACCGGAAGCTTCACGACGACAGGGCAGCGCTTTGCCTACAACACGACGACCGGGGCGCTGCGCTACGACAAGGATGGCAGCGGCGCGAGTTTCAGCGCCAGTACGGTGGTCGTGCTGAGCGGGCATCCCAGCCTCAGCGCCGGGGCTTCGGGGAAGATTTTCTTTATCTCGTAATGGGAAGGGGAAGGGAGTTCGGGTCGAACCGGCCGGCCGGCCCCCCGCCCGAGACGCCACTCCGATCCTGTGCCTTGCCGCACAGCCGCAAATTCGAGGATCCTGCGGCTTCCGCTGTTGTCGCCATAGCGCGCGTCACCCGTTCGGGTGGCTCGCGTGCTGAGCCTTGCCGCAATTGTAAGGGCGCCAGCCGAAAAAGTGATGCGCATTTCTCGCAGTGGCACGCCGACCCGACCAACCGCTGCCTCGACCGGGAATGGCTCTTAGGGGTGCACCCGCCCGGATGCACGCCGTAAAGAGAAAGTCCGTTTCCGGCGCATCTGACCCGTTGCCGAGCGCCGCGGCCAGGGTCAGCTCACTGAGCCCCTACCCGACCCTCGGCCCTGGCGAGCGGGACTACTCTTCGTGCCCCTGACCAGACCTCCACGCTCGCCGTCCCGATCGGCGCAGTACAGGGTTTCGGATGCCGGCCCGTTGTGAGCTATCCAACCGTGCTGAAGGCCGGCGTCCCAATCCAGGAAGGAACCCGCGGGGGCTGGTCGGACGATCTGCCGTAAATGGGAATTTGGTGGGACGGCGGCGTGGCAGAGGCTGCGCGATGTCGAACTGCAGCTCGCCACGTCGGCGATCCTGGCGGGTGCGTGGGCGTCGGTGACGATCGCGATCGGCACCGCGACGATCGGCTCGAGGGTCGGCGCCTTAACCCTCGGCGCGCCGATCTTCGACCGGCTTGTTAGTAGCAAACTCCCGTTCGTCATCGAGGGGGCAGTGCTACCCGCGCCATTTGCGATCCTCACCGACACGCGGTTTGCCCGGCTCGAACCCTGGTCGCGCGCTCTCTCGCCGGCCGCCAATCGCGCCCGGCAACCGGGGTCGGGCGCGGCGCCGAGGGGACGGATTACGTTGATCGCAATGTTGTGGTTATGACATCGACCCGGCGGCGGCGCCTTGACGCGTCTACCTCTCTCCCGCAAACTCGCTGCATACTCATTGGTCGGGCCGTGTCCCGACATGGGTGGCGCGTGAGCGTCGAGCGGCCGGCGGCTGCGGAAACTGCCGCGCCCGAAGGGGCCCGGCGTGTGACAAGAATCGGAATGACGATCAACACCGCGATCACCCTCGGCGCGAACGGGAACTGCACCTCGCCGCTGACGGGCGATCATCCGCACCACCAACGGCGGAGCGTGCGATGACATCAAAGACCATCAGTGGGAGCATCACCCACGGTGTCACGCTAAACGCTGGCTACAATTTCAATCCGCTCTTTGTAACCGGAACCATCAATACCGCCGCCGGTGACGGCGTCTACGGCGACAACACCCAGGCCTGGACGATCGACAATACCGGCACGATCGAGGCGGCTGCCGGAGACGGCGTCAACCTCGCGGCCGGCGGCAACGTCACCAACGGTGCGGGCGGTGCCGTGAGCGCGCTGATCTCCGGATTCGGCGACGGGATCTACATCCACGGAACGCTGGGCACTGTCACCAATTTCGCCACGATCATCGGGGGAAACAACGCCGGCGACGCTGGCGTTAAGCTGAACTCAGGGGGCACCGTCACAAACTGCGCCTCCGGCGCCGTCGCGGCGCTCATCCAGGGATACGACGCGATCTTCATCGAAGCCAAGAACGGCAGCAACTACACCGCTTCGGTCACCAATCTGGGAACCTTGCTGGGCCTCAATGGCGTCATCGTCTTTGACGGCGGCAGCGTCACTAACGGCGCGGGCGCGCGGATCGCCGCTTCCGACAATCTCGGAATCGACATCACGAACAACCCCGGCACGGTGGACAATTTGGGCACCGTCGTCGCTAAGGAGAACGCAGTTCAAATCGATGGCGGCAGCCTCGCCAACGGCAGCAAGAGCGTCACTACCGCACTGATCAGCAGTACGGCCGGCATCGGGTTCTACAACGCCACCCTCAGCCTCGTCCTCACCAATTACGGCACAATCGTCACCATCGGGGCGGCGCAACCGGCAATCCAAAATACGAACGCGCTTGCGACGGTCGACAATTTCGGGCTGGTTTCCGCCAGTTCCGGTCCCGCCATGTTGCTGAACGGGGGCGGCGGCACGGTTACCAACGGCGCGAGCGGCACGACGAAGGCGCTGATCGCGGGCGCCGCTTTTGGCGTCGAGGTCACGGGCACTAGCAGCGCGACGGTGATCAATCTCGGCACGATCGAGGGGACCGGGAGCCTTGGGGTCGGCGTCTACCTCGCCGCCCGCGGCCGCGTCAGCAATGGCGCGGGCGGCACGACGAAGGCGCTGATCGAGGGTGCAGGTTACGGCGTCGAGATCAAGGGCAGCAGCGGCACGGTCAGCAATTTCGGCTCGATCGAGGGGACCGGGAGCCATGGGGTCGGCGTGGATCTCGCGGCCGGCGGCAGTGTCAGCAACGGCGCGAGCGGCTCGACCAGCGGACTGGTCAAGGGTGTCGATTATGGGGTCAAGATTTCCGGCGGCACGGGCACGGTCACTAATTTCGGGTCGATCGAGGCGGCGGGGACCCTCAACGCCGGCGTGTACATACCTCTCGGCGGCCGCGTCAGCAACGGCGCGAGCGGCGCGACGAAGGCGCTGATCGAGGGCAATTTCGGCATCGACATAGCGCAAGGCGGCGGCACCGGCACGGTGGTCAATTTCGGAACGGTCGACGGGCTCGCGGGTTCGGACGGGGTGCGGGTGGGAGGCACCGCCGGTCTCGTCACCAATGGCGCGAGCGGCTCCGGTGCGGCGCTGATTGAGGGCGGTGGCGGGGTCCGCATCGCCGGCTCCGGCGGGACTGTCGTCAATTTCGGCACGATTGCCGGCACGGCCGGGGCGGCGGCGATCATTTTCGACACAGCCGGCGACGTGTTGATGATCGAGCCGGGCTCGGTGCTCTCCGGCGCTCTCGCCGGGTTCCAGCGTGGCGATACGATCGATCTCGTCGGCCAGCCGGCGACGGGTCTGGTCTATTCGGGCACCACCGCGGCGGGCACGCTGACGGCCCTCGACGGCACCGCGACGGTCGCCTCGGTGGCGTTGTCGGGCTTTTTTGTTCAATCCCAGTTCGCTTTCTCTTCGGATGGAAAAGGCGGCACCGACATCACCATGCACGGCACCGTTTATGCCGGTTCTTATGAGCAGATCAATCTCACCAACCGGGCGACGCAGAACCCGGCGGTGATCGCACCGACCGGACAAGTCGAAGACCAGTCCGCGCCTGCGGTCTACGGCGCCGCTGGTTTCGCCTGGACCCTCTTTAATTACGGATCGATTCGCGGAGGGGGACCGGCTGATACCTTCTATACTGGCGTCGTGCTGGCGGACGGCGGCATGATCACTAATGGCGCCGCCACCGCCACCAGCGCGTATATCGGCGGCTGGCGAGATGGGATCGACATCGAAACGGCGGCGGGCACTGTCGTCAATTTCGGATCGATTATCGGCATCTTATACAACGGCATCGTCCTCTACAACGGCGGCAGCGTTGTCAACGGCGCCCGCGGCGCGACCAGCGCGCTTATTGACGGCCGCGGCGATGGCATCCGCGTGGAGAACGCCGCCGGCGCGATTACTAATTTCGCGACGGTCACGGGGGACACGGGGATCCACCTCACGGCCGGCGGCAGCGTCAGCAATGGCGCAAGCAGATCGACCAACGCGCTGATCAAAGGCTACTATTTTGGGGTTGAGATTTCCGGTAGCGCCGGCACGGTCGCCAATTTCGGCACGATCGAGGGATATGGGACCGTTGGGGTTGGCGTTTCTCTCGCGGCGGGCGGCAGGATCGTCGATTCCGGCACGATCACAGGCGCCGGCGGCACGGCGATCAGCTTCGGCGGCACCGGCGGCAACCGCCTTGTCCTCGACCCGGGCTATCATCTCGGCGGCATCGTCGTCGGCAGCGGCAGCGCGACCAATACGCTGGAGCTGGGCGCAGCGGCGAGCGCCGGCACGGTGACTACGGTGCTCGCCACCGAGTTCGTCAATTTCGGCAAAGTCGTGGTCGATGCCGGCGCGCGATGGACGTTGACCCGCTCCAACTCGCTTACCGGGATCACCCTGACGGATTTCGGCACCCTGACCAATACCGGCACGCTGACCGGCGCCGGCAGCCTCATCGTCGACCCGGCGACCCTCTTCAACAAGGGATCGATCGGGCTCGCGGTGACCCTCGCGGGCGGCGGATACCTCGACAACAAGGCGACCGGCACGATTGCGGCTCCGGGCGATGGGGTATTCGGCTCGCTCGGCGCCGCGACGGTCGTCAACGCCGGCGCGATCACCGGCGCGAGCGGTACGGCGGTCGGCTTCGGCGGCACCGGTGGCAACCGGCTTGTCCTCGACCCGGGATATTATCTTGGTGGCGCGGCCGTTGGCAGCACCAGCGCCGGCGCGACCAACACGCTCCAACTCGGTTCGACCGCGGGTATCGGCACCCTCACCGGGCTCGGCAGCAGCTTCGTCAATTTCGGCACGGTCACCGTCGATACCGGGGCGCGGTGGGTGCTCAGCGGCAGCAACACGATCGGCGCCGGGGCCACGCTCAGCACTATCGGCACGCTGACCGATGCCGGGACGCTGGTCGATGCGGGTACCATCAGGGGCGGCGGCCGGCTGATCGTCGAGAGCGGCGGCAGCGAGATCGTCTTGTCGGGCGGCGCGGCGAGTGGGACGGTGCTGAGCGGCGGCGGCGAAATCGTCTCGGCGGGCGGCCGAGCGAGCGGCACGATCGTCGACAGCGGCGGCAGCGAAACCGTCCGTGGGACGGCGAGCGGCGGGATCGTCAGTAGCGGCGGACGGGAGTTCGTCAGCGCCGGCGGGGTGGCGAGCGGCGCCACCGTGAGGGCCGGCGGCAGCCAGACCGTCTTCCTGAGCGGCACGACGCGCGCGACGGTGCTGAGC
>JBARKH010000136.1:0-11431 GCA_049801295.1 Allostellaceae bacterium | reverse complement strand
CAGCACCGCCGCGCAGCAATCCGCGCGCGCTCGTCGAAGACGGCGAGCGCCTCGGCCTCGGCCAGCCCCGGGACATGGACGATCAGCGGGTTGAAGCGCGGCCTGCCCTTCGCCGCGAAGATATTTGCGACGGCAACCTCGTTGGTCGCGTCGCCCCCCAA
The DNA here is from genome assembly GCA_049801295.1 of Allostellaceae bacterium. Taxonomy (GTDB): domain Bacteria; phylum Pseudomonadota; class Alphaproteobacteria; order ATCC43930; family CGMCC-115725; genus DATARH01. The sequence goes on along the minus strand of JBARKH010000136.1, from coordinate 11,270 downwards.
CCCGTACACCGTCTCGGTCGGGAAGGCGACCAGCTCGCCGGCGCGTATCAGCCGCGCCGCGCGCTCGATCGCCTCGTCGCTTGCTGGAACGAGATGTGCCGGCACCGCCAAATTTACCGCCAGCGCACCCGCGGCATGATCAGCGTCGACCAGGGGTCGGGCATCTCGCCGACGGGCACCTCGATCAACGAGGGGCCGCGTCGCTGCAACGCCGCCTTCAGCGCGCGGCGCAGCGCGTCGGGGTTCTGCGCACGTACCCCGGCAATGCCGTAGCTGTCGGCCATTTTCGGGAAATTGGGGTTGAGGAGATCGACCGCGATCAGCTTGTTGCCGTAATCGTTCTTCTGCATGCGCCGGACATTGCCATAGGCGCCGTCGGCAAAGACGATCGCGACCACATCGATGCCGTGCAATGCCGCGGTCGCCAGCTCCTGGACGTTGTACATGAAGCCGCCATCGCCCGAGATCGAGACGACCGGCAAATCGGGGCGCGCCACCTTGGCGCCGAGCGCGGTCGCATAGCCCGCGCCGAGCGTCCCCTGATAGCCGCTGTGGATATAGGTGCGCGGGGCATAGACCGGGAAGGCGAGGCGCCCGACATAGCCGACCTGCGTCAGATCCTCGACATAGATCCCCTCGTCCGGCAATTCGGCGCGGATCGCGGCGAGGTATTCGCATTGCGGCCCGAGCGTCTCTTCGAGCCGGGCCATGGTCTTGGATTTCAGCGCCGCCATCTCGTCGTGGCGGGAAGTGCGCTCGGTTGCCGGGAGCGCCCGGTTCAGCGCGGCGAGCCCTTCCTTGGCGTCGGCGACGATACCGATCGCCGGCCTTGTGATGCGGGTGATCTCGACGGGGTCGAGGTCGACGCGGATCACCTTGAGGTCGCCATCCATTCCCCAGCGCGTCTGCGGCTGGTTGAACCTTGTGCCGACCGCGAGCACGACATCGGTCGCGCGCCATAAATCATGCCCGGCGAGCAGGTTCTGCGCGAGGTAGTGGCGGTCGCTGAGGATGCCCTTGCCGCCGGTATAGGTTACGACCGGCGCTTGCAGCTGCTCGGCCAGGGCGAGCACTTCGGCACCCGCGGCGGCGGCGCCGCTGCCGACATAGATCATCGGCTGCTTGGCGCCCGAGAGGAGCTTGGCGGCCTGGCCGATAAGCTCAGGATCGGGCAGCGGCGCCGGCGGCGGTGCCTCGATAGCCGGCAGTGCGACCTCGCTTTCGAGCGCCATGATGTCGAGCGGCATCTCGAGCGCGACCGGGCGTGGACGTCCGTCACCGAGCTGGCGGAAGGCTTCATTGACCAGCTTGCCCGCTTCGCTCGGGTGGTTGATCCGTGCGGCCCATTTTGTGAGGCCCTTCAAGATCGCCAGCTGGTCGGGGATCTCGTGCAGGAGGCCGAAGCCGCGGCCGATCAGGGTGGACTGGATCTGGCCCGAGATGCACAAGACCGGCGCATTGGTCGCATAGGCGGTGGCGAGCGCGGCGGTGGTGTTGAGGAGCCCCGGCCCCGGCACCACCGCAAAGGCGCCGACCTTGCCGCTCGCGCGGGCATAGCCGAACGCCATATAGGCCGCCGCCTGCTCGTGGCGGGGATGGATCACCCGGATCTTCTCGCCGGCATCGTAGAGCGCGACGAAAAGGGCGTCGTTCTGCACCCCGGGCAGCGCGAACAGCGTATCGACCCCGTGGCGGCACAGCATCTCGACCAGCGCCCCGCCGCCCGTCATCCGCGTCATCGCCGCCTCCTCGGTCCAATGCCGTTCCGCGCTCCGGAGAATGCGCTTGAAAGGCCGGCGCATAGTTGCCCTTATCGCCCCCGGGGCTGTCAATCGACGAGGGGATACGATGATCGAAGAGACTCTGGACATCGCCACCAAGGATGGCGCGATGGAGACCTTCATCTGCCGCCCCGAGCGCGGCGGCCCGTTCCCCGCGGTGTTGTTATTGATGGATGCGCACGGCATTCGCGAGGAATTGCGCGACATGGCGCGCCGGCTCGGCACGGTCGGCTACTACGTGCTGTTGCCCAACCTCTATTACCGGGCCGGGCGCGACACGATCTATGGCCCGAGCGTGCGCGAAGCCGGCAGCGCCGAGCACACCCGCATGCGCGCCGTGCGCACCAAGATGACGATCCCGCCGGTGATGGACGATGTCGGCGCGATGCTGGCGTTCGTCGACGCGCAGGACACGGTGAGCCACGGACCGGTCGGTGCGCACGGCTATTGCATGAGCGGGCCCTACGCGCTCGCCGCCGCGGCCCGCTATTCGCACCGCATCACGGCCGCCGCGTCCTTCTATGGCACCTGGCTCGTCAACGACGCCGAGGAGAGCCCCCACCTCAACCTCGACAAAGTCAGGGGCGAACTCTATATCGCCTGCGCCGAGCATGACGAGCTGGCGCCGTTGCCGATGGTCGAGGAATTGCGCGGCCTCTTCCGCCGTGCCGGCACAGAAGGCGAGATCGAGCTCTATCCAAGGGTCCACCACGGCTTCGCGTTCCCGGAAGGCCGGGTCTACGACAAGCCGGCGGCCGAGCGCCACTGGGAACGGCTTATCGCGCTCTATCGCCGCCGCCTCGGGTAGGAAGCGACGGCGGCCGATGCGACGGCGCAACTTCATCAGCCTTGTTGGTGGCATGGCAGCTGCTGGGCCGCTGTCGGCTCGCACGCAACAGGCCATGCGCAAGCTGGGCGTATTGATGATCGTCGCGGAAGATGATCCCGACAGCAAACGGCGCATCGCCGCATTCCGGCAGGGGCTGCAGGATCTTGGCTGGGACGACGGCCGGAACATTCAGATCGAGTACCGCTGGGCCGGCGGCAAGCCAGACCTCATTCGCCAATACACGCAGGAACTCGTGGCGCTAGCGCCCGACATCATCCTTGCCAATGGCACGCCGGTTGTCGCGGCACTTAAGCCGCTGACCCGTTCCATCCCGATCGTCGGCGTTCTGGTTGTCGATCCGGTGGGTCTGGGGTTCGTCGACAGCCTGTCGCGCCCGGGTGGCAACATCACCGGCTTCAGCTTCATCAATTCGGAACTGATCGGCAAATGGACGTCGCTGATCAAGGATGCGGCGCCGGGCGTGAGCAGAGCCGTGCTGCTGTACAATCCCAAGATCACGCCGTTCTACGCTGATTTCCTGGCCGAAATCGCCGCCGCCCCTCGATCGGTCGCAATCGAGGTCGTCCCGGCGACGGTCGACACCATCGACGAATTCCAAACGCGGATCGAGGAGTTGGCCCGCACCCCCGGCACCGGCCTACTGATCGGACCCGACGCGGCCAACATCGTCAACATCCGCAAGATCGCGCAGCTTTCCGCGGCAAACCGGCTGCCGGCCATCTCGGTCTACCGGCAATTCGCCGTCGAGGGCGGGCTGATGTCGTACGGCCCCGATACGGCCGACATCTTCCGCCGGTCGGCCGCATACGTCGACCGCATCCTCAAGGGCGCGAACCCGGCCGAACTGCCGGTGCAGCAGCCGACCACGTTCGAATTCGTCGTCAACCAGAAGGCCGCCGCCGCGCTCGGCCTCACCCTGTCGCCGACGCTCCTCTCGCTCGCCGACGAGGTGATCGAGTAGCCCCGGTTGCCCGCCTATCGCGTCCGCTTGTATTCGTAATCCTCGCGCTCGCCGGCGCCGGCGCGCAACCCGGCCGGCAAGGGCGGCCGGGCGGCCTGCAACTTGGCATGGGCGTCCAGCGCCTCCTGGCTGTCCCACAACTCGAGCAACGTGAACTTGTCGGGGTCGAAGACGCTCTGGAAGATTTCGAATTGCTGGCAGCCGCGGTCCTTTCTGGATTCTTCGCAGCGCGGCTTGAAGGCGCGCGCGAATTCGGCGCCTTTCCCCGGAGCGGCGGTGATCGTGACAACGAGCCGGACTGCCATATCTATTCTCCCGGTGGGGGTTTTGCGATCGCCGAAGCGTAGCACAGCCGAGCATCGCGCAGGCAACCCGGCGTGGCGTCAGGGAGCCGCCCGCCGCAGTGACCGTTTGCCTCGCGTGACGGCGCGATGCCGAGTGGGTGAGACAGCGCGATGATTTCGGCCCGATGTGCCGCCGCGCTTGGCACGCTCTTCTGCCTCTTCCCAGCGGGGTTCGTCGGCGCGGCGGCGCAGCCCGCGGCGGCGATCGAGCCGCTCGACCAGGCGATCTGCCGGCTGATCGAAAATTCCGCCCGCGCCGATCACCTGCCGGTCGCTTTCCTCACCCGCATCATCTGGCGCGAGAGCAGCTTTCGCGCCGGCGCCCTCAGCCCGGTCGGCGCCCAGGGCATCGCGCAATTCATGCCGCAAACAGCCCGGGAACGCGGTCTCGCCCATCCGTTCGATCCGGAGCAGGCGATCCCCAAAGCGGCCCGGCTCCTCGCCGACCTGCGTCAACAGTTCGGCAATCTGGGCATAGCCGCCGCCGCCTATAACGCCGGCCCGGCACGGGTCCAGAGCTGGCTGCACGGGCAGGGCGGATTGCCCGTGGAGACGCGTGTCTACGTTCGCCTCGTGACCGAGCGCGACGCCGAGGCGTGGATCGGCCCGTCGACCGGCGCTGGCAGCAGTGCCCCTCGGAACGCGGGCTCGGTAGAGCCGCCAGCCGCGGAATCCTGTCTCGCGGTCACCGCCGACCTGCGCCGGGACCGCAGCGACGATATCGGCCTGGCAGCGCTGGCGCCGTGGGGGGTGCAGCTTGCCGGCAATTTCTCGAAGGCGCTGGCGCTCGCCGCCTTCGAGCGCGCCCGCCGGCGCGATGCCGCGGTCATCGGCGACCTCCAGCCGATGATCATCGGGCGCTTGCTGCGCAGCCGCGGGACCCGGCGGTTTTATCAAATCCGCCTGCCGGCTGCCTCGCGCCAGGAGGCGGCGACGCTATGCGACCAGATCCGCTCGGTCGGTGGAAATTGCGTGGCGATGCGCAGCTGAACCGGCAGTCATGAAAGCCGCGCGCGGTCGTGCGGCGCGGCGAAGTCGAGATCCGGCCCCAAGGGCAGGATGCCGTTGTTGAGGTGGCGCATCCCGCCGTAATAGCCCTGCTTGATCCGCGCGAAATCGACGGTCTCGGCAACCCCCGGCATCTGGTAGATCTCGCGCGTGTAGTTCCACAGATTGGGGTAGTCGGCGATCCGCCGGCGATTGCATTTGAAGAGCACGTAATAGACCGTGTCGAAGCGCACCAGCGTCGGAAAGAGCCGCAGATCGGCCTCGGTGAAGCGGTCGCCGACGAGCCAGCGCTGCGCCCCCAGCCGGGTTTCCAGTTCGTCGAGCGCGGCGAACAGTTTCTCGAAGCTTTCTTCGTAAGCGGCCTGGCTCTTGGCGAGCCCGCAGCGATAGACGCCATTGTTGATGTTGGCGTAGACGAACGCGTTGATCTCATCGATGTCGCGGCGCATCTCCTTTGGGTAGAGGTCGAGGCCGGCGTCGCCGAATTCGTCGAACTCGCGGTTCAACATGCGAATGATCTCGGAGGATTCATTGTTGACGATGGTCTTCGTCTTGCGGTCCCACAGAACGGGCACGGTGGCGCGGCCGGTATAGTCGGGCCGTGCCGCGGCATAGACCTGATGCACGTGAAAGACGCCGCCGTTTGGCGCGAGATCGTCGAAGCCGCGCGAATAGGCCCAGCCCTCGCCCTTCGGCAGGTCGCTTTCGAGGAGCGAGATCGCGCCCTCGAGCCGTTTCAGCTTGCGCATCAAGACGGTGCGGTGCGCCCACGGACAGGACGGCGCGGTGACCAGCCGATAGCGCCCGGCCTCGGCCTTGAACCCGGAGGAGCCGTCGCGCGTCACGTGGTCGCGAAAAATCGAATCCGGACGCACGAAACGGCCGACCCCATCTGCCGGCAGCGGGTCGTCATTGAACCAGGTTCCGTTGACCAGCATGCCCATCGCGCGTCTCCTACGGCCGATTTCGTGCGAATCCTAAGCATAGACCGATTAGGCGGTTTGGTCGCGCTGGCCCGAGGTCGCTTGGATGAGCCTCGTGCGTCCCGCGCTGACCGCGGAAATTGCCGCGTGGCGGCGATAGTGTTCTAAACTCTGCGGCATGATGCCAAGCCCCTTCGCCAGGTTCTGCTCGGGCCGGGTGCATTATTCCTGGATCGTCCTCATCGTGATGTTCACGGCGACCTTGGCCGGGGTCGGGGTGCGCGCCGCGCCGGGTGTGATGATCGTGCCGTTGGAGCATGCCTTCGGCTGGGACGTCAGCACGATCTCGGCGGCCATCTCGATCAACATCATCCTGATGGGCGCGACGGGGCCCTTCGTCACCGGCTTTATGGAAGTTGTCGGGCTGAAGCGGACGATCCTCCTCGGCATGATGATACTGGTGGCCGCGACCGGGCTCTCGACCTTCATGACGGCGCCCTGGCAACTCTTCCTCACCTGGGGCCTCATGGTCGGGATCGGCTCGGGCGCCGGCGCGGTCGGGATCGCCGCGGCGATCGCGAACCGCTGGTTCGCCGAGCGTACCGGCCTGGCGATGGGGCTCTTGTTTGCCGCCAATGCCGCGGGACAGGTGATCTTCCTGCCGTTCTTGGCAATGCTGGCGGAGAGCTACGGCTGGCAAGCGGTCGCGCTCACGGTGACGCTTGCGGTGGCAGTCATGGTGCCGGTGGTTGCGCTCATACTCCCTGAATCGCCGGCGGATATCGGGATCGGGCCGTACGGGTCGGCGGCGGTGCTGCGTCCGCCGCCCTTTGCCGGCAACCCGTTCTCGATCGCCCTGACGGTGCTCTACCGCGCCACTCATTCCATTGATTTCTGGCTGTTGACCTTGAGCTTTGGCGTGTGCGGGTTTTCGACCAACGGCCTCATCAACACCCACCTCATCGCCTATTGCTCCGATCGCGGCATCTCGCAGGTGAACGGCGCGTGGGTGCTGGCGGCGCTGGGCGTCTTCAGCCTCGTCGGCTCGGCTGCTTCGGGCTGGCTGTGCGACCGCTTCAACCCGCGTGTCCTCTTGTTCTGGTATTATTCGTTGCGCGGGCTGTCGCTGATCGCGGTGCCGTTCACCCGGTTCGACGCGATCAGCCTGTCGTTGTTCTCGATATTCTATGGCCTCGATTGGGTCGCGACCGGGCCGGCGACCTTCGCGCTGACCAATCAGGTATTCGGCCGCAAGGACACCCCGGTCGTCATCGCCTGGATCTTTACCGCCCACCAGGTCGGCGGCGCGCTCGCGGCCTACGGCGCCGGCGCGGTGAGGAGCGCGACCGGCGATTATTTTCTCGCCTTCGTGACGAGCGGGCTCGCCTGCGTGCTGGCGTCGCTCCTGGTGTTGCGGATCACCAGCCCACAGTTCGCCGCCGCGCCGGCCGAGTAGCGGGCGAGAGGAGGATTCTCAGATGTCATGCACGGGCAAGGTGGTCCTGGTGACCGGGGCACAGCAGGGGATCGGGCGCGCGATGGCGCTCGAATTCGCCGCCGCAGGGGCCGATGTCGCGATCAACTGGCTCGATGACGAGGCGGCCGCAACCGAGGTCGCCGAGGGCGTCCAGGCTGCCGGCCGGCGCGCGCTCCTCGTCCAGGCGGATGTCGGCCGGCTCGATGCCGTTCGGGCGATGGTGGCGGGCGTCGAAGCGGGCCTCGGGCCAATCGACATCCTCGTCAACAATGCCGGCGTTTTCCCGCGCGTGCCGTTCCTCGAGATGGCGGAGCGCGACTGGGACTTCGTGCTCGACGTCAATTTGAAGGGCTCGTGCTTTTGCGCCCAGGCGGTGGCGAGAGGAATGGTGGCGGCCGGGCGCGCCGGCTCGATCATCAATCTGACCTCGGGGGCGGCGTTTCGCGGGTCGCCGCGCGGGGTGCATTACTGCGCGAGCAAAGGCGGGGTTCTCTCGATGACCCGGCAGATGGCGCTGGAGCTGGCGCCCCACCGGATCCGGGTCAACGCGATTGCCCCCGGCCTCACCGACACCGCCCAGCCGCGCTATGGCATGGCCGAGGAGGAACTGGCGGCGGCGGGGCGGGCGCTGCCGCTCGGGCGGGTCGCCGAGCCCTCGGAGATCGCGCGGGCCGCGGTGTTTCTCGCCTCCGACGCCGCCTCCTTCATCACCGGGCAATGCATGCACGTCAACGGCGGCGGCTATCTGGCGTAAAGGAGCGGCGATGCTGAAGGCGCTGTGGGGCAGGTTCTTCGGCCGCGACACCGCGGCGGCGGCGGGCCCGGCCATCGAATACAACGGCTACCGGATCCGCCCGGCGCCCTACCGGCGCGAAGGGCAGTACCAGACCTGCGGCGTGATCGAGAAAGAGATCGCGGGGGAGCTGAAAGAGCACCGCTTCATCCGCGCCGAACTGCACCCGAGCCGCGAGGCGGCAGTCGAATTCTCGATCGCCAAGGCCCGGCAGATCATCGACGAGCAGGGCGACCGGATGTTCGGGTGAGCCTCGCCCGGCGGCCCCTTCCCTGCCAGCAGGGAAAATTTTTCGTGATACCGTTAAGCCAAAGAATTTATTGGATTTTATCGTTATTTGTGCACCACGAGCAGGGAATTTTTGTGCACGGCGCAGGGAATTTTTTGCGCCGAGCAGGGAATTTTATTTACATTAACAATGCGATAGGGAAATTCATCGTTGGTATCTTATTCGCAATATTGCCGTGAACTGATATGGGTGCCGCCTCGGCCGGCGACAAGCCCTGTTCGACAGGATCAGGTCTCAAGCCGGATGTGACCGGCGAAGCTCGGCGGCCGCCTTGCGAGCGCGGGCGGCGCCGTCGCGCGCCATCGTCGCGCACAGGCCGGTATAGGCGGTCGGGTCCAGCAACGCCTTAATCGCGCCCACGTCGAGATGAGCGGAGACGCGCGGGTCGGCGGCCAGCAGATCGGCGAAGGATTTGCCTCCGGTTGCCGCCTCCATCGCCGCGTCGTAGACGACGTCGTGGGCGTGCTGGCGGCCGATCGTCTTGCCGAGATCGAGCATTACCGCTTCCGCCATGATGAGGCCGCCGCCGAGATCGAGATTGGCGCGCATGCGTTTGGGGTCGAGGCGCAAGCCCCGCAGGACTTCGACGAGGCGACTGAGCATGTCGCCGGTGGCGATCCCCGCGCGCGCCTCGGCGGCGTCCATCATGACGCTGGTGGTCCGGTCGGCCTCGTGCTCGGTCATCATCGCTTCCAAGGCAATCGGCACGGTGCTGCGGATTTCGGCCGCGGCGGCGATGATGTCCTGGCAGAGTTTGGGATTGCGCTTTTGCGGCATCGTCGAACTGCCGACCGTGCCGGGGGGCACCGGCTCCTCGACTTCGCCGAACTCGGTTTTCATCAGCGTGTAGATTTCGCGGCCGATCTTGCCGCAGGTCGCCGCGAGGAGGCCGAGGAGGCAGATGTTCTCCGCGAGGTGGTCGCCGATCGTGCGCGCCGGGACGGCCATCGAGCCGAAGCCGAGCTGGCGGGCGATGCCCGCTTGCACGCGCGGGCCGTCGGCGCCGAGCGAAGCATAGGTGCCGGCGCCGCCGCCGAGCATCGCGACAAAGATCCGCGGCGCCGCCTGCTCTAGGCGCTCGGTGTGGCGGATGAGTTCGTCGATCCACACCGCGGCCTTGTAGCCAAAGGTCGCCGGCACCGCGTGCTGGCCGTGGGTGCGCCCGGCGATCGGCATCTCGGCGCCCTTGTCGGCCAGATCGGCGGCGGCGAAGAGCGCGTCGGCGATAAGGCGCAGATAGACGCCGTGCGCCTGGCGCAGCACCAGGAGGTCGCCGGTCTGAGTAATATTCTGCGTCGTCGCGCCCCAATGCACCCAGCCGCCATGTTTGTCGCCGACGACCCGGGAGAGTTCCCACACCAACGGCACAATCGTGTGGCCGGTGCGGGCAAACCCCTCGTCGATGCGGGCGCGGTCCAGCTTCTCGTAATGCGCGGCTGCGGCGATCGCCGCTGCCGCCTCCTCCGGGATGACGCCGAGCTCGGCCTGGGCCTTCGCCAGCGCCGCCTCGACATCGAGCCAGGCCTGCCAGCGGTTTTCCTGGCGATAAAGCGCGCGGATGCCGGGGTCGGCGACGCGCGCGGCGGTCGGCAGTTCATCGCTCATGATGCATTCTCCAACGGCGGCGATCAGCGGTTGCCCGGCTGCAGCTCTGGATGAGGGTGGTGCGTCCTTCGAGACGCCCGCTGCGCGGGCTCCTCAGGATGAGGATTTTTCTTAATGCCATCAATAATCTGACCTCATGCTGAGGAGGCGTGCGCAGCACGCCATCTCGAAGCATGCGGTGGCGATGATGCGTTGCGGGCGCCGACGCATCAGGACTGGACATTATTGCCGAGCATCTCGCGGATGTCGGGGAGGTGCTCGCTTCCCCAGAATTGTTCGCCGTCGAGGACGAAGCTCGGCACCCCGAAAATGCCCGTTTCCTCGGCGGCGCGGGAGATGCGGGCGACTTCGCGGGGGCCCTCGCCGGCAAGATAATCGGCGAGTCCGGCGGCGTCCGCGCCGGCTTCGATGAGGACGGCCTCGATCACGGAAGGGTCTTCGATGTCGAGTTCGCGCTTCCAGAACCGCTCGAAGGTAATGTCGTGATAGCGGCGCAGCACCGTGTCGCCCTGGTGCTTGGCGGAGAGGAGGCCGGCAGCGGCGAGCGTCGAATCCCAGATTTTCTGGGGCCCGCGGATCGTGAGGCCGCGCTTTCGCGCCTGGCGGCGACAATCCATGTAGGAATATTTGACGCGGCGCCACTGATGGGCGTTGCGGCTTTCCTCGATGACCCGGCCCTGGTCGTCGAGCCGGGCCGAGCCGAGAAAGCTCGGGATATCGAGGACATAGGGCCGCCAGTCGATCTGCACCGGGACATCGCGCTCGAGCTCGTAGACGAGGTCCTTGGCCAGATAGGCGTAAGGGCTTTTGTAGTCGATGTAGACCGTGAGCGTCCGCAGCTCGGGCATTTCGGCTCTCTTCCCGTCATTGCGAGGTGCGCAACGACGACGCAATGTCGATGATAGGAGCATAGGCGGCACGAGATTGCCGCGCTACGCTGGCAATGACAGTGAGGGGAAGAGGGTTGGATGGCCAATCCCGAGAGTGGCGCGCCGGGTGCGCTGAGGCCGGATCGCGCATGTCACGAAAAAGCCGCAGTGACGATTGAATGATCTGGACGTTGTCTCAACGGACCCTATCGGGAGGTAGCGGCATGAAGCATCTGTGGAGCGGCGTCGCGATCGCCGCAATCATCGCCGTTGCCGCACCGGCCTGGGCGCAAGCCCCGGCGACCCCGTCCGCTTCCGCCGGTGCGCCAGGTAATCCCCCGCCGAGCGCGGCGGCTCCGCCCGCAAGCAC
>JBARKH010000135.1:0-12467 GCA_049801295.1 Allostellaceae bacterium | reverse complement strand
GACTTCGCCTATGACCACACGAGCGACACCTACCGTTGCCCGGGCGCGAAAACCCTCCGGCGCTATCGTCGGCGATTTACGACGCCGCGAACCGGCGTGATGAAGGACAACTCGATGCGCTACCGGGTTCAGCAAGCGGCACACCGGCGACTGCGACCTCAGGCATCCACTTGATCGGATCGATATTAAATCAATCACAGGTTATATGTTCTGCAATTAAAATAATATTATTATAATTTTTGCTCAATCCTATACAGTTTCTTTCTCGACGGAAGTCCGTTAGCTTCAAAATATTCTAGAAGATTAACGGTTCCCTTTCAAATTGCGCGGTTCCTCCTCATGTCCGTGACCACCACACCTGCATCGTTGACCGTTGCCGGGGGCAGCTCGCCTCGGGCGCTGGGCATCGCGGCCCCGGCCGATACTTTGTACCCCGCCCCGAAGCTCAGGGTCACGGTGACTGGGCTACCGACCGATGGGGCCGTCTACCTCTCCGACGGGGTGACGCCGGTCCTCCCCGGCGAGTTGCTCTCCGTGGCGGAGTTGACCGGGCTCACTTTCGCGGGAGACGCCAACGCGACAGGGCAGAGCGCGCAATTCACCTATGACGTCATTGATCCTGCCGGAACGAGCGCGACGGGCACGGCGAGCTTGTCGGTCATCGCTAATATCAGTGGTCCGCAGACTACCCCCGCCTCGCTGACGGTCGCCGCCAATAGCGGCCCGACCGCGATCAACCATCACGGCTCCCACCGACCCCAATGATCCGACCGGTGCCCTCACGATTACGGTGCTGGGGCTGCCGCCCGACGGACACGTCTTTCTCGCCGACGGGCTCACCGCCGTTACCGCCGGACAATCGCTGACGGTTGCGCAACTGACCGGGCTCAAATTCGCGCCCGACACAGGTGTCGTCGCTCAGAGTTCGCTGTTGAGCTATGCCGTGAACGACCCGGCAGGGAACAGCAGCCTGGGAAGCGCGGTCCTCTCCATCGCGCCAGCGGGCAATATTTTGACGGTGGGGCAGGGCAAGCAATATTCCACGATCGCCGCGACGATCGGCGCCTCGCGCAACGGCGATACGATCCAGGTGCAGGCCGGCACCTATGTCAACGACTTTGCCGTGATCAATACCAACATCACGCTGGAAGGCGTCGGTGGCATGGTCAACATGGTCAGCACCGGGCTGATCCCCAACGGCAAGGGCATCCTTGTCACCAACGGCGATATTACGATCAACAACTTCTCATTCTCCGGCGCACGGGTTACCGATCAAAATGGCGCCGGCATTCGTTATCAAGTCGGCAATCTTATTCTCAACAACGATGCTTTTTTTCAACAACGAAATGGGGTTGCTGGGCGGCGAGGCCAACCCTGGTATTGGAAATATTACAAATAATAACAGCGAGTTTGCCGATAACGGGGTGGAGGTTCCTACCGCGGACATCTTTGGACATAATATCTATGTTGGCAATATCGCCACGCTAACCATCAATAACAGTTACATCCACGATGCCAAGGTCGGTCACGAAATCAAGAGCCGGGCGCACAACACAACGATCCTGAACTCGCGTATTTACGACGGGCCGTCCGGCACGGGCAGCTACAGTATCGATCTGCCGAATGGCGGGAACGGGGTGATCCGGAACAATGTGATCGAGCAAGGACCGGTGTCGGAAAACCCAAAGATCGTAGGTTTCGGCGAGGAAGGCGGTGTCTACGCCAGCTCGAGCCTGACGATCAGTGGCAACACGATCCTCAACGATGAAACTTCGCCCCTCCTCCTTTACAACCCAACTACTGTCACCGCTCAAATCACCGGGAATCAGTTTTTCGGTCTGACATCGACGCAGATCGCGTCCGGCCCCAATGTCCAATCGAATAACCAGTTCCTGGCGAGCGAGCCGGCGCTCGATACCACCCGTCCCTGGTCGCCCGAGATCGATAACTTCCCGTCCGACTCAAACCCGACGATCACCTCGAATGGTGGTGGCGCCACGGCGGCGATATCGATCGCCGAGAACACGACCGCGGTGACGACGGTTATCGCAACCGATCCCGATGCCGGGCAGAGCCTCGGCTACTCGATCGACGGGGGTGCGGACGCGGCGCTGTTCACGATAAACGCAGCCACCGGTGCGCTGACCTTCACCTCGGCGCCGAACTTTGAGGTCCCGGCCGATGCCGGCGGCAACAATATCTACGATGTCGCGGTCCAGGTCGCGGACGGCGCCGGTGGCACCGATACGCAGGCAATTGCGGTCACGGTGACCGACATCAACGAGGCGCCGACGATCACCTCGAACGGCGGCGGCGCCACGGCCTCGGTCTCGATTGCCGAGAACACGAGCGCGGTCACGACGGTTGTCGCGACCGATCCCGATGCCGGACAGAGCCTTGGCTACTCGATCGCCGGGGGGGCGGACGCGGCGCTGTTCACGATCAATGCGGTCACCGGCGCGGTGGCCTTTATCACGGCGCCTGATTTCGAGACTCCGACCGACGCAGGCACCAACAATATTTACGACCTCAACGTCCAGGTTTCCGACGGCAATGGCGGTATCGACACGCAGGCGATTGCGGTCACGGTTCAGAATGTGACGGGAGCTACAATCAATGGAACTAATGCGCCAGAGACGCTGACGGGCACGGGCGAGGAAGATTTCATCTATGGGCTGGGCGGTAACGATACTCTTCAGGGCTTAGCCGGCAACGACACGCTGGATGGCGGGGCTGGGGCCGACACGATGATCGGCGGTGCGGGTAACGATACCTATATCGTCGACAATGCCGGCGATGTGGTGACCGAGCTGGCGGGTGCGGGCACCGACACGGTATTGACGACGCTGAACAGCTACACGCTAGGCAGCAACGTCGAGAACCTGGTGTATACCGGGGCGGGCAATTTCGTCGGAACCGGCAACGCTCTCGACAACAGCATCACGGGCGGGGCGGGCAACGACACGCTGAATGGCGGAGCCGGGGCCGACACGCTGATCGGCGGCACCGGGGATGACACCTACGTCGTCGATAATGTTGGCGACACGGTGAGCGAGAACCCGGGCGAGGGCACCGACACGGTCAAGACCGTGCTTACCAGCTACACGCTTCCCGGCGCGGTCGAAAACCTGGTGTATACCGGGGCGTGGGCATTCGCCGGCACCGGCAACGGGCTCGACAACAGAATCACCGGCGGGGTTGGGGCCGACACGCTGAACGGCGGGGTCGGAGCCGATACGATGATCGGCGGCGCAGGCAATGACACCTACATCGTCGACGACGCCGGTGATGTTGTGAGCGAGAACCCGGGTGGCGGCACGGACACCGTCAGGACCGTGCTCGCCAGCTACACGCTGGGCAGCGACATTGAGAACCTGGTGTATACCGGGGCGGGCAACTTCGGCGGCACCGGCAACGGGCTGGCCAACAGCATCACCGGCGGCGCCGGCAACGACACGCTGGATGGGGGAGTTGGCGCGGACACGATGATCGGCGGGCTGGGGAACGACACCTATATCATCGACAACGCCGGCGATGTGGTGACCGAGGCGGGTACGGCGGGCACGGACACGGTGCTGACGACGCTGAACAGCTATACATTGCCAGCGGGTGTCGAGGTTCTGACCTTCACCGGGGCGGGCGATTTTGCCGGCACCGGCAACGGTTTCGCCAATACGCTGACTGGCGGGACCGGCAACGACACGCTGAATGGCGGGATCGGAGCCGATACGATGATCGGCGGCACCGGGGACGACACCTACGTCGTCGATAATGTTGGCGACGCGGTGAGCGAGAACCCGGGCGAGGGGAATGACACGGTTCTGTCCTCGATTACGTACACGCTTGGCGCCAATCTGGAGAACCTGACGCAGAGCGGGATCGGCAACATTGGTGCCACCGGCAATGCGGCGAATAACGTCATCATCGGCAATGCTGGAAACAACGTCATGAGCGGGCTCGGCGGTGCGGACACGCTCGACGGCGGCGCTGGCACCGACACCGCGACCTATGCTGCCTCGGCGGCAGGCGTCAGCGTCAGCCTCGCGACCGGGTTCGGCAGCGGAGGCGACGCCGAGGGCGACACGCTGGTCAACATCGAGAACCTGACCGGGTCGAACTTTAGCGACACGCTCGAAGGCAACGGCGGCAACAATGTCCTCACCGGCGGAGCGGGCACCGACACGGTCTCCTACCAGAACGCGGCGGCGGGAATAACCGTCAGCCTCGCGGTCGCGGCGCCGCAGGACACGGTCGGCGCCGGCACCGACACGCTGACTGGGTTTGAGAACCTAACCGGGTCGGCCTTCGACGATGTTCTGACCGGATCGTCGGGAGCGAACACCCTGATGGGCCTCGATGGCAACGATACCCTGAATGGTGGCGCCGGCGCCGATATACTGACTGGCGGTGCCGGCGCGGACAGATTTGTTTACAGCGCGACGACAGATAGCAGCCCCGGTGCGCCGGACATCATTACCGATTTCTCGCACGGAGCCGATATTATCGATTTGTCAGCGATCGATGCCAACGCATCGTTAATAGGAAACCAAGCTTTTGGTTTCGCTGACCTGAACCCCAACGTTGTTGCTCACAGCGTGACCTGGTCCGAAAGCGGTGGAAACACCATTATTCAGGCCGACGTGAACGGCGATACAACAGCCGACTTGATGCTTGTTTTGACGGGGACCAACCTCCATCTGGCGGGGTCAGATTTTATTCTCTGAGAGAGCGAATCCCACGACTTTCGACATCATCGCGCCTGAGTTCGCACAAAGAATGAATTCCCCAATTCCTGGATTGAATGATAAATGTCCGCTTCGGCGCTGTGGCCGCGAAACCCAACACCGATCGGGGATGCCCGTTCACCACCCCGCCTCGTCGTTCGTGAGGGCGATCACGAAGGTTGGCATCAGGGGCAACTTCTGCCGAGTGAGGATCGCGCCAGCATCGGCTGAAACGCGCGGTAAGCGGTCACCAGACCCACGCCAGCGGGAGCGGCTTAATTCGACCCAAGTCGGAGCGAGTCAATCCATCGAAAGGTCGCGAACGCGGACGCCCGAAGCTTCCACAACCTGTTAAGGTCGGACATCCAGGCCCGAGCCAAGAAGGCGGTGCCTGCCGGATCGATACGACGTATCGTGGACGTGCGTTTCGCAATGCATTGAAAGGTGGCCGACATGAGAAGGCTCGACGGCAAGGTTGCAGCGGTGACGGGCGGGGCATCCGGGATCGGCGAGGCGACGGTCAGGCGTTTCGTTGTCGAGGGTGCGAGCGTGGCATTCTGCGATCGGGACGGCGAGCGCGGTCTGCGCGTGGCGGCCGAGCTCGAGACCGCCGGCGCGAGGATCGCCTTCACGCACGCTGACGTTGGTACCGAGGCCGCATGCCTCGCCTTCGTCAACGGCGCCGCGCAGAAGTTCGGGCGCCTCGACATCCTCATCAACAATGCCGGCATCCGCAAATACGAGAAGGTCGAGGAGGCGAGCGCGGCGAGCTGGAACGAGATCCTCAGCGTCAACCTGATGAGCTACGTCTTCTGTGCCAAGGCGGCGGTTCCGCTGATGCGCCGCAACAAGGGCGGCGCCATCGTCAATACCGCCTCGGTGCGTTCCGTCGTGGCAGGCGGCGGCAACCTGCAATACGACACCACCAAGGCCGCGGTCGCGGGCTTGACGCGGGCGCTCGCCGCCGACCACTCGCCGGAGGGAATTCGTGTGAACGCCGTCGGACCTGGCCCGATCTTCACGCCGTTCCATCAGCGCCGCCTCGCAGCTTCGGGCGAGACCGTCGAGCAGTACAACGCCCGGGCCGCGCAAGGCACGATGCTGAAGCGCCCGGGCAGGGCCGAGGAGGTCGCCGCCGCGATCCTGTTTTTGGCCTCTGACGATGCCTCCTACGTCACCGGCGTCCTCTTGTTCGTGGACGGCGGCATGACTGCGCTGTGAGGAACGCCCGTGCTGACCTATGACTTTCGCCTGCCGCCCGGCCCCCGAACCGTCGAGTACGCGCGTCTTGCCGAAGACCTGGGCTATCGCGCGGTCTGGTGTCCCGAGATTCCCGCCTTCGGCCCCGACATATGGGTCACTCTCGCCCGCATCGCCGAAAAGACGAAGCGCATCAAATTTGGCCCCTCCGTGCTGATCCCGAGCTATCGCCATCCGATGGCCCAGGCCTCGGCCATCGCGACGCTCGAGCAGATCGCGCCGGGACGCCTGATGGTCGGGTTCGGCACCGGCTTTACCGGCCGTGCGGGGATGGGCAAGAAGCCCTTGAGCCTCGCGAGCATGCGCACGCATATCGCGCAGGTTAAGGCATTGCTGCGCGGCGATATTGCCGACATCGACGGCGGTTTCGCCCAGATCCTCGCGTCCGACGGCTGGTTACCCGACCGTCCGATCAATGTGCCAATCTATATGGCAGGACAAGGCCCCAAGGCTCGCGCGCTCGCCAAAGAGATTACCGACGGCCTGATTTCGCTCGGCGGACCGGCCGAAGGGTTCGAGACTTGCCTCGTGTCCACTGGCGGCACGGTCCTCGATGATGGCGAGGATGTCTCCTCGCCGCGCGCCTCGACCGCCGTCAAACCGCTCGTCGCGCTTGCCTATCACTCCAGGTACACGGCCGACCCGGAAAGCGTGAAAGCGCTGCCGAACGGCGAAGCGTGGCTGGCCAGCGTCGACCGTGTGGACGAGAAATTCCGCCACCTCTCCATTCACCGCGGTCATTCCCTCGACATTTCAAACGGCCATGATGTGCTGGTCGACGTGTCCGCGGCCAAACAGATGACCTTCACGGGCACTCGTGAGGAGTTGCGCGAACGTCTAGCCCAACTCGAGGCCCGCGGCGCCACCGGCATCATCTTCGGGACCAGCGGATACGATGTGGCGCGGGAGCTGAGGGCCTACGCTGAGGTTGCTGGATTGAGGTAACGGAGGCGTGACGGCTATTTGCGATCGACCGCCGCCTTCCGTACTGAGCTAGGACCGCAATGGGGCGAGACCGTGGAAAAACGCATCATGTGACGTGAGCGACGCGGCGTGTTTCCGGGCTGTGACGGTCGAGAGGCCGGTTTGATCGATCGGCGCGCACGGTTTGCGCGAGGCGATCAGGTTCTGATCGCCGCTATCAACGGTCCTGCGCCGAAGATTGCGATCATTCGCTTCAGATTGTAGGCCGGGACGTGGAGGCTCATCTCGGTTCGGACCTTGTCGAGGGTCCGGGTCAGGAAATGGGTGGCGCCCATCCAAGCCTTGAGGGTCCCGAACGGGTGTTCGACGGTCTGTCGTCGCACCCCCATGGCCTCGGGCATGCGGTCGAGGCGGTCCTGCATCCCGTCGAGCACGTCCTCATTCTCCCAGCGCTTGATGCGCCGCAGCTTGGTCGGCGTGCACCGGGGTCTGAGCGGGCAGGTGAAGCAGGCGCTCAGATGGCGGTAGCGGTCGAAGTCTTCGGTGTGATCGACGCGCCGATGGATTTTGGTGAGTTTTGCGCCCGCCGGGCAGGTGTAGTGGTCGTGCTCGGCGTCGTAGATGAAGTCCTGCCCGGTGAATAGGCCGCGCTTGGTGTTGCCAGAGGTCAGGGTCTTGGGCACGACAGGTGCGACGCCCGTGCCTTCGCACGAGAGGACCTAGTCGCCGCTGAAGTAGCCGCGGTCGGCCAGGGCGGTGACCTGCTCGCAGCCCGTGGCCTGCTGTGCCTTGAGCGCCATGGGCGCAAGCTGGTGGCGGTCGTACCCCTGATTGATCACCTCGTGGGCCACGATCAGATGGTGCTCGGCGTCGACCGCGATCTGTACATTGTAGCCGACGGTGGCGGTGCCTTTGCCGCTGGTCGCCATCGAACGGGCGTCGGGATCGCTCAGCGAGACCTGCCGGTCGGACGCGTCCTTGACCGTCTGCTCCATCACCTTCAAGGCCTGCATCTGCCGGCGCAGGCCGGCAATCTTTTCCTTCAACCGGACCGACTTGGCCTCGGCGACATCGCTCTCTTCGCGGTCGGCTCGGTCCAACGCTCTCAGGTAACGCGCGATGCTGGCGTCGACCTGCTCCATCCTCCCGGCGACCTTGGCGACCGTGTAGTTCTTGTCGCGATTGTTCACCACTTTGAACTTGCTGCCGTCGATCGCAACCACCGCTCGGGTGAACAAGCCCAGCTGGCGGCAAAGCCCGACGAACTGACGACACACCGCCCGGATCGCCGCGCCATTGTCCTTGCGGAAGTCGGCAATCGTCTTGAAGTCGGGCGCCAGCCGCCCGGTCAACCACATCAGCTCGATATTGCGCTGCGCTTCCCGTTCGAGCCGCCGGCTCGACTGCAGGCGGTTGAGGTAGCCGTAGAGGTAAATCTTCAGCAGCGTCGCGGGATGGTAGGCTGGCCGTCCCGTCGCCGCCGGCGTCATCCCGGCAAACCCCAAGGCGGCAAGGTCCAGTTCGTCGATGAAGACCTCGATCACCCAAGCCCCAAGCTTCGGGATTCTAAAGCAGCTTCGCCCCCCGTGGAATCGGCCAGGACCGCAATCTCGCGCTCTTTTCACACAGGCTGGACCCTGAAGCGACATTCGGCGACGCCGGCGGAGCCGTGGGCGCTGACCAGCTTGCGCGAGGAAGCTGATCAAGAGCGGCGCGAGGCTCGTCAGCCGTGGCCGCTACATGGCCTTCCAGATGGCCGAGGTCGCGATGTCGCGACCGATGTTCGCGAATATCCTGTCGGTGATCGCCCGGGTGCGGGCGATGCCGGCACCGGCGTGAGAGGCAGATCAGATGCGACAGACGGCGACAGGGGGAACGCGCCCTGATGAAGGCAAAGCAACGAGTTCCGGCGCTGCGGGGAAGGCAACCCGACAATTCTGGCTGCGAGCGGCGGCGGTTGCGGCCGAATTTTGTTGGCGCGGCACCTCGATAAGACGGAAGATCACGCCGATGCGTCCCTGAGTCTGGGAAATGTTGGCAACAATAGCTCCAGACATACGTGCGCGGCTCCAACGCCCATCGGCGACCAGGCCCGGAGCATACCGCGTAGGGAGGCGAGATAGGTGACGAGCCATACCTACTCGGTTTCGGGCTCCGGCATCGTCCTTGCCAATTACAACCCGGTGACGATCGCCTCCGGCGTAACGATCACCGGGACGTCTACCCAGAAGAGCGGCGACGGCATTTACGGCGCCGGCCAGAGCTGGACCGTGGTCAACGAGGGTACGATCGCCGGGGTCTCGGGCGGCGACGGCATCTATCTGACCGACGGCGGCTCGGTGACCAACGGGCAAAGCGGCTCGGGCGGCGGGGTGATCGCCGGTCGGGACGATCGTCGGGACCGGGGCGGGCTACAGCGACGGGGTCGATCTCTTCGCCGGCGGCTCGGTCACGAATTTCGGGACGATCCTCGGCACCGCCGGCGGCAACAGCTTCGGCGTCTCCAGTGACGGCGGCGCCGTCGTCAACGGCGCGAGCGGTGCGTCCTCGGCCCTGATTTTGGGCGCGTATGCCGGGGTGAGCCTGGGCGGGACGGCGGCCGGCACGGTGGTCAATTTCGGCACGATCGCCAGCGTCGCCGCCGGGCGCGCCGGTGTGTTCCTCAATGCCGGCGGGACGGTTTCCAATTTCGGCACGATCGCCGGCGGGCCCGGCGCCGCCGCCATCTATACAAGGGGTGGGGCGAGCGTCAGCAACGCCCTAGCCGCGGTCATCACCGGGATCGAGATCACTCGCGGCGCCGGCACCGTCGACAATCTCGGCTCGATCGCCGGCGTCGGCCTGACGGACGGCGGCGTCGTCATCAACGGGCAGAGCGGCGCGACGGCGGGGCTGATCACCGGCAGTTACATCGCCGTGCAGATCAGCAACGGCGCCGCGACAGTGGTCAATTACGGCCTGATCGCGGTCCCGGCCGTGGGCAGCAGCGGCTATTCGGTCGGGGTGGTGCGGCTGGATTCGCTCGGCACGGTCGACAATTTCGGCACGATCGCCGGCACCGCCAAAGCCGGGGTCTATCTGGGTGCCGGCGGCGACGTCACGAACGGGCGGAGCGGGTCGTCGGCCGGGCTGATCGCCGGATCGGACGGGGTGGTGATCAGCCGCAGCGCCGGCGCGGTCACCAATTACGGGACGATCACCGGGACGGCGGCGGGCTACAGCAACGGGATCATCCTGGGTGCGGGCGGCTTGGTCACGAATTTCGGGACAATCCTCGGCACCGCCGCCGGCAACAGCTTTGGCGTCGCCAGTGACGGCGGCGGCGGCGTCAACGGCGCGAGCGGCGCGACGGCGGGGCTGATCCTGGGCGCTTACGCCGGGGTGAGCCTGGGCGGGACGGCGGCCGGCACAGTGGTCAATTTCGGCACGATCGCCAGCGTCTATCCCGGGCGGCTCGGGGTCTTCCTGCGGACCGGCGGGACGGTCGCCAATTACGGCACGATCGCCGGCGGGCCGGGTGGCGACGGCATCTATACCCAGGCCGGGGCGAGCGTCAGCAACAAGCAGGGCGCGGTCATCACCGGCGTCGTGATTACTCGCGGTGCCGGCACCGTCGACAATCTCGGCTCGATCGCCGGCGTCGGCCTGACGGAAGGCGGCAAAATCGTCAACGGGCAGAGCGGCTCGACGGTGGGGCTGATCACCGGCAGCAACAACGCGATCGAGATCAGCGGTTCGGCCGGCACGGTGGTGAATTTTGGGACGCTCGCCGGCGCCGGCAACAACAGCGGCGTCGTCCGTCTGGTGGCGGGCGGTACGGTGACCAATTACGGCACGATCGTGGGCGGCCCCGGGATCGGCGTCTGGATGGACGTCGGCGGGACCGTGATCAACGGGCGGAAAGGGTCGAGCGGCGGGGTGATCGCCGGAGCGCGGGGGATGGTGCTCGGCTTCAGCGGCGGCGTGAGTACGGTCACGAATTTCGGGACGATCGTCGGGACCGGGACGGGGTACAGCGATGGGGTCGATCTCGATGCGGGCGGCCTGGTAACGAATTTCGGGACAATCCTCGGCACGGCCGGCGGCAACAGTGTGGGGGCCGGGATCGGCGGCGGCGGGACCCTGGTCAACGGCGCGAGCGGGGCGACGGCGGCGCTGATCCTCGGCTCCTATGCCGGGGTGAGCTTGGGTGGGACGGCGGCCGGCACGGTGGTCAATTTCGGCACGATCGCCAGCGTCGCCACCGCGCGCGCCGGGGTGTTGCTCGGCGCCGGCGGGACCGTTTCCAATTACGGCATGATCGCCGGGGGTCCCGGCGGCGTGGGCATGTACCTGAGGAACGGCGGCGATGTCACCAACCAGCTGAGCGGTGTGATCATCGGGGCGGGGAGCGGCATCGCTATCGCCCGCGCCGCCGGCACCGTGGTCAATTACGGCACGATCATCGCGACCGGCTCCGACGCGTCGGCCGTCGACATCCGTTACGGCGCGTTTGTCAATCATGGGCTGGTCGAGGGTGCCGCTTTCGGCATCGTGCTCGGCGGCACCATCGCCACCTTCGGCACCATCGGCTCAACCGGCACGACCACTTTCGCCAGCGGCATGGTGACTGTATCGGGCACGGTGAGCGGTGCGGTCGGCATCAGCACGGCGCCGGGCATCACGGCGGGCTATACGCTGACCGTCGGCGGAACCGTGATGTCGACCGCCGGCACCGCCGGAACCGCGGTCAAACTTGGGAGCGGCAACAATCGGGTTATCCTTGCGCCGGGTGCGACCTTCCAAGGCGTCGTCGATGGCGGCGTCGGCGGTCAAAACGTCCTCGAATTCGATGCGGGAGCCTATTTTCTCGTCCCGCCCGACAAGTTTAAGGATTTCCAGACCCTCAAGCTGGACTCCCAAGTGACCCTGGCCGTCGAGGCCGGCAAGATTAAATTTGACGCTCTTATCAACGAGGGAAAGCTCAAAGCTGCAAAGGGGGACTCGTTCGCTTTCGGGAAGGTCAGCGCAGCCAGCATCGGGATTGTCGAGCTTAGTTCGTCCGGGACGGTCACTTTCTCGGGTTCGGTTGTCCATCAGACGCTCGACTTCGTAACTGTGGGCGGCACTGCGGTGATCGATGATCCCAAAGAGTTTTTCGGGACGATCACCGGGTTTACGGCGGGTGACAGGATCGTTGTCGCCCCGATCGTCGTCAGTTCGGGCCAGACGAGCGGCGGCATCACGCTGCAGATCGGCTTTACCGAGACAGTGCTGTCGGGCGGCACGGCGAGCGGCACAACGGTCCTCGCAGGCGGCACGGAAACGGTGTTCGGCAATGATATCGGGACGCAGTTACGCGGCGGCGCGCAGACCGTGTCCTCGGGCGGCACGGCAAGCGCGACAGGCGTCGCTAAGGGCGGCGTCGAGCGCGTCTATGGGCGGGCGAGCGGCGGCACCGTCAGCAGCGGCGGGCGGCAGATCGTCGAATCGGGCGGGGTGGCGAGCGGCGCCACGGTGAAGGCTGGCGCCGACCAGTACGTCTACTCGGGCGGCACCGCACGTGGGACGGTGCTGAGC
>JBARKH010000134.1:0-2287 GCA_049801295.1 Allostellaceae bacterium | reverse complement strand
CGGAGCTTGGCCAGCGACTCCAATCCGAGGGTCTTGGCGAAGTCGTCATCGATGGTCACGGCGCCGGGCGCCTCAACCGCCTTTGCCGTCACGGCAAAGGTGGCGTCCTTGCCGGCCATCGCCTTGGCCGAGTAGTCGTCGGGGAACTTGATGTCGAAGGTCCTGCTTTCCCCGGCTTTGACGCCCATAAGGTGGTCCTCGAACCCTGGGATAAATTGCCCCGAACCAAGGACCAGCGGAACATCCTCGCCGGCGCCGCCCTCGAACGGCTGACCGTCGATCGTGCCTTGAAACGACAGGACGACCCGGTCGCCCTTTTCCGCCCCTTCGCTCTTGGCGATGAACGGCCGATTCTGTTCGGCGATCCTTTGCAGAGTTTGATCGATCTCGGCGTCGGTGACCTCGGCTGTGAGCCGGGTGAGCTTGATGGTCTTGAAATCGGCGAGCGCGATCGGCGGCAGGATCTCGATCTCGACGGTGTAGGCGAGATCGGATTTGCCGGCGATGACGCCCTCGACCGCGCCCTCCTCCGACGGCAGCACAACCTTCGGCTCGATGGCGAGCTTGAAGCCGTGGTCGGTGACAATCTTGCTATTGGCCTCGCGGACCGCCGCCTCGATCACCTCCGCCATTGCGGCCTTGCCGTAGAGCCGCCTCAGATGCGCGACCGGGACTTTGCCGGGTCGGAAACCCCGGAGCTGCACGCGCCCCTTCAGGTCGTCGAGCCGCTCATTGACCCGCGCCTCAAGATCAGTCGCTGGGACGACAACGCGAAATTCGCGCTTGAGGCCAGCGGTGGAAGTTTCAGTCACTTGCATTGGCACTACTCTTCACGGCCCGAGATCGAGCACATCTCGGCCAGGTTTTGGGAAAAGCCGCCCGAGCTGGTGCGGGCGGAGGGGCTCGAACCCCCACGACTTTCGTCACGGGAACCTAAATCCCGCGCGTCTACCAATTCCGCCACGCCCGCGACGGGAGGCTGTTTCGGCGGCGCGGCTTATATCACGCGGGTTACGCCTGACACTACAAAAATAGGCATTGAATCACGGGCCTGCAAAGTTCAGCGCCGTCACGTCAGTGCGTCCTGCGATCACCGAAGGAGCGTGCGATAGACCCGCGGCAGCATATCCGGCAAATCCTCGGAAATAAGGCCGGGCCCCGCGGCAACGGCGGCTTCGCCATGGAGCCAGACCGCCGCGGATGCCGCCTCGAAGGCGGGCATGCCTTGCGCGAGCAGACCGGCCGCCATCCCGGTCAGCACATCGCCGGCGCCCGCCGTTGCCAGGTAAGGCGGCGCGTTGGCGGCGATCGATGCCCGTCCGTCGGCGGCCGCCACGACTGTATCGGCTCCCTTGAGCAGCACGATAGCGCCGGTGAGTCGCGCCGCGCGGAGCGCTCTTTCGAGCTTTGACCCCACTTGAGCTTGTTTGTCCAAGGCTCCAAAGTAGCGATGAAATTCTCCTTCGTGTGGTGTCAGGACCGTGGCTTGGCCGCGCCGCCGCAGTAATGCCTCGGCGAGGCGCTGCGGGCGGCTTGAAAAGCTAGTGATGGCGTCGGCGTCAAGCACGACGGCGCGCTCGCCTGAAAGCGCCGCGAGAACGAGGTCGCAGGTGACCTCCGCCACGCCCACTCCGGGACCGATCGCCAAGGCGTTCAACCGGCGATCGGCAAGAAACTTGGTCAGCTCGCCGGCGCCGTCGACCGGCCGTACCATCACGGCGAGGCTCGCTGCGGCGTTGACCGCCAGCGCCTCGCGTGGGCTTGCGATGGTGACCAGGCCGGCTCCGGCGCGCAACGCGCCGCGCGCCGCGAGCCGCGCCGCCCCGGTCGACCACGAGGGACCGGACACGACGACGGCGTGCCCGCGGTCATATTTGTGTCCGGCCTCGCGCGGCACCGGAAAGTGCGCGCGCCAGAGTGCGGGCGTGTTCTCAAAGGTTTTCGGGGCAATTTGCGCCAGCATGGACTCGGCAATGCCGATATCGGCGATGGAGATCGTACCGCAATGAAGTCGTCCCGGCAGCAGCAGATGCCCGGGTTTTTTGCGAAAGAAGGTAATGGTCTGCGCGGCCTTCACGGCAGTTCCCATCACCGCCCCGGACGTCCCGTTGATCCCGCTTGGCAGGTCCACGGCAACGATCGGCGCAGCTTGCGCATTCATGCTGTCGATCATGGCGCGCGGGCGGCCCTCGACCGGCCGGTTGAGCCCGGCCCCGAAGAGAGCGTCGATCACCACGTCGATCGCGCCGTCGGGTGGTGCGGGGGCTTCCAGCGCCCCCGGCAGCGC
>JBARKH010000133.1:0-2705 GCA_049801295.1 Allostellaceae bacterium | reverse complement strand
GTCGCTGGTCGCGCAATGCCATGGCGGCCGGCTCTACGATTCCGCGTGGTCGAAGCGGATGACGGGCGGCGGCCCCTATGCCGAAATGCTCGCCGCGCGCTTCGACCGCGCCTGCCGCCGGCTCGGTTTCGCCCCGCGCACGACCCACGCGCTCGACACCGGCCGCTTCCGTCCGCCGCCGCAGCCGGGCGACCAGCTCGCCCTCTTCTGATAGGCTGGCGGCGCGGGGACGCCTGGGGTGGCGAGCGGGTCGATCGCGATGACTGCGGGCCCTCAGGCGCCGGCGATGAACAAGCGCATCGAACTGGCCTCGAACTCAACTTCGTCGAGGCGGTTCTTGACCAGATCGCCGATGCTGACGATGCCGCAGAGCCGGCCATCGGCGACGACCGGGAAGTGGCGGATGCGCTGGTTGGTCATCTCTTCCATCACCGCCCGGACCGTGTCGCTCGGGTCGCAGGTGATGACGTTGCGGTTCATGACCTCCCCGACCGGGCGCGACAGCAGATCCTCGCCGTGCTCGGCCAGGGCGATCACGATGTCGCGCTCCGACAGGATGCCGTCGACGCCCCTTCCGTCCTCGCAGACGACAATTGCGCCGATGCGCTCCCGGTTCAAGATGTCGACCGCCTCCGCGACCGCCGCATCCGGCCCGATTGTCGCGACCCAATTGCCTTTGTTGCGCAGGATTGTCTCGACGTTCATGGGAACCTCCCGAACCTGGGTGCGGCTGCCCGCCGATGGCGGCTCCATGCAGCCGCAGTCTGACCTGATAAACATGGGACCGGCTGTCTCACCCCGAAAGGGGGAGAGATACGAATGCCTGCTATGGCGGCGCCACGCATCGCTGGCGCACCCACTTCACCGCATTCCCGATGTCGGCTGATCGGAACGGCCGTCGACTCAGCCGGGCTTGCTGCCGGGCTCGACGGTTTCCGCCTCGATCCGGTAATAGGCGTCGAGCCCGATCAGGTCCTCGATCTCCTGGCGCAACGCCACGAATTGGGCAGTACTGAGGCCGGCGTAGCTGCCGGTCGCCATGATCTCGGCCAATGCGCGCTTCATCGCATCGAGCGCGACGCCGATGAGGATCTGCGCGTCGATGCAGCCGCGATACCCCATCGCCTGCAGATCCCCGAGCGGGAGGATCGGCCGCCCATCGCGGTTGCCGCGGCTCTGCACCCAAATTAGCGGCACCTTGGCCAGCCTTGGCGCCGCCGCGGCCTCGTCCGGATCGCGCGGGAATACCAGGTCCAGATCGGCGCCCACCGCAGCCGCTTCATTGACCCGCCCGATCGCCTCGTCGAGGCCGAACTCGCGGCAGGTGTCGGAACGCGCGATGATGACGAAATCGGGGTCGGTCTCATCGCGCTGCCGGCAGGCGTATTTGATCTTGGCGACGAATTCGGGGCGCGGGATCGCGTGCACCTGATAGGCGTGGTAATGCGCCCGCTTCGGGTAGAACTGATCCTCGATATGGATCCCGGCGACCCCGGCCGCGGCGAACTCGCGCACCGTGCGCATCGTATGCAGCGGCTCGCCAAAGCCGGCGCCGGCATCGGCGATGAGCGGCACGCCAACCGCCCGCGCCACTTCGCCGGCGATCCGCACCTGCTCGTCCATCGTCAGCAAGGGCTCACTGATCGCACGCGAGGCGCCGCTGACATAGCCGCCGGTATAGACGAGCGGGGTTCCCATCGCCTCCGCGAGCCGGCCTTCGAGCGGGGTCGCCGCCGACGGCATGTAGAGAAATTCGCCGCCGGCCAGGAGTTCGCGCAATCGGCGGGTCTTCGCGGTCATCCCCAGTCCTCGTCAGCCGAGCGAGTTGATGATCTCGCGATAGGCGGCCTCGGGAAACGCCTTCAGGGTTCGGGTTCGCACCGCTCCCATCTGCGCGAGCAACAGGGTGAAGCGCGCCGCCACGGCGTCGTCCGGCGCCTCGTAGATGACAATGAGGTCATAGTCGCCCATCGTCATGTAGAGCGTCTTGAATTCGCCGCCCATTTCGTTGAGCGCCTTCTTGGCGGCGGCGAGCCGCTTCGGCGAATCCTTGACCTGCCGGGCGCCCTGGTCGGTCCAGTTCGCGAGCATGACGTAGCTGGGCACGGCGCGCCTCCCTCCGCTTCTGTCGCTTTGCCGCGACAATCTGCCCGGCCATGATGGCTGACCGCCCGGCCTAGAACAAGACCAAGGGATGGCCCGATCGGGGTCGGAATAACCGGGGGCCGCGGCCCGTTAACCAACCCTTAGAGCCTCTCCGGTCAAAATGCTTGGTACGGGCGGCAAACTCGCCGCAAAGGTACGGTCGATGCGCGATTGGGTTGCCGACTGGAAGAAATGGAGCCGCGGCGAGCGCCTGCTCGCCGTGTTCGTCACCGGATTGATGGTCGCTCTTCTGCTCGGATTGCTGCTGGCCGCGACGGCCCGCGTCTAACCTGCCAGGGTCTTGCCGATTGCGGCGAGGCGCGCGTAATCGCCGATCTCGTTGTAGATTTGCGCTGAAACACGGATCCATAGTCCGCCGTCGAGCACCATGATGCCGGCGGTGATGCCGTGCGTTTCGGTGAGCCGGGCGGCGAGGCGGCGCGCCGCGTCGCGGTCATTCTCGGTGCCGCCAGGGAGCCTCAACGAAACCATCGCCGCGCCGAATTCCGGAGCGGCGGCCGCCTCGCTGCCCCAGGCCTCGGCCAGCATTGCCCCGGCCT
>JBARKH010000132.1:0-3453 GCA_049801295.1 Allostellaceae bacterium | reverse complement strand
GGGTGAGGCGCGGGGCGGCGCGGAAATGGGCCAAGTCGCCCGCGCGGGCGCGTTCGGCAAGGCCGCGCATGATCGCCACGAACTGGTCGAGCGAGGCTTTGCTCTCGGTCTCCGTCGGCTCGATCAGCAAGGCTCCGTGCACAACCAGCGGGAAATACATCGTCATCGGGTGAAAACCCTCGTCGATCAGCGCCTTGGCGAGATCGAGCGTGGTGACGCCGGTGTCTTTGAGAAAATGGTCGTCGAACAAGACCTCGTGCATGCAGATCCCGGGAAACGACAGGCTGAGCGCGTCTTCGAGCCGGACCCGCAGGTAATTGGCGTTGAGCACGGCATCCCCGGCGACCTGGCGCAAGCCGTCGGCGCCGTGGCTCATCATGTAGGCGAGCGCGCGGACAAACATGCCGATCTGGCCGTGAAAACCCTTGAGCCGGCCGATCGAGCGCGCGGCCGGGCCCTCCGCCTCCTCGACCAGGGCGAACCCATCCGCGCCATGCACCAGCCACGGCAGCGGCGCATGGGCCGCCAGCTCCGCCACCAGCGCGACCGGGCCGCTGCCCGGGCCGCCGCCGCCATGCGGGGTCGAGAATGTCTTGTGGAGGTTCAATTGCAGTGCGTCGATGCCGAGATCGGCGGGGCGCACCCGCCCGACGATTGCGTTGAAATTGGCGCCGTCGCAATAGAAGAACGCCCCCGCCTCGTGCACCGCGGCTGCGATCTCGAGGATCTCGTTTTCGAAGAGGCCACAGGTGTTGGGGTTGGTCAGCATCAGCGCCGCGACATCGGGCCCCAGCTTTGCCTTGAGCGCGGCGAGGTCGACCCGGCCGCGCGCGTTCGCCGGGATCGCCTCGATCGCATAGCCGCAGGTCGCTGCCGTCGAGGGGTTGGTGCCGTGCGCCGATTCCGGCACGAGGATCCGCGAGCGCGGGTCGCCACGCGCAGTCAAGGCGGCCCGCGCCGCCATGATCCCGCACAACTCGCCCTGCGCGCCGGCCGCCGGCGACAGCGCGATCGCCGGCATGCCCGTCAGGGTTTTGAGCCAATGCGCCAGCGTGTCGATCAGCTCGAAGGCGCCCTGCACTGTGGCCTCGGGTTGCAACGGATGCAGATCGGCAAACCCGGGCAGCCGCGCCAGCTTCTCGTTGAGCCGCGGGTTGTGCTTCATCGTGCACGAGCCGAGCGGGTAGAGGCCGGCGTCGATTGCGTAGTTCTTCTGCGACAGCCGGGTGAAATGCCGCACGATCTGCGGCTCGCTGAGCCCGGGAAGGCCGATCGGCGCTTTGCGTTCGAGCCCACCCAAGCGCGGGCGGAACGATGGCGGGTCGGGGAGATCAACGCCGCAATGACCGGGCGAATCCTGCTCGAAGAGGAGCGGCTCCTCGATCTGCAGCCCCCGATTGCCGCTGATAGTCGGCGCCGGTGCGGGATCATGGACGGCGGTCGCGCTCAGCGCCTGGCTCCACTCGCTCATCGCAAGACCTCCCGGAGCGCCGCCTCGAAGCGGTCGATATCCTCTGGTGTCACCATCTCGGTCGCCGCCACCAGGAGCAGACCCTCAAGCTCCTTCCGCCCGGGATAGAAGCGGCTGACCGGCACGCCGCCGAGGACGCCGCGGGCGACCAGCGCATCGACGACGGGCGCGGCAGGGCGCGGCAGCCGTAAGGTGAACTCGTTGAAGAAGCTCTCATTCACCAGTTCGACCCCGGCGATCGCTGAGAGCCGTTCGGCGGTCGCGACGGCGGTTGCGTGGTTGAGCCGGGCAAGCCGCATGAGGCCGGCTTCGCCGAGGAGCGCCAAATGGATCGTGAAGGCGAGCGCGCAGAGGCCCGAATTTGTGCAGATGTTGCTCGTCGCCTTCTCGCGCCTGATGTGCTGCTCGCGGGTCGAGAGGGTCAAGACCCAGCCGCGCCGCCCCTCGGCATCGAGGGTCTCGCCGACCAGCCTCCCGGGCATCTGTCGAACGAATTGCTCGCGGCTGGCAAAGAGGCCGACATGAGGCCCGCCGAAATTGAGCGCGTTGCCGAAGGACTGGCCCTCGGCAGCGACGATGTCGGCGCCCATCTCGCCCGGCGGGCGGATCGCTCCCAGGGACAGCATCTCCGTCACGATGACGACAAGGAGTGCGCCGGCCTGATGGCAAAGCCGGGCCAGCTCCGAATAATCGCGGATCTCGCCATAGAAATCGGGGTTCTGGACGACGACGCAGGCGGTGTCGCCATCGACGAGGGCCGCAAGGTCTTCGCCGCCGCCGGGCGCCGCGTCCTCGGCCCGCAGCTCATTGCCGGCAAACCGCGCGTAGGTTTCGCAGACCGCGCGATAGTGCGGGTGGAGCCCGCCGGACAATATCGCCTTGTGGCGGCGGGTGACGCGGCCGGCCATCGCGACGGCTTCCGCGCAGGCGGTCGCGCCGTCATAAAGCGAAGCATTGGCGACCTCCATCGCGGTTAAGAGGGCGATTTGGGTCTGGAACTCGAATAGATATTGCAGCGTCCCCTGCGCCAGTTCGGGCTGATAGGGCGTGTAGGAAGTGAGGAACTCGCCGCGCTGGATCAAATGGTCGACCGCGGCCGGGATGTGATGGCGATAGGCGCCGCCGCCGAGGAAGCACGGCACGGCGCCGGCGCTCGTGTTCTTCGCCGCGATCGCGCCGAGGCGGCGCTCGACCTCGAGTTCGCCCATCGCCAGCGGCAGGTCGAGAAGGCCCGGACGGCGCGCCGCTGCCGGCACGTCGGCGAAGAGCGCTTCGATCGATGGCGCACCGATCGCCGCCAGCATTGCCGCGCGGTCGGCGTCGGTCAGCGGCAGATAGCGCATCACCCTTGCTCCGCGACAAAGGCGTCGTAGGCCGCCTGGTCCATCAGCGCCTCGAGCTCGTTGGGATCGGCGAGACGCAGCTTCAAAAACCACCCCTCCCCCATCGCGTCGGCGTTGACCTTGGCCGGGTCGCCGACGATCGCGTCGTTGACCGCGACGACCTCGCCCGAGACCGGAGCGTAGACCTCGCTCGCCGCCTTCGCGGATTCGACGACCGCCGCTTCCTTGCCCTGCTCGACCTTGCGTCCGATTTCCGGGAGCTCGACGTAGACGACGTCGCCCAATTGCGACTGCGCGTAATCGGTGATGCCTATGACCGCGATATCGCCCTCCTGGCGAACCCATTCGTGGTCCTTGGTGAATCGGGTGGCGGTCATGCTGTTCCTCCTGGTCATTTAGTTGCCGTCGCCCCCGCGAAAGCGGGGGTCCAGGGCGGCGGTTGAAATCCTCGCCGTTCCTGGATTCCTCCCGGGGATCGCGCGGGAACGACGGGAGATGATGCGCAAGTCATTGGATCAGCCGCGATAGTAGCGGGTCGGCACGAACGGCAGCGGCGCGACATGCCCCGGCCGGGGCACCCCGCGGACGACGAGGGCGAGCGCGCTCCCGGCGGCGGCATGGGCAGCGGCGACATAGCCC
>JBARKH010000131.1:0-3403 GCA_049801295.1 Allostellaceae bacterium | reverse complement strand
CACCGACGCGGAAGCCGCGCGGGCGCGCGCCATCCTCGCGCCGGTGCTGGCGATGCGCGGCGGCGCCCCATCATTGACGATCAGCGCGGTCGGCCACGCCCATATGGACCTCGCCTGGCTGTGGCCGATCCGCGAGACCATCAGGAAATGCGGCCGCACCTTCGCGACGACGCTCGATCTGATGGAGCGCTATCCCGCCTATGTGTTCGGCGCCAGCCAGCCGCAGCAATACCAATGGGTCAAGGAGCGCTATCCCGAGCTCTACGCGCGGATCAAGCGGCGCGTCGCCGAAGGGCGCTGGGAGGTCCAGGGCGCGATGTGGGTCGAACCCGACACGAACCTCCCGGCCGGCGAGTCGCTGATTCGCCAGATCCTCTACGGCAAGCGCTTCTTTCGCGAAGAATTCGGGCGGGATCCCGATTGCCTGTGGGTCCCCGACGTCTTCGGCTATACCGGCGCCCTGCCGCAGATCCTGGCGAAGTCGGGCGTCCCCTATTTCATGACCCAGAAATTGTCGTGGAGCCTGGTCACCCGGCACCCCTATCACACGTTCTGGTGGGAGGGGATCGACGGGTCGAAAGTGCTCGCGCATTTGCCGCCCGAGGCGACCTACAACAGCGTGGCGGGCCCGCGCTCGGTCCTCGCCGCGGAACAGAATTTCCTCGAAAAAGCGGTGTCCGACCGCTGCCTCATGCTGTTCGGCATCGGCGACGGCGGCGGCGGGCCGGGCGAAGAGCATCTCGAGCGGCTGGCGCGCGAGACCGACCTCGCCGGGCTGTGCCCGGTGGTGCAGGAGCCGGCGACGGCGTTCTTCCACCATATCGCCGCGGACGGCGCGCGCTATCCGACCTGGTCGGGCGAGCTCTACCTCGAACGCCACCAGGGGACCTACACCGCCCAGGGCCGCATCAAGCGCTTCAACCGCAAGCTCGAACTCGCCTTGCGCGAGCTCGAGCTGATGGCGTCCATCGCCACGGCATTTGCGGACATGGCATACCCGAGGGCCGAGCTGGAGCGCATCTGGAAAGAGCTGTTGCTCTACCAGTTCCACGACATCCTGCCGGGCTCGTCGATCGCCCGCGTCTATGACGAGGCGACCCCACGCTACGAGGCTCTCATCGAGGAAACCGAGGCGCTGACAGTGGCCGCGGACGCCGCGCTATGCAGCCGGATCGACGGTTCGCGGGCAGAGCGCCCGATCGTGGTGGTCAACAGCCTTTCCTGGGAGCGCGGCGAATGGCTGCGCCTCGCCGGAAACTGGGTCATGGCGCAGGTGCCGCCGATTGGCTACGCGGTGATCGACGCCGCCGCTCGCCCGAACTTTGTCCCGCCCAGCATTGAGCGAACGCGCCTCGAAAACGACCTGCTGCGGATCGTCTTCAACGGCGATGGCTCGATCGCCTCCTGCTTCGACAAGGAGCATGGGCGCGAGGTGCTCGCTCCCGGGGCGGCGGGCAATGTGCTGGCGATCTACCGCGACGAGGGCGACGCGTGGGATATTCCGATGGATTACCGCGACCGCGCCCCCGAACGCCTCGTGCTCGAGGCGATCGAGATCGTCGAGGATGGCCCGCGGGCGGCGCTTTGCCACCGCTATCGCTTCGGCGATTCGGTGCTGCGCCAGGAGGTGGTGGTGTTTGCCGGCAGTCGCCGCGTCGACTTTGTGACCTCGGTCGATTGGCGCGAAAACAAGCGCATGCTGCGCACCAGCTTTCCGGTGGACGTCCGGGGAAACGAGGCGACCTGCGACATCCAGTTCGGCTCGATCCGCCGGCCAATGCATTGCAACACCCCGGCCGATCTCGCCAAATTCGAGGTCTGCGCCCACCAATGGGTCGATCTGTCCGATCGCGGTTATGGCGTCGCCTTGTTGAACGACTGCAAATACGGTCACCATCTGCGCGGCAACATCCTCGACCTCAACCTGTTGCGCAGCCCCGGATACCCGGACCCGACCGCCGACCGCGGGCGCCATCGCTTCACCTATTCGCTCTATCCGCATGCGGGAGATCATGTCGCGGGCGGGGTGGCGCGCGCCGGATCCGAGTTGAACGTGAAGCTGCGGCCGCTTGCTGCCCCTCCCGGTGGTGGGCCGCTGCCGGCGGCCGTGTCCTGGCTCGCGCCCGAGGCGGCGAATGTTGTCGTTGGAACGCTAAAGGAGGCCGAAGACGGACACGGCCTCATCGTCCGGCTCTACGAGGCGGCCGGCGCCACGACGCGGACGGTGCTGCATTGCGGCTTCGCCCTCGCCGCGGCCGAGGCGACCGATCTGATCGAGGAAAATCCGGTGCCAATCGAGATCGCCGGGCGCGATTTGCCGCTCGATCTTCGCCCATTCGAGATCGTCACACTGCGGCTTCAGCCTGATTTGTCATCCCGCCAACGGCCGGGACCCACCGATCCGCGTCCGACATGGTGACCAATGGGTCCCAGCCCGCGCCGGGACAAGGACAGCGTGTCGGGCGGGATTGGCTGGTCCCCTCCTGGCCGCTGATCGTCGGTGTGATCGCGTTCGGTCGCCTCTTGGCCGAGCGGATGGCGTTGCTCAACGACCCGGACACCTATCTGCATATCGCCACCGGAAACTGGATGTTGGCGCACCGGGCGCTGCCGCTGCATGACCCGTTCTCGCACACCATTCCCGGAGCGGATTGGATCTCGTCCGAATGGCTGGCGGAAATCATCCTTGCCGCGGTCTACGATTATTTCGGCTGGGGCGGCGTCATCCTCCTCACCGCGGTGAGCGTCGCCCTGGCCGCCACCCTGCTCGCGCGTTTCCTGCTGCGGCGGTTCGCGCCGCTGCCGGCGCTGATCGCATCGATCGCCGCCACCGCCCTATTGCAGCCGCACGCCCTGGCCCGGCCCCATATCCTCGCATTGCCGCTTCTCGTCCTGTGGTCGGGGCTGTTGCTTGGTGCTCGCGACGACGATCGCCCGCCGCCCTTCGCCGCCCTCTTCGTCATGGTCCTCTGGGCCAATCTGCATGGCAGTTTCATGTTCGGGTTGGCGCTTGCCGCCTTTCTCGCCGGCGAGGCGGTGCTGCAGCCGCCCGCCCTCCGCTCGCGCTGGGCGGCGGGACGCTGGTGGGGTGGGTTTGTCCTGGCTGCCGCGGTCGCCGCGCTTCTGACGCCCTACGGCATCGCCGGCCTGGTGCAACCGATCCGGCTGATGGGAATGCCGGTATTGCAGGCGACCTTTGCCGAATGGGCGAGCCCGGATTTCCACCAATCCCCGGCGTTGGAGATGTGGATCCTGGGCATACTCTTGATCGGCTTTGCAACGGGCCTGCGGCTGCCGCCAACCCGGCTGCTCTTGTTGCTTGGCCTCGTCCATATGACGCTGCAGCACGGCCGTCACGGCGATGTTCTGGCCACTGTCGGGCCGCTCGCGCTCGCCGCTCCGC
>JBARKH010000130.1:0-2978 GCA_049801295.1 Allostellaceae bacterium | reverse complement strand
TGCTGCTGTTGTGGCTCGCCCCGATGAATGGGGCCGGGCGGGTTACCCTCCTGTGGATCTTCGCCGTCGTCTGGTCGACCGATATCGGCGCCTACGTGATCGGCCGGCAAGTCGGCGGGCCGCTGCTGGCGCCGCAGTGGAGCCCGCGCAAGACCTGGGCCGGGCTGATCGGCGGGGCGGGCTGCGCCGCGCTCGCCGGATGGAGCACGGCGCGCATTCTTGGCGGTTCGGTTACACTCCTCGTGGTGGTAAGCGCGGGGCTTGCGATTGTCGAGCAGTTCGGCGATCTTGCGGAGTCCGTGGCCAAGCGAAGGTTCGGTGTGAAGGACTCGAGCGGCCTCATTCCTGGGCATGGCGGCCTACTTGACCGGCTCGACGGCCTTCTCGCCGTCATCCCGGCGGTGGCGCTCTTGACCCTGACCGGTGGCGGCAGCGTGCTGACATGGCGATGACCGCGGCGACTCAGGCCGACAAGCGGTCCACCCCCGATTTCGGTGCCATTTCCGGGCAGCCGCGGCGGGTGACGATCCTCGGCTCGACCGGGTCGATCGGACAAAGCACTGTCGACCTCCTCTTGCGCAATCGCGACACCTTCACCGTCGAAGCCTTGACCGCCAACCGCAACGCTGCGTTGCTGGCCGAGCAGGCGAAGGCGCTCGACGCGCGCTTCGCAGCGGTCGCCGATCCCGCCGATTATCCGGCGCTGAAGGAGGCGCTTTCCGGCACCGGGATCGAGGCGGCGTGCGGCCGCGCGGCCGTGGTCGAGGCCGCCGAGCGGCCAGCCGACTGGATGATGGCCGGGATCGTCGGCGCCGCCGGGCTCGAACCGACCCTCGCGGCGATCCGTCAGGGGCGTATCGTCGCCTTCGCCAACAAGGAGGTGCTGGTCTGCGCCGGCAGCCTCTTCATGCGCGAAGTTGCCGCGCACGGCGCGACCCTCTTGCCGGTCGACAGCGAGCATAACGCGATCTGGCAGTGCTTCGATTTCACCCGGGTCGAGGGGATCGAGAAGATCACCCTCACCTGCAGCGGCGGCCCCTTTCGCGAGAAGAGCCTCGCCGCCATGCGCGAAGCGACCCCGGCCGAGGCGGTGGCGCACCCGACCTGGAGCATGGGCGCGAAGATCTCCGTCGACTCGGCGACGTTGATGAACAAGGGGCTCGAGGTGATCGAGGCGCATTACCTCTTTCAGCTGGCGCCCGAGCGCATCGACATCGTCGTCCACCCGCAATCGATCATCCACGGGCTGGTCACCTATTGCGACGGCTCGGTGCTGGCCCATCTCGGCTCCCCCGACATGCGCACCCCGATCGCCTATGCCCTCGGCTGGCCGGGGCGCACCGCG
Source organism: Allostellaceae bacterium (assembly GCA_049801295.1). Taxonomy (GTDB): domain Bacteria; phylum Pseudomonadota; class Alphaproteobacteria; order ATCC43930; family CGMCC-115725; genus DATARH01. The sequence continues at coordinate 1,633 of JBARKH010000130.1, read as the reverse complement.
GCCCCGACCAAGCGGCTCGACCTCGCCGATGTCGGGCGGCTCACCTTCGAAGCGCCCGACGAGGAGCGCTTTCCGGCGCTGCGCCTGGCGCGCGAAGCGTTGGCGCGCGGCGGCGGCGGCCCGACCGTGCTCAACGCGGCGAACGAAACCGCCGTTCACGCGTTTCTCGCAGGTAGGATCGGATTTCTCGATATCGCGGCGACGGTGGAGCGCACCCTCGAATTGATGCCCGACGTTAATCTCGACTCACTCGACGACGTCTATACGCTCGACGGCGCCGCCCGCGAGACCGCGGCAAAACTGGTTGCTGCGCGCGGATACTCGCGCGCCGTCCAATAACGGACAGACGATGAGCCATATAGTAACGTTATTCCAAGGCGGGCTTACCCACTTTCTGTGGATCTCCCTCGGGTTTCTTGTGGTCTTGACCGTACTCGTGTTCGTTCACGAATTCGGTCATTACTTCATCGCCCGGCGCAACGGGGTGAAGGTCGAGGTGTTCTCGATCGGCTTTGGCCCGGAACTCTTCGGCTGGTGGGACCGCGCTGGCACTCGCTGGAAGTTCAGCACGATCCCGCTCGGCGGTTACGTCAAGATGTTCGGCGACAGCGATGCCAGCTCCGGGCTGCCGATCGCGGGGCTCGACCAGCTCAGCGCGACCGAGCGCGATGTCTCCTTCCAATGCAAGCGGCTGGGTCAGCGCGCCGCGATCGTCGTCGGCGGCCCGCTCGCGAATTTCATCTTCGCCATCATCGTGCTTGCGCTGCTGTTCATGACCTACGGCCAGCCCTTCACCCCGGCGGAGGTAGGTCAGGTCACGCCGGGCAGCGCCGCCGAAGCCGGCGGGATGCGCCCGGGCGACGCGATCGTCAGCATCGACCAGCGGCCGATCGAACGGTTCGAGGACGTCCAGCAGGTGGTGCGCCTCAATCCCGACGTACCGATGACGATCGTCGTCAGGCGCGACGGAGAGCTGGTAACCCTCCAGGTTACGCCGAGCCGCGTCGAGGAGAGCGACCGCATGGGTCGCCACCAAATCGGTCAGCTCGGCATACGCGGCGGCGGCACCAAATACATCAAGCGCAATCCGGCGAGCGCGGTAACCCGCGCGGTCGGCGAGACCTGGAACCTGTCGGCCACGACGCTCGAGGCATTGTGGCAGATGGTGATCGGCACGCGCAGCGCCGATGAATTAGGGGGGCCACTGCGCATTGCCCAATTGTCGGGCGAAGTCATACAGCTCGGTATTGGGCCGCTGCTCTGGCTGATCGCGGTGCTGTCCGTCAATCTCGGGCTGATCAACCTGTTCCCGGTGCCGGTGCTTGATGGCGGACACCTGCTGTTCTACGCGGCCGAGGCGATTCGCGGCAAACCGCTGGGCCCGCGCGCGCAGGAATATGGCTTCCGCCTGGGGTTGGCGCTGGTGCTGACGCTGATGGTATTTGCTACCTGGAACGATCTGGCCAATATCCGCCGGATGTTTTGATGAACCGCTTCGTGACCTGACGCGTTTCGCGGTTGGGGTAGCGCAAGCGTCGGGGTGGGGGTCTTGAGTTCGAAGCGTGTGAATTTCCGCTGGCTGGCCATGCTGGTTGCCGCGTTCGTGTCGGCGAGCACGTGGGTACCGTCGGCC
>JBARKH010000129.1:0-14279 GCA_049801295.1 Allostellaceae bacterium | reverse complement strand
CGACCTTCAACGATATCGCCCCGGCCCACCTCTTCTTCGGCGCGGCAGAAGCGGGCAACCTATCCAATCATCTGCCGGGCGCTCCCGCGACCAATCTGCCAGCCTGCGCCGGCGAGACGCTGCTCGCCACCGGCCCTCCCGGCGACCCGGGTGGCGGCGACCACAATCCGCTGCTGCCGGCGCCACGCTGACGGCGGTTGATCGACCAGCCGCTTTATCGCCGATCTGACCCGCTGATCCCCAAGAATCCGGATGGCCGGAATCGGCGCGTCTGATCCGTTGCCGAGCGTCGCGGCCAGGGTCGGCTCACTGAACCGGCAGCCGACCCTCGGCCCTGGTGACGGGGACTACTCTTCGTGCCATGCCCCCTTCCGGACCTTGCCCCGATGTGTTCGCAAGGTCGGCACGGGGTGGATTTGCGGACCTACCCGATTTGCCCGGCCGGTGATAGCCACGCATTCAAAAGCCGACCTTCGCACGTCGGTCGGTGAGGATCGCGGCGAGCCCACGGGTGGCGGTCATTCCGTCTCGCCCATCGCCAGGCGCAGGCCCGACAGCAAAAGCTCGCGGTGCTCGGGCTTTCGGAACGCGATCGACAGCGGGAGGATGATTGGGGTGAGCGTCCGCAGACGCTCGATGACTTTACCTGCCTCCTCGAGTTCGCCCAAATGAGCGAGGGCAGATGCTAGAACACGGTAGGTAAAGGTGAATGAGGGCAACTCCTCCAAAGAAGCCATTAGTTTTCCTACCGCGTCTTCGAACCGGCCGGCTACGAAGTGCGCACCTCCGATCCCGGCAAAAGATAGGCCCATGCCATCATGTGGCGTGAGGCGCATCGACTTCTCAAAATGCTCGATAGCCAGGTCAGACTGGCCAGCCCATTGCATCAACCAACCGTTCCAATTCCACCCTCGCGCTGAACTCGGATTAAGGGCCAAGGCCCGTTGTATTAATGCGATGACAGTGTCGTGGTCGGCCGCACCGAAATACGCAATAACTCCGGCGGATGTAGCGAGTATGTTGGGATCGCCTGGCGCCGCTCTTAAGGCTTCGCGAGCGAGATCGACCGCATGCGTGCGGTTTGCATCTCCATCATCGACCCAACCGCCTTCTGCGAGCATCAGACGACAATGCGCGGCTGCCGCGAGCGCCGGGCCGTAATTGGGGTCGCGCGCAATTGCCTCCTCGAACATGCCGAGGCCCCGCATGACTTGCTGATGGCCCCAAGATAAGTACGGAAGCCCTCGCAAGTAGAGATCGTATGCGCTCAGATCGCTGGCGCGCCGGCTCGCGGATTTGCTGATTTCGACGATCCGCAACGTCGGCTCGATGACTCCGGCGACACTAGAGGCCACCTTGTCCTGCAGATCGAACACGTCTTCGAGCAAGCCATCGAAGCGGTCGGCCCAGAGATGTGCGCCGGTTTCGGCATCGATCAACTGCGCGGTGATGCGCACCCGGTTTCCGCCCTTGCGCACCGAGCCTTCGAGGACGTAGCGCACGCCAAGTTCGCGACCGACCTGTTTCACATCGACCGCTTGGCCCTTGTAGGTGAAGCTCGAATTGCGGGCGATGACGAAGAGCCAGCGGATGCGGCTGAGCGCGGTGATGATTTCCTCGACCATGCCGTCGACGAAATATTCCTGTTCGGGGTCGCCGGACATGTTCTGGAACGGCAGCACGGCAATCGATGGCTTGTCAGGGAGCGGCAGCGCGGCGTAGGGCTGAACCGCCTTTCGCACCCGGTAGACTCGGATCGCCTCGGCGATGTTCTTGACCTGCTGATCGCCGAGGTCGTCGAACGCCAACGGCAATTTGTTGCCAACCTGATCGCGGACGACCGCCGAGACATAGATCGCGCCCGGCTTAGCAAGGCCTTCCAACCGGGCCGCGATGTTGACCCCGTCGCCGAGTAGATTCTCGCCGTCGACCATGACATCGCCGACATGCACGCCGATGCGGAACTGCATCGACTCATCGGCGGCACGGTCCGAATTCTCTCCCGCGATTGCCGTCTGCACCGCGACCGCACATTGCACGGCGTCGACCGCGCTGGCGAAGTCGGCGATGACACTGTCGCCGGCAGTGTTGAAGATGCGGCCCCGGTGCTCGGCGATCAGTTCATCGACAATGGCGCGGCATGCCTTCAGCCGCGCGACCGTGCCGACCTCGTCGCGCGCCATCAACCGGCTATAACCGGCGATGTCGGCGGCGAAGATCGCAGCGAGTTTGCGCTCTACCGGGTGGACGGGCACGCTTGGCTCCTCCCCATCCGAGTATAGCGAGCCGCGCAACCGGCGCGCGATCTTTCGCCGGCAGGTCGTACGGGCCCCGAACGTCCGGTTTCCCGCACCGCGGCTCGCTCGCGGGCGCGGTCATGAGGGTCCGTTTTGGGTCGGGTTCGGCAGGCGGGCATGCCCGGATTCAACGTCGGGAGAGATGCCATGATCCGTCGTTCCTATAGATTTGCCTCGCCCGCTGATCGGCGGGAGCTGAGGAGGGGCGGTCGGCTCGATGGAGGCGTTCATGCAGAATGTTCCCTGGAACAAGGGCCGTCTGACCGGGCAGAAGCGACCACTGAAACCAAAGGACGTTTGGGCAATCCGGGTGCGGCTCCAGCTCCAGCACCGAGCACGTGACCTCGCGTTGTTCAATCTCGCAATCGATAGCAAGCTCAGAGGTTGCGATCTCGTCCGACTACAGGTCGACGATGTCTGCGCCGGCGGCCGGGTGCGAGACCGCACCACCGTCATTCAGAAAAAGACCGGTCGGCCGGTGCAGTTCGAAATCACCGAACAGACCCGAGCCGCGATCCGAGCCTGGCTTCCCGAGGTCGAGGCCAGGAACGGACGGCACCTCTTCCCGAGCCGCTTCCGGGCGCAGCCGCACGTCTCGACCCGGCAGTATGCGCGGATCGTCCATGCCTGGGTCGAGAGCGCCGGGCTTGACAGCTCCGCCTACGGCACGCATTCGATGCGGCGGACGAAGGCGGCCCAAATCTACAAGAAGACGGGCAACCTACGAGCCGTCCAACTGCTCCTCGGACACACGAAGCTCGAAAGCACGGTCCGCTATCTCGGCATCGAGGTCGATGACGCGCTCAGCATTTCCGAGCAGGTCGAGCTATGAACTGATGACAGGGGTCGCGGCCACGCGAGATGCGGGGCCGCGATCCTCTCCGGCGATGCGTCTCCGCACACCCGTCAACGGCCGTTACCGCCGCAAAGACTCGCCATTCGGCATCACGGTCGCAAACCGCGAGATCGGGTGGAAAGCGGGCGTTGGCGATCCGCGTGGTCGTTAACACCCTGCGCCATCAGCAGCCGTTGCGGTCAGCGCGCGCAAGCGGACACTCGGGACCGACGCTCGTGTTAGGCCATCTCGGCCGGCTGCGGTGCCAGTCTACAGCATACCATCGCGGGCAGGCCCAGCCTGGTCTCGCTTGCCGTAGCGGCGGCTCACTCGTTGAGGCCGCCGGCGGTCAGCCCGCGCACGAGATAGTGGCGCACAAGGATGCTGAAGGCGACGACCGGGAGCATCACGAGGGTTCCGCCGGCGGCGATCTTGCCCCACTCCCACCCCTCGTATTGCATGAAATTGACGATCGCGACCGGCGCCGTCATTGCCCGCGTCCGCGTCAGAATCAGTGCGTAGAAGAAATCGTTCCATGAGAGGATGAAGCATAACACTCCAGTGGCCGCCAGGCCCGGTGCCGCGAGGGGTAGGGCGATGCGGTAAAACCCGCTCCATACGCCGCAGCCGTCGATCCAGGCGGCTTCTTCAAGGGCGCGCGGCACCCCGTCGAAGAAATTGCGCATCATCCAGACGACGAGCGCGAGGTTGAAGGTCAGATAGATCACGACAAGCCCGGCGAGGGTGTCGAGCAACCCAAGAAAGCGGTACGCGAGGAAGAACGGGATCGTGAAGGCCACCGGCGGCGCCATGCGTGTCGCCAAGATCCACAAGGCGATCGACCGGCTGGCGCGGAATCGCCAGCGTGACAGCGCGTATGCCGCGGGGACCCCCAACGCCAGCGACAACACCGTCGCGGCAAGGCCGACAATCAGGCTGTTGCTGAGCGAACCGGGGAACAGGCCGGTCCACAAGGCCCGGTAGTTTTCGAAGGTTGGGACGAAGACGAGACTCATATCGAAGATATCGCCGCCGGCGCGGAACGACAGCTGGAGCATCCACAATGCCGGAAACAGCACGATCATCGAGATCAGCGCCGCCACACCGTTGATGAAGGTGCGTTTGCTACGCATCGCGCTGCTGCTCCGCGTCGAGACGGCCGATCAGCCAGCTCAACAAGAGGACGCCGGCCATCATCAAGGTCGCGATCGCGCTGCCGTAGCCCCAATAGGAGAAATTGAAGGCCTCGACAAAGGCATAGTAGTTGGTGACCTCGGTCACTGTGCCGGGTCCGCCGTTGGTCAACACGTAGATCAGCGGGAAGGCCTTGACGCTGTCGATAAGCCGGAACAGCCCGGCGACGACAAGCGTCGGGCGGATGTAGGGAAAAAGGATGTAGCGAAACAGCGCGACAGGGCCGGCGCCGTCGATCCGCGCGGCGTCGATCGGCTCGCCGGGGATCATCTGCAACGCCGCCAGCACCATCAGCATGGTGAACGGAAACCATTCCCAGGTATCGGCGAGGATAATCGCCCACAGTGCCATGACCGGGTCGGCGATCAGCGAATGCACCGGCAGTCCGATTGCCGCCAGCGCCCGGTGCAGTGGGCTGACATCGGGGGTGAAGATCAACTTCCAGATGACCGCCACAACGATCGGCGGCAACACCATCGGCAATATGAAGGCGGTGCGCACCGCCTCGAGGAAGCGTGAGCCGGCGTTCAGCAGCAACGCGACACCGAGCCCGATCGCCAGCTGCAACGTGACCGTGGCAAGCGACAATTTGAGCTGCACCCATAGCGAATTCAGGAACCGCGCGTCGCCCATCAGGGTGCGGTAATTGGCGACCGGATCGGAGAAGTCCAATGCGCTGCGCGGGTGGACCGGGTCGAGCGGCGTCAGGCTGGTGACGAGCAGATAGATCGTCGGGCCAAGCGTGATCGCGGCGAGGACGAGGAGGGCGGGAAGCAGTCCCAGCGCGAAGGCTCGGGCTTGCTCCCGGCGCCAATCCGGCAGGGCCGCGCGCGCCGGTACAACCCGTTCGACCGAGGCAGGCTGCGTCATCGCCGGCGCCGCCGGCGCCCTATAGCTTGACGCCGGCCCGCTTCAGCTCGGTCAGCGAGTTCTGTTGCGCCTGCTTCATCGCCGCCTCCGCCGACATCTGGCGCGAGACGATGTTCTGGATCGCGATGTCGATCTGCTTGTCGACCTGCGGGTAGACGTGGACGGTGCGATATTTCATGTAGCCACGGGTGCCGAGTTCGATCGTGTCGAGATAGATTTTGGAGATATCGTGCCCGTTGATGTTGAGCTTGCCCTTGAACTCAGGGCTTTCAATCAGCGAGCGGCGGGTGATCGAGCTGTAGCCGCGCTCGACGACCATCTTCCTGATCACCGGTTTCGACATCGCCCAGGTGATGAATTGCCAGGCCGCGTCCTTGTTCTTCGAGCCCACCGGGATGCCCCAGCCATGTGTCGCGACGCCGGGAAACCGGCCCTTCGGGCCCTCGGGGCACATCGAGAAGTTGCACGTCTTGGCGACCTTGCTGTCGGCCGACCCCATCTGCAGGATGAAGATCTGCCCATTCGGCGAATAGTTGGCACGCCCCGCCTTCAGCGTCGCGACCACCTGGTCATATGTATAGGAGATCGCACCGTCGGGACCGTAATCGCGCACCAGGCTGGAAAAGAACTCCGCCCCGGCGATTGCCTCGGATGTATCGAGCACCGGCATCAAATCGTCGGGCGGGTCGCGGAAGACGTTGCCGCCAAAGCCTTGCAGGAACGGGATGAAGCTCCAGCCGAAATGGTTTTCGGTCAGAAAGGCGGGCACCCCGTCCTGCTTGTGTATTGCCTTCATCGTGTCGGGCAGCGCGTCGAAATTGTCCGGCATCTGCTTGCCGACCTTCTCGAACAGGTCGTAACGCGCCGCGCCCGCCATGTAGATGTCGGCGGTCCATGGGATCGCGTAGAGCCTGCCCGCTTTGTCCTTGAACGTGTTGGCGGCGCCCGGCAGGAAATCGCCGACGTCCCAATCCGCCGGCGTCTTACGCGGGTCCTTGAAGAACTCGTCGAGCGGGGTGAACCACTCGGCGTTGATCCAGCGGCCGACATAAATGAACGTCACATTCAGCACGTCATACGCCGATCCGTGGGTCGACAACTCGACGTCGATCCGCTGGTTGTATATTGGGAAGGACGGGGTCTCGTAATTGACCTTGGCGCCGGTCGCCGCTTCGAACTCGGGTATGTAGTCGGCCACCAGCTTGGCGTACGGCGCGCTCCAGCAGGCGATGTTGAGTGTGGTCCCCGACAGCGGCTTGGCGCCGCCCTGCGCCGGCGCCTTGCCGGGCAGCAGCAGCGAACCCGCCGTCGCCGCGCTCGCCTGCAGGAATTTCCGCCGCCGCATGCGCGAGGTCATTTGTCGTTTCCTCCCCTTGCAGCGATCCTGTCAGAGCCCGAAATGCTTGACAAGCGAGAGGAAGTTCCGCTCGAAAGCACGTCATCATGACTGCACGCGACAGCATCATCGAGCGGATCGCCGTCCACCTCGCCAGCGAGCTCGGCGATCAGGCGGCGGCTGAGACGCTCGCCAGGCTGCTCGGCGACGACGCGCTGTCGTGGCGGGCGCCTGAAATCGCGACGCAGCAGATCGCCACGATCCTCGCCTTCACCTTCGGCAACCGGATGCGGGCGAACGGCAATCGCGAGCCAGGCCCGGTCAATGAAGCGCTCGGCGAGGTCGCGCTACGGCTGCACCGACAGACCGGGGCGCCGATCTATGCCCAGTGGGAGGTCGCCGAGGCGATCGGCGAACGGGTGCCGCCGGACCAGCTCATCGCAATCTTCCCCAAGCGGGACGAGCGGGCGGAACCCCGCTATCTAAGCACCTCGGGGGTCGTCGGTGAGGTCGTCCAGCGGGTGCGCGATCCGGCGTCGCTCGGCACTGTCGGGATCGTCGCCTTTGCCGATCATGCGTGGCGTTGCGTCGCCACCGCGCGGCATTTCCGCCTCGCCGCCGCGATGCCGGCCGGCTATGCGATGCCCTCCAAATACGACGCGCTGTCGGGCCAGCCGTGGTGCCGCAGCCGCCTCGCCTATTTGTTACACGACATCGCGATCCGCGCCGCCGAGCGGCGGGACGCGGTGATCGCCCAACCCCTCTGAGGGTAGGCCCATCGACCCTCGGCGCGTGCCTTTTTGCACAAATCTCCGCGAATAGCCGAGTGCGGGGTCACGAGCGGCCGATTTCCCGAGCTCCGATGAACGGCCGTTACGGGTCGACTTGAGCGGTTCGATAGTGGCGCGCCAGACGGCCGCTCTCGGCGCCTCTCGCCCGTTGCCGAGCGACCTGGCGAGGGTCGGTTCACCCACCGACAACAGCCGCTCAGCCTTGGCCGCGGGAACCGCTCAAGTTGCCCCTTTCCAGCCATTGTCGGTCGACACCCACGGCGAAGAGCGGGTCGAAAATGAAGCCCCGGGCGGACGTCTGATAATGTCCTTGCCCGCTCGGCGTAGAGGTCATAGGGCCGGCTCCCAGCGCGGTCGCGCCCCCCGCTGCTGCGGGAATATTACGCGATTGCCGCCTGCCGCGGCAGGCTTGCTGCTCGCCCTCGCTTTACGAGGTGAAGAACAGGTTTCCCGCCGAGCCCGCGCTGAGGACCGGATGCCCGCTCAGCACCACCACCGTGCCGGCGCTGAAACTCCCGCCGCTGCCATCCTTGTCGTAGCGCAGCGTGCCGTTCGTCGTATTGTAGGCAAAGCGCTGGCCGGTCGTCGTGAAGCTGCCGGTCGAATTGGTGACAAAGACGCTGGCGGCGAGGTGTTGCGCGCTGCCGGTGCCCATCCCGTCGTCGACGCCGAGGTTGAACCCGGAATCGCGCAGCACGATCATGTTGGTGGAACTCGCTGCGAAATCGGTGATCGTGTTGCTGCCGATGTCGGCGAAGGTGAACCGGTTCGCGCCGCTGCCGCCGGTCATCTTGGTCTTGCCGCCGGCGAAGAAGATATCAGCGCCCGCGCCGCCCGCCAGCGTGTCGGTGCCACCTCCGGCGTGAACGATGATCGCACCGCTCGACGGCAAGGTGGCCGCGCTGACGGTATTCCCGGAATTGCCATCGTTGATGGTGATCTTGCCGCTCGCGACGCCGGCGAAGTTGGCGCTTGTCAACGTCAAGCTGTCGGTGCCGCCATTGGCCAGCACAATGGTTTCGAAGCCGGTGAACCCGGTGACGTTATCCGTGCCGGCAACAGCGAACTCGACCTTGTTCGTCCCCGCGCCGCCGCTGACGGTGCCCATGAACACCGCGCCGGCATCGACGATCAGCAAATCGTTGCCGCCGCCGAATTGGACGGCGGTGCCGCCGGCGCCCATGATCGTGCCGGCGTTGGTCAGCGTATTGGCGTAGAAACCGACGAAAGCGGCGCCGACTCCGCTCGCGCCGAGCGCCGCGATCGTGCCGTGATTGGTGATCGTGCCGGCTGCACTTGATACGACGATGCCGTTGCCATATCCGGCGATCAGCGCCGCGGTGACGAGCGGCGCGCCATTGGTTGCCGTTCCGCCATCGCCCAGCTTGACCCCCACGCTGCCGACGCCCCGGCCGGCGATCGTGCCGTCATTGACCACGGCGCCGGCGCCGCTCGGCCCGATGACGACCCCGTAGGAGTATCCCGCGACCAGCGCCGTCGTGACGCCCGGCGCACCATTGCTTACCGATCCGCTGGCGCCCAGCTGGATGCCCTCGCCGAAGGCGCCGGTACCCGCCACCGTGCCGTCATTCGCCACCGTGCCGGTCGCGCCAAAAACCTCGATCCCGAAGCGGTAGCCCGAGACCAGCGCCGCGGTGACGCCCGGGCCGCCATTGGTGAGCTTGCCGCCGTCCCCAAGCTTGATGGCGACGCCGCCGATACCGGTGCCCTCGACCCTGCCGCGGTTGACCACGGTGCCGGCGGCGGTCGCGATGAAGACGCCGTAGGAATAGCCCGAGACCAGCGCCGTCGTGACGCCCGGCCCGCCATTGGTGAGGCCGCCGCCGGCATTCAGCCAGACGCCGATGCCGCTGGCGCCGGTGCCCTCGATCGTGCCGTCATTGGTGACGGCGACCGCGCCTGTCTTGACATAGACCCCGTTGGCATAGCCCGAGACCAGCGCCGTCGGGTCGCCTGGCGCGCCATTGGTAACTTTGCCGCCGTCGTTCAGCCAGACGCCGCTCCCGCCGTTGACCGTACCGTCGTTGACCACGGTGCCGGCGATAGCGCCGACGTAGACGCCGTTGTAATTCCCTGAAATCAGCGCTGCCGGCGCGGCAGACCCGCCATTGGTCACGCTGCCGCCGGCGTTCAGTTGGACGCCGACGCCGCTGGCGCCGGTGCCCGCGACCGTGCCGTCATTTGCCACCGTGCCGCTCGCGGCGAAGACCTCGACCCCGTCGGTGTAGCCCGAGATCAGCGCCGTCGGGACGCCGGCGCCATTGGTGATCTTCCCGCCGTCGTCCAGCTGGACGCCGACACCGTTGGCGCCGGTACCCGTGATCTTGCCGTCGTTGAACACGGTGCCGGGTACGGCACCGATCAAGACCCCGCCGCGAGCTCCTGAAATCAGCGCTGCCGTGGCACCCGGACCGCCATTGGTGACTCTGCCGCCGTCGTCCAGCACTACGCCGATGTCCGGGAAGAAGACGCCGAGGCCGCCGGTGCCGGTGGCCGTGATCTTGCCGTCGTTGACCACGGTACCGGCGGCGTGCACGATCAACACTCCGTCGTAATATCCTGAAATCAGCGCCGTCGTGGCACCCGGAGCGCCATTGGTGACGCTGCCGCCGGCGTACAGGTTGACGCCGACGCCGTAGTAGCCGCCCGTAGCCTCGATCGTACCGGTATTGGTGACGCGGCTGGTTTTCACCAGATAAATGCCGTTGCCTTTACCGTAGCTCGTCTCGATCCTGCCGGAATTGACTATTGTGTAGGGCTGACTGGTCCCGTCAACGCCGTCGGTGGAAGTGGTCGAGACCGTCCCGGTTATGTAAATTGGATTGTTGGCGCCCAGCGTAATGCCGGTTGTGTAGTTGCCGCTATAGGTCTTGCTGGGCATTGTTGTTCTCCCGACGGCGTGCCGCCACGTCTATGTGCGGGCCTATCTTGACCGACAATCCCGGGCGGCGGGGTTGAGCGGCGGGGCCTATTTCCGGCAGGCAGGGCTTGGGTGGCTCCGAGGGCATCGCCGTGCTCCTTGGGGTTCCCAGGCAATCGTGGATCACGGCATCCTCCGCCGTCACATGAGCAGCAACGGCGTTCTCGACGCCTGTCGGACGTCAATCAGTCTAGAGCCTGACAAAAAAAGCCTGCGTCGCCAATCATCAATAGCCACGGACCGCTTTCGAATATGACACCGGCTGTTCGGCGTTGACCGCGGGAACCGCTCAATCTGCCCCAAAGGCGACCTTTGCTGTGGTTCCTGACGTTGGCCTGAATTGACCGATCTTTGGCATTTAGGCCAGAACGGGTCGCTGTTAAAGTCGCTTCATGTCGACACCACACAACATCCTTCTGCTCGCTTTTCCGCACGGCCAGCTGCTGGATATCGCGGGCCCCCTCCAGATGTTCGCTGGAGCCAACGATGAGGTCTCGCGTCTGGTCTATCGCATCGAGATAGCGGCACCGCAGGCCGGTCCGTTTCCAACCTCGTCCGGCGTTCAGCTCGTCGCCGATATAGCTTACACGCAGATCACGAATGGGCGGCTTGGGCACACCGACACTCTCCTGACTGTCGGCGGCGAGCCCGGCATGAGTCAGGAACTCGCGCAAGGAGCGGCAACGGAAATTGTGTCCCGGGCGATCGGCCGTGTGCCTCGTATCGCATCAGTGTGCACCGGCACGTTTTTCCTAGCCGCGGCCGGAGCGCTCGACGGGCGGCGGGCAACGACCCATTGGAGCGAGGTCGACGCGCTGAAGCGATTCCGCCCGGCGGTGCTGGTCGAAGGCGATGCGATCCATATCGAGGATCGCGGGATCTGGACCTCCGCGGGCGTGACCGCCGGAATGGATTTAGCACTAGGGATGATCGAGGCGGACCTTGGCCGAAACGTCGCCCTTGCTATCGCACGGCGGCACGTCGTCTTTCGTATCCGGCCGGGCGGCCAGAGCCAGTTCTCTGCCGAGCTAGCGGCGCAGTCCGTCGGCAATACCAAGATTAAACAGCTCGTGGAACGGGTGACCGTACATCCCCGCGCCGATTGGCGGACCGAAATTCTAGCAATAGAAGCCGGGGTCTCGCTGCGCTCGCTGAGCCGGATGTTCCGTTCGGATTTGAACGTTAGCCCAGCGGACTTCGTCGAGCGCGTGCGCATCGATCTCGCGCGCCGCCGATTGCTCGAGACAGATGAGCATGTAGAGACCATTGCGTTCGCCTGTGGATTTGGCTCGCTGCGCAGGATGGATCGTGCATTCGCTCGCACGATTGCCACCTCCCCGAGCGAGTTCCGCTCCCGCTTTAAGACAAGTGGAGACCGAGCATGTCCTTCTTCAACGTTGGCTTTGTCATCTTTCCCGAGCTGACGCAGCTCGACTTCACGGGTCCGCAGCAGGTTCTCGCGCGGTTGCCTGGCTCGGCGATGCATATCATCGCCAAATCGGCCGCTCCCGTGCCGAGCGACAGTGGTCTTGGTCTCGTACCCACGCACACCTTCGCGGATTGCCCCCGCCTCGACCTGATCTGCATCCCGGGCGGCGGCGCCGGAGTTGTTCGGGCGATGGGCGATGCGGAGACGATCGAATTCGTGAGGCAGCAGTCGCAGACGGCTAGATATGTGACGTCCGTGTGCACCGGTGCCTTCATCCTCGGTGTTGCGGGACTGCTCAAAGGCCGCCGTGCAACCACACATTGGGCGTACACCGAACTGCTGCCGTTGGTCGGCGCCATCCCCGAGAGATCTCGCATCGTCAAAGACGGCAATGTGATCACCGCGGGCGGCGTCACCGCGGGCATTGATTTTGGCCTCAGCATCGCGGCCGAGATCGCCGGCGAGACCGTGGCTCAGGCAATTCAACTGAGCATCGAATACGATCCAGTTCCGCCGTTCGACGCCGGCCACCCGGATCGCGCGCCCAACACCGTCAAGGACGCAGTCTTTCCACGCTATGAAAACGCGAGAGCCGCATTTCGCGACGGACTCGCCCGTATGGCGGTGGTGTGTCAGCCGTCACGGCGATCACCTATCCAATATCCTTTGCGGAGATCTTCAGCAGGCTGTGAGCGGCTATCGCGGAGGAGAGATTTCAGGCCGTCTATCTGGGGAAGACGGTCATGACCGCGCTTGATGGGATAGGCTACTTCGCCGCCAGTCTGGTACTGGCAACGTTTTGTGCGAAAACGATGGTAACGCTGCGCGCTCTAGGGATTGCCAGCAACTTCGCTTTCGTTGCCTACGGGTCAACGGCTCGGCTTTGGCCGATCGTGCTGCTGCACGCGGTCATGCTGCCGTTGAACGTGATGCGACTGCGGGAAGTCCTCAGCCCCTCGGCTGTACCGGTCAAGAGCAGCAGCAACAGATCTGCCTCGGCCCTTTGAGCGATCGAGACTGACGCACGGCGAGTAGCGATCGGGAGGGCTCGAACGATGGGCTTCTATCAATGGCGCCTGATGATCTCCCTGGCGGCAGCACGGGAAAGCTTGGACCCCAGCCGCATGGTGCGGCGCAGCCGCCAACCACGAGTGCGGTTGCGCTGGGCGCTGATGTTGCGCGGGTTATCCGAAAGACACGCTGCCACAACGATCGTGCCGATGCTCTGCGGTCCGCCCCCTTCAACCCGTCCGCAGATCCCGTCTTGGAGCGAACGCCAAGTCTAAACGAGATCCGCTCAGCTAGTGAGGCCAGGGAGGGAGAAAAGACATGACTGCGTTTTGGGATTCACCGGTTGCCCGGCAATACAGTCGGGCGACACAGCGAAACAGAGCGAAAACACGGTTTGGCGTCCGCCCTACAATCCTGCGGATGCTGCGCCTTTGGGAGGATCGTCATCGGCAGCGACGCGAACTGGCGATGATGCTGGAGAGCGAGCTGAGAGACACCGGCGTCTCGCGCGATCTGGTCGTGCACGAGGCCCGCAAATGGCCGTGGCAGGCCTGGCATCCGCAGTTGCAAGCGTTCGAGGATGCGGCGCGGCGCCGAAGGTTGGGTCAACGCTGAGCTGCATCGCTTCCGACCGGCTGCTGTATCGGGCTAATTCGCCGGCGCTCGATCAGGCACCCGGCAACCGACACTCGTCGATCGTGTACAGGCCACTAAGCGACCCGCCGCTATGGCCGCCGACGGAGGTCCGGTGTCGGCGCCGAGCTGCCGCTGACGCCGGGGTCGTTGTTGGTCGCAAGTTGTGCAGGGTTTCGGATGCCGGCCCGTCGTGTCGTATCCACCGGTGCTGAGGGCCGGCGTCCGAAAGCCTTCAGGGAAGGAACCCGCGGCGGGCGGCGCGAGCGGTGGCCGTCTATGGCGATTTGACGGCGGGGCGGGGCGCGCGAATGATGCGCTGGATGAGGGAGTCGGTGGTGGATCGACGATTGCAGCTGGCAGAGCGTTGCCGCTGCTGTTTTCGACGGAGCGATTTCGGTGTGATGGGCGGCATAGAACCGGCATTCGGAGGCCATGACGCAACGGAGCTGCGGCACCGGAAGCGTCCTCCGGTGAGTGACCGATGCGATGAAGTAACCACAGCCATCATGGGGTTGCGGTCCTGACCCCGGCATCGGGCGATGACGGGGCGCGCGGTGCACCGCCACGCCCAAAGACCTCGACAATCATCATGCGGCCGCCGCAACAGGGGCATGGTGGGCGATGGTCCGTGGCGGCGCCGGCTTCCCGGTGCGTGTCGTCGTGCTCTGCCGGCGGGTCCACCGACGGCAGGGGCGCGGCGATCAGGTCTCTGGCGCGCGCGATGTTAGAGCATAGTCGCATTGGCTGGAATCGCTGAAAGCGATTCCCAGACCAGGAAAAGTGTGATTCGCTGTCGTGACCGCAAGATGTTGGGGGAGCATCGATGGTCTGGCGGCAGGGGCAGAGCTATTCGGAGGACCTGCGGGCACGGGTTCTGGCGGCGATCGACGGCGGCATGGCGGCGCGGTCGGCGGCCTCGGTTTTCCGGGTCAGCGTGTC
>JBARKH010000128.1:0-8656 GCA_049801295.1 Allostellaceae bacterium | reverse complement strand
CGCATCGGCCCCGGCAGCTTCGGCGGCGCGCGCCTCGGCGAGCGTCGTCGCGCAGGCAAACCAGGCGATGCCGCGCCCCTTGAGTTCGGCGACAAAAGCCTCGGGGAAGAGCCCCATGATCGAGGAGACGACCCGCGGGGCGGCGGCGAGGAGCGCTTCGCATTGCGCGTCGAAATCAATCGGCGCTGCATCGCCCGCCTCTGCTGCCACCGGCGGACCCCATTGCCCGAGAAATTCGCGCACCCGGCGCTCGTGTTCGGAGTCGCGCAGCGGCGGCGGATCGGGGATCCACAGATTGATCTGGAAGGTGCCGTTGCTTGCCCCGCGAAACTGCGCCGCCCAGGCGGCGATCCCGTCGGGCGCGGTCATCAGCGCGCCAAGTCCGCCCATCCCGCCGGCATTGCCCACCCCCGCGGCAAGGCCGGCCGGGCAGGCCCCGGCCATCGGCGCCATCAGGATCGGGACGCGCAGGCCAAAACGGCGGCAGAACTCGGCGGCGCGCTCACGCGCGCCGCTGGTGGGGGTAATGGAGGCCATCGACAGGCTCACCGATCGGGCGGCGTGTGTGCCGCGTAGAGCTCGCGAAGGCGGGTTTTCATGACCTTGCCGGTCGCGGTATGCGGCAGTTCGTCGACGATCACCACATCGTCGGGCAGCATCCAGCGCGGGAAGCGCTCGCCCAGAAACGCGATCAGCGCGCTCCGTTCCGGCCGCTGGCCCGCCGGGGTTCCCGGGCGCGGCGTGACGATGAGGAGCGGGCGCTCGCCCCAACGCGGATGGGGAATTGCGATCGCCGCGGCTTCACCGACATCGCCATGCGCCATCGCGGCGACTTCGAGATCAATGGAGCTGATCCACTCGCCGCCCGACTTGATGACGTCCTTCCGGCGGTCGCTGATCTGCATGTAGCCGTCGGGATCGATCGAGGCGACATCGCCCGTATGAAACCAGCCGTCGGGCTCGACCGCGGCGGCGGTTGCCTCGGCGTTCTCGAAATAGCCGCTGACGATCCACGGGCCCCGAACCAGGAGTTCGCCGACCGATGTGCCGTCATGCGGCAGTTTCTTGCCATCGTCGCCGACGATCTTCATCTCGACGCCGAAGACCGGCCGGCCGGCCTTGGCCTTGACCGCGCGCTTGCCCGCCGCATCGAGCTTGGCGTGTTTCGCCTTCAGCGCCGAGACGGTGCCGAGCGGGCTCATCTCGGTCATCCCCCAGCCCTGGACCATGTCGATGCCGCGCGCTTCGAAGGCTTCCATCAGCGAGGGCGGCACCGCCGCGCCGCCGGAAAGGACGCCGCGCAGCGTCGAACAGGTCTTGCCGGTCTCGCGCAGATACGCCTCGAAGCCGAGCCATACTGTCGGCACGCCGAGGCTCAGCGTCACGCCCTCGGCATTGAACAACTCGCACAGGCTCGCGCCGTCGAGCCGCGCCCCCGGCCACACCAGCTTCGCCCCGTTGATCGGCGCGGTATAGGCGGTGGCCCAGCCGCAGGCGTGGAACAAGGGCACAATCGGGCACACCACGTCCGACGCCGTCATCGGGATCGAATGCGGCAGGGATGCGGCGAGCGCGTGGATGACCGTCGAGCGGTGGCTGTAGAGGACGCCCTTGGGATGGCCGGTGGTGCCCGAGGTGTAGCATAGGGACGCGGCATCCCGCTCGTCGAACTCCGGCCATTCGTAATCCTCGCTCTCGGCCTCGATGAGGCTGTCGTAGGTCGCCAGCACCGGCAAGCTCGTCTCGGCGTCGCCGAGGAGGATAATCCGGCAATCCTTGGGCAATTTCGGAAGGAGGCGCTCGACCAGCGGGATGAACGAAGTCTCGACGAACAAGAGCCGGTCGGCGGCATGATTGACGATGTAGGTGATCTGATCGTCGAAGAGGCGCGGGTTGATCGTGTGACACACCGCGCCGATCCCGGAAATGCCGTAATAGAGCTCGAAATGGCGATAGCTGTTCCAGGCCAAGGTGCCGACCCGGTCTCCGGGCTTGATGCCGAGGCGCAGCAATGCACGCGCCAGCCGCCGGGTGCGCGGTTCGGCCTCGGCATAGGTGTAGCGATGGATCGGACCTTCAATCGTCCGCGTCACGATTTCGGTATCGGCGTGATAGAGCGCGGCGTGCGTGAGTATTCCCGAAATCAGTAGCGGCCGCTCCGACATCAACCCGCGCATCGTTCCCTCCCGTCGATCGCCCCGTTAGCGAAGTAGACCCGCGCTGGCCCGCGATCTCAAGCATCTCAAGCAGCGATCGCGCTGATCCCGGACCGGCGGGGCTGGTCCCGAGGCACCGGGCCGGCTACGATCGGGCATGGTCAGAGCCCTGCCCGCGCCAACCCCCTACCCAGCGATCGCCGCGGCACGCTGTTGAGATGACCGCTCCCGAAACGCCTGGCGGCTGGCTGCGCCATGTGGCGGCCTTAGCGAACCATCGCCACAGCACCTGGCTGCTCGCCGCGGTCGCGTTCGCCGACAGCTCGTTTCTGCCGATACCGCCCGATCTTCTCCTCGTCCCGATGATCCTGCTGCAGCCCGAGCGAACCCTGTGGCTGCTCGTCGTGTGCACCCTCGGCTCCTCGCTCGGCGCGATCGCCGGTTATCTGATCGGCTATGAATTGTGGAGCGTCATCGGTGCGCCGATGGTGCAATTCTACGGCTATACCGCGGGCTTTGCGGCCTATCAGCGCATCGTTCACGATTGGGGGTTCTGGTTCATCATCGCCAAGGCGTTCACCCCGCTCCCCTTCAAGATCGCGGCGATCGCCGCCGGGGTCGCCGCGATGCCGGTCCTATCCTTCATGATCGCCGCGGTCGTCGGGCGGGCATTGCATTTTGCGATGGTCGGCGCTCTCTTGACACTCTATGGCGGCAGGATCCTGGCGCTGCTGGCGCGCTTTGAGCGGCCGCTCGCGGTGATTTCGGTCCTGGTCGTGGTCGGACTGGTGGTCATCGCCTACCATCTGAGGTGAACGCGTCATCGAGGGAGGAACGTCCATGTCGTACGTCTATGTCGTGCAGATGAATATCCCCGTTGCCCACGAGGCCGAATTCAACCGCATCTACGACACCGAGCACGTGCCAATGCTGTCGAAAGTGCCCGGAGTGCACAAGGTCAGCCGCTACCGCCTGACCAAGACCAACGACCCGAAAATGCAGAAATACCTGGCGATCTATGAGATCGACTCGCCGGCCGTCGTCGACAGCAAGGAGTGGGAGGTCGCCGGCGCCTGGGGCGACTGGGCGACAAAGATCCGCCCACACACCACCGAGCGCCACCACAGCTTTTTCGAAAAGATCTAGGGCGGCGCCTGGCCAACCGGGGCGAGCGGCTCACCGACGCTGCCGCGGGCGGCCGAGGCGGTCTCGATCTGAGCCAAATGCGCCGCGGTGTTGATGATCGCGGTGTGCGAAAAAGCCTGCGGGAAATTGCCGAGCAGCCGTTTGGCGACCGGGTCGTATTCCTCGGCGATGAGGCCCAGATCGTTCCTGACCGCCAACAGCCGCTCGAACAAGGCGATCGCGTCATCGCGGCGCCCGATCCGGGCAAGACCGTTGGCCAACCAGAAACTGCAGGCGAGAAACACCCCTTCACCTTCCGGCAAACCGTCCGTCGCGGTCCGGCTCGGATAGCGGCAGACGAAACCGTCGCGCATCAGCTCACGCTCGACCGCCTCGATCGTGCCGCGCACGCGCGGATCCTCCGGCGGCAGAAAGCCGAGCAGCGGGATCAGCAGCAGCGCGGCATCGAGATCGTGCGCGCCATAGTACTGGACAAAGGTGTTGCGCTCCGCGTCATAGGCCTGTTCGAGGATCTGTGCCGCGATGGCGGCCCGCAGCTTTTCCCAGTGCTCTTTCGGCCCATCGAGCTCGAATTGCTCGATCGACTTGATCGCGCGGTCGAAGGCGACCCAGCACATGATTTTCGAAAAGGTGAAGTGGCGCGGCGGACCGCGAACCTCCCAAATGCCCTGGTCCGGCCCTTCCCAGATCGTTTCGAGATATTCGAGCAGCTTCTTTTGCAGGTCCCAGGCGAAGGGGTTGCTTTCGAGCCCATAGCGCTGCGCGGCGTAGAGCGCGTCCATCAACTCGCCATAGACATCGAGCTGCAGCTGCTCACACGCGGCGTTGCCGATCCGCACCGGGCGGCTGTCGGCGTAGCCCGGGAGCCACGGGATCTCGTATTCGGTCAATCGGCGCTCGCCGGAAAGCCCGTACATGATCTGCATTTCGGAGGGATGGCCGGCCAGCGCGCGCAGCAGCCATTCGCGCCACGCCCGTGCCTCGCCGCGATAGCCCGAGCTGAGAAGCGCGTAGAGGGTCAAGGTCGCATCGCGGATCCAGCAGATCCGATAGTCCCAGTTGCGCACCCCGCCGATCCATTCCGGCAACGAGGTGGTGGCCGCCGCGACGATCCCGCCGGTCGGGCGATAGGTCAACATCTTCAGGGTAATGAGCGAGCGGATGATGGCCTCGCGCCACGGCCCCTTCAGCGCGCAACGGCTCGACCAGTCGTGCCAGCCGTTCTCGACCGCGAGAAGCGCTTCTTCCGGCTCGCGGGAGCGGAACCCGCTATGGTGCGAGGGATACCAGCTCATCGTGAACGGCACGGTTTCGCCGGCGCTGACGGTGAACTCGCCGACCGTCGTCAGCTCTGGCGTCCCCTTCAGCTCCACCGGGGTGATGAACTGGATCGCATTCGGCCCGGCCACCGCTTTGGGGCCGCCCAGATGCTGGCGCACCCAGGGAATGCCGCGCCCGTAGTCGAAGCGCAGGATGATCTCGGTGCGCATCCGCACGCGGCCCCGGTCGCCACGGACCAGCCGGATAAGGTCGATCTGGTCGTCGCCATCAGCGAACGGCATGAAGTCGATAACCGTGGCGACGCCTTCGGCGGTCTCGAAACGCGTCTCCAGAATACCCGTCTCGCCGCGGTAGCGCCGCGAGGAGCGCATGTCGGGATCGTGCGGCGCGATCAGCCATCTGCCGTGCTCGGGGGTGCCGAGCAATGCCGCAAACACCGATTCGGAATCAAAACGCGGCAGGCACAGCCAATCGATCGAGCCGCCGCGCGACACCAGCGCGGCCGTGCGGGTATTGCCGATGATGCCGTAATCCTCGATCGGGACGCTCATCGCGTGCTCTCATCGGGCATGCGCGTTCCATCCGCCAATTCGCGCTGTTCTGATAACGCACCTCCGGCCGCGATTGTTTCGCCCGGCGAAAGAATCTCGCGGTGCATAAAAATAAGGCAGGGCGTACGCCCTGCCAGCCTCTTCTCGCAGATTTTTTGTGCCCGGGAACCGTGATCCCCGGCCGCAATGCGAAACCTCCCTAAACTCGGGCCGCGCCTGTTGCCGGCGCCAGTCGTTTATTGAGTGACAGTACGCAAATTGCCGCACCGGGTCACGCGGTTTTTTCGCGCGTCGCTGGTATTTTCGGCCCCGCCTCGGTACTAGACTGCGATCACCATACACAAGCGAGGCGCCATGCGCCTGTCCCACTATTTTCTGCCGCTGTTGCGCGAGAACCCGAGCGAGGCGCAGATCGTCTCGCACCGCCTGATGCTGCGCGCCGGGATGATCCGTCAGTCATCGGCCGGGATCTATTCGTGGCTGCCCTTGGGGCTGCGCGTTTTGAAGCGCGTCGAACAGATCGTGCGCGAGGAGCAGGACCGCTCCGGCGCGCAGGAGATCCTGATGCCGACGATCCAGCCGGCTGAATTGTGGAAGGAGAGCGGGCGCTACGAGGATTACGGCAAGGAGATGCTGCGCATCAAGGATCGCCACGAGCGCGAGATGCTGTACGGACCAACGAACGAGGAGCAGGTCACCGAGATCGTCCGCGCCGCGGTCCGCAGCTATCGCGACCTGCCGAAAAACCTCTACCACATCCAGTGGAAATTCAGGGACGAGGTGCGCCCGCGCTTTGGCGTCATGCGCGGGCGCGAATTCCTGATGAAGGATAATTACAGCTTCGACCTCGATGCGAAGGGTGCCAAGCATTCCTACAACAAGATGTTTGTCGCGTACTTGCGCACCTTTGCCCGGATGGGCTTGAAGGCGATCCCGATGCGCGCCGACACCGGCCCCATTGGCGGCGATCTCAGCCACGAATTCCAGATCCTCGCCGAGACCGGCGAAAGCGAGGTCTACTGCGACCGGCGCTGGCTCGATACCGAGATCCTCGCCGAGGCGGTCGATTACGACAGCGATCTCGAACCGGTGTTCCGGCAATGGACCGCGCTCTACGCCGCGACCGACGAAATCCACAAGCCGGAGAGTTGCCCGGTCCCGCCGGGTGAGCTCGTCACCGCGCGCGGGATCGAAGTTGGCCAGACCTTCTATTTCGGCACCAAGTATTCGGCGCCGATGGGCGCCGTCGTCGCCGGGCCGAACGGCGAGGAGGTGGCGCTCGAAATGGGTTCCTACGGCATCGGCGTGTCGCGTCTCGTCGGGGCATTGATCGAGGCCAACCACGACGACGCCGGCATCATCTGGCCGGAGAGCGTCGCCCCGTTCCGCGTCGGGCTCATAAACCTGCGCGCGTCCGACGCGCGCTGCACCGCCGCCTGCGACGAGCTCTACGCGAAATTGCGCACGGCCGGGGTCGAGGTTCTCTATGACGACCGCGACGAATCCCCCGGCGCCAAATTCGCCGCGATGGATCTGATCGGGCTCCCCGATCAGCTGATCATCGGACCGCGCGGGCTCGCCGCCGGCACTATCGAATCAAAGCACCGCCGCTCCGGCGCGCGGCAGGATTTGCCGATCGACAGCGCGCTCGCGCGGTTCGCCCCGTGATCTTCGGCGCGTTCGAGCGGATGGTGGCGTTCCGCTATCTGCGGGCGCGCCGGCAGGAGGGGTTTGTTTCGGTCATCGCGATATTCTCGCTGCTCGGGATCGCGCTCGGGGTGGCGACCTTGATCATCGTCATGGCGGTGATGAACGGGTTCCGCACCGAATTGATTGGCCGCATCCTTGGCCTCAACGGTCATCTCGCGGTTTATGGCGAAACCGCCTCGCTCAGCGATTTCGACGCCGCCGCGGCGACGGTGCGGCGGGTCCCCGGGGTGGTCAGTGCAACCCCGCTCGTCGAGGGCCAAGTCATGGCGACGAGCCAAGCGGGCGCCGCCGGTGCGCTGGTCCGCGGCATCCGCCCCGACGACATCCGCGCTCGCGCGCTCATCGCCGACCACATCGTTTCCGGATCGCTCGCGGGGTTCGGCGATGACGGGGTCGCGATCGGCGACCGCCTGGCGCACCGCCTCGGGCTCGGGGTCGGCGGCAAGGTCACCCTGATCGCGCCCGAGGGCACCGACACCGCCTTCGGCACGGTGCCGCGCCTCAAGACCTACCGGATCGCCGCCCTCTTCGATGTCGGCTACTACGAATACGACAACAGCTTCATTTACGTCCCGCTCGACGCCGCGCAGGTGTTTTTCCGGCTGCCCAACGCCGTCAGCTATCTCGAAGTCTTTGTCGCCGACGCCGACCAGTCCCCCGGCGAGGCGCGGCTCATCGCCGCCGCGCTCGGCGGCCAGGTCCGCATCCTCGACTGGCAGCACGCCAATTCGGGGATCGTCGCGGCGGTCGAGATCGAGCGCAACGTGATGTTCCTGATCCTGACCCTCATCATCCTCGTTGCCGCCTTCAACATCATCTCCGGCATGATCATGATGGTGAAGGACAAGGGCCGCGACATCGCGATCCTGAGAACCATGGGCGCCTCGCGCGGCATGGTGCTGCGCATCTTCATGCTCTCGGGCGCCTCGATCGGCGTCGTCGGTACGCTCCTGGGGTTTGTGCTGGGGATCTTCGTCACCCGCAACCTCGAGGCGATCCGCGAATTCCTCCAGAACATCCTCCACGTCAGGCTGTTCGCCGCCGAGATCTATTTCTTCACCCGCATCCCGGCGCGGATCGAGCCGGGCGAGATCGCCACAGTCGTCATCATGGCGCTGGCGCTGTCGTTCCTTGCCACGCTCTACCCCTCGTGGCGCGCCGCGCGGCTCGATCCGGTCGAGGGGCTGCGCTACGAATGAGCACGCGGCGTCGGCAGCGCGCGTCCTTCGAGACGCGCCCTTTGGGCGCTCCTCAGGATGAGGTTTTTTCTTAATGCCATCAAAAGCATACCTCATTCTGAGGAGCGCCTGGAGGGCGCGTCTCGAAGGACGCACGACGCCGATGCACCTTCGGTAAGAACGGCGAAGGCGAGTGAGCCAGACCGCAAGCCTATCGCCAGCGCCTTCGCTCGAACTGCGCGGGGTACGCAAGGTGTTTCGCCAGGGCGGGGTCGAGCTCGCGGTGCTGAACGGCATCGACCTCGCGCTCGCTGCCGGGGAGATCGTCGCCCTCGTCGGGCCATCGGGCGCCGGGAAATCGACGATGCTGCACGTCGCCGGCCTCCTGGAGCGGCCGGATGGCGGCGCGGTCTTGATCGAGGGGCGCGATTGCGGCGGCCTCTCCGACGAGCACCGCACCCAGTTGCGCCGCCGGGCCCTCGGCTTTGTCTATCAGTTTCACCACCTCTTGCCGGAATTCTCGGCGCTCGAAAACGTCATGCTGCCGCAGATGATCGCCGGGGTCGTGCGGGCTCGCGCGCGTGACAAGGCAGCGGCGCTGCTGGAGCGGGTCGGGCTTGCCGAGCGCCTGCCG
>JBARKH010000127.1:0-1856 GCA_049801295.1 Allostellaceae bacterium | reverse complement strand
TCCAGGACTGAAACTGCCCGATACCAGCATCGCGGTGGTGCACCGGTCGGACGGGTCGGGCACGACCTTCATTTTCACCAACTACCTGTCGAAAGTGAGCCCGGAGTGGAAGTCCAAGGTCAGCGAGAGCACCTCGGTCGAATGGCCGGTCGGGCTCGGCGGCAAGGGGAACGAGGGCGTCGCGGCGCTGACCGCGCGGACCGCCGGGGGCATCGGTTATGTCGAATTTGCCTATGCGCTCCAGAACAAGATGGTGCACACCAAGCTGGTCAACCACGATGGCGTCGCCCTGGAGCCGGGCAGCAAGGTATTCCAGGCCGCCGCCGCCAACGCCGACTGGAAGGGCGCCAAGGATTTCTATCTGATCTTGACCGACCAGCCCGGCAAGGATAGTTGGCCGATCACCGGCGCCACGTTCATCCTGATGCACAAGCAGCAGGCGAAGCCCGAGCGGGCGAAGGAGGTCCTCAAGTTCTTCGACTGGGGCTATAAGAACGGCGGCCAACTAGCGGAATCGCTTGATTATATCCCGATGCCGGCGAACGCGGTCGCGATCTTCGAACAAGGCTGGCAGCAAATCAAAGGCCCCGACGGCAAGCCGGTGTGGGACGGCGCCGGATCGTGAGGTTGCCGGGGAGGGAGGCTCGCCGCCTCCCTGTTCCGTTCCGGTCCACGGTGAGGGATAGGTCGTGACGGCTGACACGATGCCAGACGCTTCGATCCTGCAGCCGGGGACGACAATTTCGGCGGCGCTCGCCAACGAATTCACCGAGGCGGTCGGCGACCTTTATCTCTCGTCGCTGATCGCGCTTGGGCTCATCCTGTTTCTCATCACGTTCATCGTGCTCGCGATCGCGAAGGTGATGCTGCTGCGCTTGCAACGGCAAGCGAGGGGATGAGGCGATGCAGCTTTACGCCCGCCGTCGCGTCAACAACATCATCGTAATGACCTTGTCGATGGCGGCAACCGCCTTTGGCCTGTTGTTTCTCCTCCTCGTATTGTCGACGCTGTTGATCCATGGCATTGGCGCGATCTCGCTGTCGTTGTTCACTGAAAATACCCCGCCGCCGGGCAGCGCCGGCGGACTGCTCAATGCGATCGCCGGCAGCCTGATGATGACGGTGATCGCAACCGCGATCGGCACCCCGACCGGCATTCTCGCCGGCACCTTTCTTGCGGAGTATGCTCGCGACAGCTGGTTTGGCGAGGTGGTGCGCTTTGTCAATGACATCCTCTTGAGCGCTCCCTCGATCATAATCGGCCTTTTCGTCTATGCGGTGATAGTCGTCCGCATGGGCCATTTTTCGGCCTGGGCGGGCGCGGTTGCCCTCGCAATCATCGTGATCCCGGTGGTGGTGCGGACGACCGAGGACATGCTGCGCCTGGTGCCGGCCGAGTTGCGCGAAGCCGCGGTGGCGCTCGGCGCGCCGAGATGGAAGGTGATCGTCATGATCGCCTACCGCGCCGCGCTGCAGGGCATGCTGACCGGAGTCCTGCTGGCGGTTGCGCGGATCTCCGGCGAAACCGCGCCCTTATTGTTCACCGCGCTCAACAATCAGTTCTGGAGTTCCGACCTCAATGCGCCGATGGCCAATCTGCCGGTGGTGATCTTTCAGTTCGCGATGAGCCCCTACGCGGATTGGCAGACCCTCGCCTGGGGCGGGGCCCTCCTGATCACCGCCGCCATCCTGGTACTCAACATCTCCGCCCGAACGCTCGCCGCATGGAGCAGCTTCAAACAATGAGTTCCCCGCTCGCGCAGTCGGTGCCCCCGACCGATGATCTGGCTGCTACGCCGCCACCCGATCGCGCGGCGTCCGAACCCCGGGGCGCGGCGCTGTACGCGCTCGCGGGC
>JBARKH010000126.1:0-17299 GCA_049801295.1 Allostellaceae bacterium | reverse complement strand
GCCTTGCGCGAGACCTGGGAGGAGGTGGGGGTGGTGGTCGGCCGGCCCAATTCGCCACAGGACCCCGCTTCGGGCGCGGCGCCCGGGCTGACGCCGATCGAGACCGCCTATGCCGAGCGCGGCGTCGCCGCATCGTTCGACGTTTTAACCTATGTCGGCCGGGCGATCACCCCGACGCCGGTGTTCCGCCGCTTCAACACGCGCTTTTTCCTCGCCGAGGGGGACGCGGTGTTCGGTGACCCGGTTTCATCGGACGAGCTCGAGGATGTCGGCTGGCATCCGATCGGCCGGCGGCCGCTCGAGCCGTTCCGCGACGTGACGCAGTTCATGCTGACCCAGGCGATCGCGCTGCGCGAGGGCCGCGCCTCGCCCGAGGCGCCGCTCTTGTGCACGGTCGGCAAGGTGCGTCGCATCCGGGTCTGCCGTGAGGCGATCCGCGACCTCTAAACCAAGCCCCCTCGCGATCGGAATTTCGCCATGAGCAATCCCGTGACCGTGAAAGCGCCAAGACCCCTCTCGCTCGAAGAATTCAGGAAGCAGAGGCAGCCGCCGCGCAATGTCAACAAGGAAGCTTCCGCACGATTGACCACCCTCGACAAGCTGGCGGTCTGGATCACCCGTCGCGTCGGCACCATGGGTTTTTTCCTGGTCATCGTGGGCTGGACAGTCTTGTGGCTGGGATGGAACCTGCTGACGCCGAGTAGTCTACAGTTCGACCCACCGATGGCCTTTGTCTTCTGGCTGTTCATTTCCAATATGGTCCAGATTTTCCTGATGCCGCTGATCATGGTCGGTCAGAATATTCAAGGGAGACATTCGGAACTCCGCGCCGACCGTGATCTCGATGTCAATATCAAGGCGGAACGGGAAATCGAGATCATCATGGAACATCTCGAATATCAGAATTCTATACTGATCGCGATGGTCGAAAAACTTGGCGTGAACTTTGAAGAAATAATACCGGAGCCAACCCCTCAGCCTAAGAAGTCTCGACGGAAAGGCGCCTGAGCGAGGCTGGCTCAGAGCTGGCCGAGCCCGAGGCGCGGGATCTCGATCGCCGGGCAGCGGTTCATCACGACCTTTATCCCCGCCGCTTCGGCGCGCGCCGCGGCCTCCCTATCGACGACGCCGAGCTGCATCCATATCACCGCGGCGCCGATCGCGATCGCCTGGTCGACGACCGCGCCCACGGCCTCGCTGCGGCGGAACACATCGACCATATCGATGGGCTCGCCGATGTCGCCGAGCGCGGCATGGCAGCGCTCGCCGAGGATCGTGTCCCCGGCGGCGAACGGGTTGACCGGGATCGTGCGATAGCCGTGGCGCTGTAGATAGCGGATCACGCCATGGCTCGGCCGATGCGGCCTGGGGCTCGCGCCAACGACCGCGATCGTGCGCACGCCGAGAAGAATGTCGCGCAGATAGGCGTCGGGATAGAAATCATGGTCCATCGTTCGTCCTCGGCCCTGTCATTGCGAAGCGCGCGGCACCGCCACAATCGCGGTCCGCGTCGGTCTGCGCCAGGATGACATAAAGTGAGGATTAGGCGGCTCGTCCGGTAGCGGCGGCGCGCAGGTCGAAGCTCTCGTCGGCGGCCTCCTTGGGGGTAATCGTGCGCCCGGCGGCGAGGAGGCGGCGGGCATGGGCATGGTCGGCTGGGCGGTTGATTGATTCGACCCCGAGGAGCGCGCCCGCGCGATAGCAGAACATCGAAAACTCGCCGCTCTCGACCGCGCCGCGCGGCACGGTCTGGTCGTGGCCCTGGGTCAGTCCGGCGATCTGCAATCTGAGCTTCCCCTGCTCGCTCCAGAACCACGGCAGCGCGCTATAGGGGTGCGCCTTTCCGACCAGACGGTCGGCGACGCAGCGCGCATGGTCGGCGGCGTTCTGCACCGCTTCGAGGCGGGTCATATGGCCGGCGGCGTGATGGCATGGGAAGACCGCGCAATCGCCGATCGCCGAAATATTGATGTCGCCGGTGGAGAGCTCCCCATCGACGACGATGCCGTTCGCCACCTCGAGCCCCGCCGCCGCCGCCAATTCGCCATTGGGCACGACGCCGATGCTGACGAGGACGAGGTCGGCCGGCAGCTTGTCGCCGTTGGCGAGTTCGACATGGTCGACCCGGCCCTGACGCCCGGCGATCCGCGCCGCCTGCGCACCAAAGCCGAAGGTGACCCCGGTGCGGGCATGCGCCTCGGCGAAGAAGCGCGAAGTGTCGACCGACACCACCCGGCCCATCGCCCGGTCGGTCAATTCGACGATGTGTACGTTTTTGCCGCACTCGCGCGCCACCGCGGCGAACTCGAGGCCGATGAAGCCGGCGCCGACCACCACGATATTGCTGGCCGCGGCGAGCCGCTCGCGGAGGAGATCGGTCTCGGCGAGGGTACGCAGATAGCAGACACCGTCGAGCTCGATCCCGGGAAGCGGCGGCACCCGGTTGCGCGCCCCGGTTGCGAGCACGAGATGGCGGTAATGGAGGCGCTTACCCGAGGTGAGATGCACGGTTTTCGCAGCGCGGTCGATCTCGTTCGCCCTTGTGCCGGGGAGATAGTCGATGCGGTGGTCGCGATAGAATGCCTCCGGCCGCATCAGCAGGAGGTCGAGGCCGATCTTGTCGCCGAGATATTCCTTCGAGAGCGGCGGGCGCTGGTAGGGCAGCACCGGTTCGTCGCCGATGAGGGTGATCGCGTTCTCGAAGCCGTGCTGCCGCAGCGAAGCCGCCAGCTGGAAGCCGGCATGCCCAGCGCCGAGGATGACGACCGGTTCCTGTGCCATTCACGCGTCCGCCATCAGGTTTGCATCTCCGGCAGGTGGACGACGAGCCCATCCATCTCGGGCGACACCACGAGCTGGCAGGAGAGGCGGCTGTTGGGGCGGCGCGGGCTTGCCGTGCCGTCGAGCATCGCGTCTTCGTCGGCGTCCATCGGCGGGATCATCGCCAGCTGGTCCTCCTGCACATAGACATGGCAGGTCGCGCACATGCACGAGCCGCCGCATTCGGCGACGATGCCGTCGACCCCGTGGAGGACGGCGGCTTGCATCACGCTGGTGCCGATGTCGATATCGAGCGTCGTCGCCTTTTCGTCTTGGCTGATATACGTCACTCGCGGCATGGTACTTGTGGTC
This sequence comes from Allostellaceae bacterium, assembly GCA_049801295.1. Taxonomy (GTDB): domain Bacteria; phylum Pseudomonadota; class Alphaproteobacteria; order ATCC43930; family CGMCC-115725; genus DATARH01. Next base: position 14,167 of record JBARKH010000126.1, on the reverse strand, counting down.
CTCGCTTCGGCCTGTGAAGGGCCAGCCTTACGCAATCTCGGGGGCCCGGTCGAGCATTTTCCGAGCGGCGTTTTCGCACGTGCGCCGCTGGTGTATAGAGGGGTTATCCAGCCAGCCAGGGAGAGGCATGATGAGAGACGGGTTGCGCGTATTCGACGCCGACACGCATGTCGAGCCGACCGCGGAAGTGATCGACACCTATGTCGATCCCGCCTTTCGCCCGCGCCTTGCCGAATTGGCTCAATACCGACAGCCGGTGCGGCCCAATAATCCGGGCGGGGCGCCCGGGCGCCATGTCTACCGTTACGGCCAGATCTCCTATCGGCGGATCCTCGGCGAGGCGGCGCCGCGCGAAACCCATAGCGGCCGCGACACCCAATGGATGGGGTCAAAGCAGCCGCGCGTCGGGACCCAGGACGACCAGTCCGAAAGCCGCCTCCAGGACATGGACGACGAGGGTACCGACACGCATTTCCTCATTCCCACGTCGTGGACCAGCTTCGTCGGCCACGAGGACCCGGCGATCGAGGTCAACATCATCCGCGCCTTCCACCGGCACATGGCGGATTTCAGCGGCAACCACCCCGACCGGCTGCAGAGCATGATCGTCGCCTCGGCGCGCGACGTCGACGCCGCGGTCAAGGAGATCCGCGAGTGGGGCAAATCGCGCTGGGCCGTCGCGGTGATGCCGCTCGTCACCAAGGACATCCCGGCCGACCACCCCGCGCTCGACCCGATCTGGCGCGCCGCCGACGAACACGACCTGCCGATCGTGCACCACAGCTTCACCTGGACGCCACCCTATTTCCCCGGCGTCTTCGATCTGTGGGACAACATCTTTCTCGGGCGCCTTGCCTCGCACCCGTGGGGGGCGATGCGCTTTATCGCCTCGGTCATCGGTGGCGGCATCATGGACCGCTTCCCCAACCTCAGGGTCGGCACATTGGAATGCGGCTTCGGCTGGCTGCCGTTCTGGGGACGCCGCATGGACGAGCAGTACGCCTATGTGGGCAGCACCCAGCAGCTCAAGATGAAGCCCAGCGAATACCTGACGAGCGGGCGCTATTTCTGCAGCGTGGAACGCCACGAAGGCGCCGACATGCTCGATGCGGTGCGCGGCTTCATCGGCGACGATGTGCTGATGTACGCCTCCGACTACCCGCATTCGGAATGCCAGTTCCCCGAGACCGTCAGCAATTTCCTCGCCTGGGACATGAAGCCCGAGGTGCGGGCGAAGCTCATGGCCGGCAACGCCGACCGCCTGTTCAAGCGGACCTGAGCCCATTTCCCCCTCTCCCCCGCCGGGGGGGAGGGTTGGGGTGAGGGGGCGCTCGCTCCTTATTTGAAGCACCCTCACCCGGCCTCCGCTGCGCGTCGGCCACCCTCTCCCGCAGTGCGGGAGAGGGGCTTTGGGGGACCGCGATGACCGCCGATATTTATGAGATCTACGCCGTTCGCTACGCCCATCACGAGCGGCGGGCCGCTGAGAATTTTTATGGCGGCGACCCGCATGACGGCCCGATGCCGCTCGATTATTTCGTGTGGGCGATCAAGGGCGGGGACCGCACGCTGATCCTCGACACCGGGTTTGACGCGGCGATGGCCAAAAAGCGCGGGCGCGATTTTCTCACCCCGCCGCGCGAAGGCCTCCTAGCGATCGGGGTCGACCCGGCGACGGTCGGCGACGTCATCATCAGCCACATGCATTACGACCATGCCGGCAACAACGACCTCTTCCCGAACGCCACCTTCCACCTGCAGGACCGCGAGATGGCGTTCTGCACCGGGCGCTGCATGTGCCACCGCGATGTGCGCCGCTCGTTCGAGGAAGCGGATGTAACCGCGATGGTCGGGCGCGTCTTCCAGGGACGGGTGCAGTTCCACGACGGCGAAGACGAGATCGCGCCGGGGATCACCGTCCACCATGTCGGCGGGCACACCGCGGGGCTGCAATTCGCCCGCGTCAAGACCGCGCGAGGCTGGGTCGTCCTCGCCTCGGATGCCTCGCATTTTTACGCGAATTTCGAACAGATGCGGGCCTATGCCACGGTCTTCAATGTCGGTGACATGCTCGAAGGCTTCACGAGCCTGAAGCGCCAGGCGACCTCGCCCCGGCATGTCATCCCCGGTCATGACCCGCTGGTGCTGCGGCGCTACCCGGCAGCCAAACCGGACCTCGAAGGGATCGCGGTCAGGCTCGACGTGCCACCGCAAGGCTAGCGTTCTAACGGGTCGGGCCCGTATCTATTGGAGCCGACCGTGCCGCGCAGGAAGCCAAGCTCGACGAGGAACCAGACTCCGACAACAAAATTGAAGGCGGCGAACGCGTACCCCACTAGGTTCAGCACCGCAGGGCTGCCGGTCGGCCCGAAAATGTCGAGCAGGGTTGTCAGCAGCTGCGGGCCAATCCAGATTAGCGCAAAGCTCGCCGGCTTCGCTCGATCCTGGAACCGCTTTCCCGCAAGGCAATAGGAGACGTAGAGCCAGACCAATTGGAGCACGAACAGAGCGGCGCTCCCGTTAGCGGATTTGAAGAACCCGGTGCCAAAGATCGCGGACAGCAACAAAAACACGACGAGGAGGAACGCGGAAACGGCAACCGTGCCAATCCACCATCGATAGCGCGGAATGCGCCCAGCGACCGATAAAAACAGCGAGATCTCGTTCGATACAAACAACCACATCGCGCCGCCCTCACCCGAGATTCACGTCGGCAGCCTCGGCGATCCGCACAAGTATGTCTCGGCCATCGAGCATGTCGTCGAGCGAGCCGAAGGCGTTCATGTAATGGCCGCGGAAGCCCTTGCCCTCGATGCGCCGGAACATATCGCTGAAATCGAGATCGCCCGCGCCCGGCTTAAGGTGCATTTCGCCGCCGTTGCGAAAGCAATCGGCGAGCCGCACCTCCTCGACCCAGCTCATATCGATCGCGTCGACAAATCCGGCGATCCCCTCGGGGACGAGGTGGGCGTGATTGACGGTGAACGACAGGCGGAACGCCGGCGACCGGATCGCGTCGAAATAGTGGCTCCATTCCTCAATCGTGTGGGCGAGGTAATGGACTTCGGCCGCTTCCGGCTCCTTGTTGAGGTTTTCGAGGAGCACGAGCGCGCCCTTTTGTTCGGCATAGCCGACGATCCGCTTGAGGCGCTCGCGCCCCGCCGTGATGCGCTCGTCGCGGTCGCTAGTGAAATGAAACCCGGCATGCATGACGATCCATTCCGCACCCAAGCTGACCGCGGCATCGACATAGGCCCGGAGGTATTGCTCGACCGCGTCCCCGACAAAGGGCGCGTATTCGGCGACATTGACGGCTGACGAGGTATGGAGGCCGAGATGGACCCCGTTCCGCTCGCAGCCCTTGCGCAGCGCCGCGGCCCGCCGCTCGTCGATCGTGCCGAGCGCGTTCGCCCCGGTGTCGAGCTGGACGTCGATAAAGCGCACCTGATGCGCCGCCGCCCACGACACGGCATCTTCCAGGAGCAGCTTGCGTCCGATATCGATGCCGATGCGATCGCGCAAATCCATGAGAAGCCTCCCGAAGGTCGACACCCCGCCCTATCACCCCGTCGGGCCGGCCGCAACGGCGGCGCAATGCCGCCCGCGCGGGGCGGCCTCTCGGAATATCGAATTGTCAGCGGCGCGCTTGGGGTGTTGACTTGGGCGAAGAGGCGTCGGGAGAAAACAGCGATGGTCGAAATTCGCCGCATCGGTCCGCAGATCGGCGTCGAAGTGCGCGGGGTCGACGTCAAGACACTCGACGATAAGGGGTTTGCCCCGATCTATCAGGCTTGGCTCGACTATAACATCTTGTGTGTGCGCGACCAGGAGCTGACGATCCCCGATTTCATTCGCTACAGTGAACGCTTTGGCCCGGTGACGCCGCATCCCTCGAAATCGACGCGCCATCCCGAATATCCGAAGATCACAATGCTCGGCATCAACAAATTCGACGCCGACGGCAAGATCATCGACGCGATCTACCGCCGCGGCGCCGAGGGCTGGCATACCGACGGCGCCTATAACCAAGCGCCGTTCAAGGCGACCCAGCTTTACGCGCTCGCGGTTCCGAGCCGCGGCGGCGACACCTTGTTCGCCAATGGCTACGCCGCCTATGACGCGCTGCCGCAGCGGCTGAAGGAGCGGCTCGACGGGGTGATCGGCGCCTTTTCCTATGGCGGAAAACGCGGGAAATCCGCCCTCCTCAACCCGGAGGATCAGGATTGGACGCCGGTCTACCACCCGATCATCCGCACCCATCCCGAGACCGGGCGCAAATCCCTCTATTTCGATCCGGGTAGGATCTGTTCGATCGTCGGCGCGGACGACAAGGAAGGCGAGCAGCTGATCGCCGACCTCGCCGGCTACATGATCCAGCCCGATGCCGAGTACCACCACCAATGGGCGAAGGGCGACATCGTGATCTGGGACAACCGGTGCTCCTACCACCGGGCGGCGGGGGACTACCCACCCGAGGAAGACCGCATCCACTGGCGCGTCTCGATCAACGATTACGGCGTCGAAGGCTTGGAAGCGGCGGAGTAGCAGCGATGAGCATCGAGGTTGTTCCGTTCGAGGCCGGGTGCGGCGCCGAAATCCGCGGCGTCGATCTGCGCCATCCATTGAGCCCGGCGGACCGCGACCAAATCCGCGCGGCCTGGCTCCAGCATCTCGTGCTGCGCTTTCGCGAGCAGCCGATGGACGATGCGCAGCACATGGCGTTCACCCGCCAGTTCGGCGCGCTCGAATTCAACCCCGCCGTTCTCATCGAAAAGCAATATGGGGTCGGCACCCAAACCGCCGGGCGGCGCGGCGAGGTCCCGCCTGAAATCTCGGTCATCTCGAACATCATCGAGGACGGCAAGACGATCGGCGGGCTCGGCGATGGCGAGGCGTTCTGGCACACCGATTCGTCGTTCGTCGAGGTGCCGCCGGCGGCGAGCCTCCTGCGCGCGCTCGAGGTGCCGCCGCCCTCGGCCGGTGGCTCGACCTATTTCCTCAACATGTACTCGGCCTATGAGACGTTGCCCGCCGATGTGAAAGGGCGGATCGACGCCATGACTGCGATCCACGCCGCTACTCACAACAGTGGTGGCCGGGCGCATAAGGGCTTCGAGACTGTCAGCGACGTCAGCAAGGTGCCCGGGGCAAAGCAGCCGCTGGTGCGCACCCATCCGGAGACCGGGAAGAAGGCGCTCTTCCTCGGGCGCCGCATCAACGCCTATGTCGTCGGGCTCCCCATTGAGGAGAGCGAGGCGCTCCTGGATTTTCTGTGGGAGCACGCGACCCAGGATCGCTTCACCTGGCGCCAGGATTGGCGGGTGGGCGACCTCATCTGGTGGGACAATCGCTGCGCGATGCACCGGCGCGACGCCTTTGACCCCGCGAGCCGCCGCCTGATGCACCGGACACAGCTCAAGGGCACAAGGCCGGTATGATTGATAACCCCTCTCCCGCATCGCGGGAGAGGGTGGCCACGGGCAGGAGCCCGTGGACGGGTGAGGGTGGCGGGACACAAAGACCCTCACCCACCCGGTCCTGCGGACCGGGTTTCCTCTCTCCCGCAATGCGGGAGAGGGTTTAGAGAGGGAGGTCTCCATGCCCCATCCAACTCGCGTCGCGCTGATTACGGGCTGCGGCAAGCCCGTCGGCATCGGCAATTCGACCGCCCGCGCGCTCGCCGCGAAGGGCGTTGCGGTCGTTGTCTCCGATCTTCGTCCGGCCGGGGTGGCCAACGAGTTTAACGCGCCCGGCGACACCGACACGAACTGGGGCGGGGTCGACAGCCTGGTCGAGGAAATCGCCAAGGTCGGAGGCATCGCCTCTGCGGTGTTGGGCGATGTGAGCCAGGAGGGGGACGCCAAGCGCATGGTCGAGGAGGTGCTGGCGCGCTATGGCCGCCTCGACATTCTCGTCAACAACGCCGGCGCGCCGCAGGGCGCCGATAGGAACGAGATCGAGGACGTGCCGGTGGCGGCCTGGGATCTGACGATGGGGGTCAACGCCAAGGGCGCGTTCCTGATGTCGCGCGCCGCGGCGCCGACGATGAAGAAGGCCGGATTTGGCCGGATCGTCAGCGTGTCGTCGAAGGCGGCGTTCCGTCCGGGGAAACGCCGCGCGACCTATGCCGCCTCGAAAGCGGCGATCGTCGGGTTTACCCGGTCATTGGCGCTCGATCTGGCACCCTTCGGGATCACCGTCAACGCGGTCTGTCCCGGCCCCATTCGCACCTCGCGCGCGATCAGCACCAACCGGCGCGAATATGGCGACGACCTCGAAACCGGCTTTCGCGAGCGCGCCAAGGCGATCCCTGTCGGCCGCTTCGGCAGCCCGGACGAAGTCGCCTCGATGATCGCCTATCTCGCCTCGGACGACGCCGGCTTCGTCACCGGCCAGGCAATCGGCATCGACGGGGGGTGGTGAGTGTCGCCGGCTCGACAGTGACGTTCTGCGACCTGCTCACACCTCATGTCATGCCGGCGAAAACGGGTTTCCACGGCAGGAGCGGGTCTCGGCTTTCGCCTGGACGACAATCAGATCGGTCCGCATTGATCGGAACCGCGTGATTCTGCGGAGCGGATGATCCGCATCAACGCGGTTTTGTGGTTTCCCCATAAACTGGCGCGATGAGACGTCAGAAACTCCTGGTTGGCGCAGGGCGATGATGTTCATCGCGCTGTTCGCGATCGGCTTTTTCGGCTGGACCATCAGTTCGATGTCGGGTGGCGGCGGCAGCATGCTGTTCATCGTCGCGCTGAACTATCTGCTCGGGGTCAAGGCGGTGCCGCCGGTCGCTGCCCTCACCAGCTTTGTCGCCAGCACGGCGCGAGTGGCGCTGTTCTGGCGCGATATCGATTGGCAGGTGGTGCGCTGGTATCTGCCCGGGGCTCTCGCCGGCGCCGTTGTCGGCGGCTGGGGGTTCACCCGGATCGGCGCCAAGCCGCTGCAAATCATCATCGCGATCTTCCTGATCAGCACCGTCTTTCAATATCGCTTTGGCGAGGTAGCGCGGTCATTCCCGATGCGGCTGCGCTGGTTCATCCCGGTATCATTCGTCAGCGGCGTGACCTCGGGCCTGGCCGGCGCGAGCGGCATCCTCGCCAACCCGTTCTATCTGAATTACGGGCTTGTCAAGGAGCCGTTGCTCGCGACCCGCGCGGTCAACTCGGTCGCGATCCAGCTGGCAAAGCTGCTGACCTATGGTGCCTTTGGTGCCTTGAGCGCCGAGATCGCGGCCGAGGGTCTCGCCGCTGGGGTCGGCGCGCTGTTGAGCATCTGGCTGTCGCGGCGCTGGCTGACGCTGGTCAGCACCGCCGGTTTTCGCCGGTTCGCGGTTGCGGCGATGTTTGCTAGCGGCTCGCTGATCCTGTGGCAGCAGCGCGGCGTGCTGATCGCCCTGTTCGTGCCGATGTAGGTGCCCAGACTGCGCGAGCAGCTTCCGTTGTGCCGTCGCGTGCTTCTGCATCGAGTGGAGGAGGCGCGCTTCCGGGGTCGGGGCGCAATTCGTGTAGCCGGCGCCGAGTTCCCTGAGTTGTGCGGGAAGGCGGCGTAGTTGAGCGGCAGGGCGAGGCGGCAGCCGGCGCCCTTTTTCACGCCCTCGCGCACCCGGTCGATCTCCGCGACGAGGCGCGGGTGATCGGGGTGGGGCGTTCATCGCCCCCGTGCGCCGAACAGGGTGATGAGCCCGCCGGTCAGCGCTAAGACAACCCCAGCAATCAGATACCACATCGTCTGATTGGTGTAGCGCCCCGTCAGGACGCTCGAAATCTGATCCAGCGGGGCGTGCGACGACTGGTAGGCAAAGACCAACAGCACCACCCCGATCACCAGGACCACCAGCCCGACAATCCGATTCATCCAAGGCCTCCTCGCGTTTTCTGTCCCATTTGGTAAACGGCAGCGCCTCGGCCTCGTTCTCGCGGCGATGAAATCGCTCTACCGCTGAAATCAACCGGTATGCTTGCGGATGAAGGCCTTCATCCGTTCGATCGCCGGGCGGGCGAAGGGCGCGTCGGGCTTGCCGGTCATGAAGCCGTGATTGGCGCCCGGATAGATCTGCAATTCGATCTCGCCGCCGGCTTTCCGCCAGCCGTTGACGAGGCGGTTCATCGTTTCGAGCGGGACCCACTCGTCCTTGTCGCCGCCAAAGGCGAGGGCGGGCGGGAGCGCGACCTTCTCGCCGCGATCGAGGATCGCCGGCGGGCTGCCCTCGCTCATTGTCGCCTCGTTGCCCCAGTACGCATGGTGGTTCTCCATAAGCTCGGCATTGCCGACCTGCTTGGCGAGGTGATAGCGCAACAGCGGGTCGAGAACGCCCCAGCCCGAGATCACGAAAGCGACGCGGGCGTCGATCTGCGGCGCTTCGGGCAGCGGCAGAGCGGCGTAGCGCGGGTCGTCGGGGCGCATCGCTGCGAGCAGCACCTGATGACCGCCGCTCGATGTGCCCATGCTGCCGACCCAGTCCGGGCGGCTGCCGTAAAGCCGGGCGCGCGCCTTCAGCCAGCGGACGGCCAGATTGATGTCGGCGAGCGAGGCGGGGTAGGGCGCCTCGGGCGGCATCCGGAAATCAATGGAGGCGACGAGAATGCCGCTCTCGGCGAGCGTCCGGGCGATGAAATCATTGTCGGTGCGGTCCTTGTTGACCCAGGCGCCGCCATGGACCTGAACGACCGCCGGATAGGGCCCGGCGCCGGCCGGGCGGTAGAGCCGCGCCAATAGCGCGCGGCCGCCCTGGCGCTGGTATTCGACATCCTCGATCCGCACGCCGGGGCGTGCGTCGGCTTCAAGCGTCGTGGCCATTCTGTCCTCCTGCAGGCGGTGGCAAACTCTAGCAGCCGCGACAACCGGCGTCTGCCCGGATTGCGATTGCGCGGTAGCGCGGAAGCGCCGAGTTGAAGGGGTGGGGTACTAACCTCTACTCTGCGGCTGCGAAGAAAGGGGTTGCGAGCGTTGAGGACCCGGCCAGCCAGTCGAGCATCGATTTCCCGGCGAGCGCACGAGAGTGTGGTCGTCGCGGAGGGTTCGTTTGCGCGTTCGGCGATGCGGCTCGTCGGCCTCTTCGAGGCGCTCGCCAAATCCGAAGAGGGGGTGAGCCTGGCCGAACTCAGCGCGACGATCGCCGCGCCGAAGAGCAGCCTCCTCGGCATTCTTCGCTCGATGGTGGCGCTGGGGTACATGGAGCACGGCCACGGCCTCTATCGCCTGGGCCCGAAATCCTTTCGCCTCGCCGCCGATATCCTCGCAATTCGCCGCTTCCCCAACCTGGTGCGGCCGATTCTGCAGGATCTCGCGGCCAAGAGCGGCGAAACGGTCTTTCTCGTCGTGCTCGATCACCTGGCGCGGCGCGTGACCTACGCCGACATCATCGATAGCGCCAACCCGGTGCGCTATACGGTGCCGACCGGTACCACCCGGCCGTTATACGTCTCATCCGGGGGCCTCATGCTCTTGGCCTATCAGGATCCGGCCTGGATCGATGCCTATATCGGATCGATCCGCCTTGAACCTCTGACCCCGCGGACGATCACCGACCCCGATCAATTACGCGAGCGGCTCGCGACAATTCAGCGCGAGGGGTTCGCAATCAGCCTCGGCGAGACCGTGCCGGGCGCGGCCGGGATCGCAGCGCCGATCTTCAACGCCGATGGCAGCGTCACCGCCGGACTGTTGATCGGCGCCCCGCTCGACCGCTTCGAGCAGGAATTGCCGGAGCTGAAGCGATTGTTGCGCGAGGCGGTGACCCGGGTCTCCGGGATCGCCCAGGCGCTCGTCGAGGAGAAAGGCGCGGCGCGGGATTGACGCAGATACGCGCGGTATTCAGTATGTCGAACAGCGTTCAGAAATGGAGTAGGTAACGTCATGATCAAACGGTTCCATTCGCTCTATGTCGGCCAGATCGAACTCGACAATATCGGCCGCGACGGCACGCCGGCCAACGACCGACGCTATTCGAACGAGCGATTGTCCGAGGTGTTCGAAACCTCGCGCCAGGTCGCGCAGGTGATGGACGAACTCGGCTATTACTGCCTGTGGGCGGCCGAGCATCATTTCCAGCGCGAAGGTTATGAGTGCATCCCCAACCTGATCCAGTGGGGGCTGTGGCTGGCGACGCAAACGCGCCGGCTCAAGATCGGCAGCGCCTTCAACATCCTGCCGATGTGGCACCCGATCCGCCTCGCCGAGGATTACGCGATGGCCGACATCGTCACCGACGGTCGTCTCATCTTGGGGGTCGGGCGCGGCTATCACACCCGCGAAGTGGAGACTTTTGGCGCGCCGCTCCTCGATGCCGCCGCCAACCGCGAGCTCTTCGAAGAGCAGCTGCAGCTGCTCCTCAAATGCTTCAACGAGGAGGCGTTCCGCCACAAGGGCAAGTTCTACGACTGCCCGCCGGCCGTGCCCTATCGCGGCTACGACCTCACCGAGATCACGATGGTGCCTCGGCCCAAGCACCTGCCGGTCGAAATCTGGATGCCGATCGCCAGCGGGCGCACGATCGACATGATGGCGCAGTATGGCCTAAAGGCGATGGTGACGCTGAACGGCGAGAAGATCCTCGACGATGTCGTGCGCGCGTTCCACGATGCCTGCCATCGCCACAACCGGCCGACCAAGCTCGGGGAGGATATGATCTGGGGCGCCGGCATCTACCTTGCGGACACCGAGAAGGAGGCGATCCGCCACCTCGAGCCCTCGCATGACGAGCGCTACAAATGGTTCGCGCCGTTCGGCTTTGTACGCTACGCCGACGAGGAGGGTCGCACCTGGGGCACGCCGGGCGCGCCGGCGACAGTCCCGACATTGGCCGAGGGGGTGAAGCAGAAGGCGTGGTTCTGCGGCCCGGCCGCTCAGGTCATCGATGGCATCAAATCGATCGAAGCTCGCTACCCGGGCCTCGAAGATTTCATGATCCACTGGGCCGAGGGCCTGCCGCCCGCCGAGTTCATCGAGCAGCTAAGCTGGTTCGCCAAGGACGTGATGCCGGCCTTCAACCGGAGTTGATCAGCCGGATTTGATCAGACGGCGCCTTCGGCCTCGAGCTCGATTTCCTGTTCGAGCCCCTGTTCCTCGGCGGTGATTTCGGCCTCGGCCTGAAGCCAGTGTTCCGATGCCTTGCCTTCGGGCCGCCCGGCGCGCTCCCAGATCTCGTAGGCGCGCTCGCGGGTCCGCTGTTCGTGCCACCAGCTTTTCATCTCGTCCTCCTCGATCGGTCTGGGTCTCTCCGCCGATACTTGGTGCCTCAGTTCAGCCCACGATCAGGATGTCGCAGCCAAACGGCTCGACCAATTCGCGCAGCCGATCGGCGCGGCCGACGGCGCTCCCCGCCTCGATCGCCAGCACGCAGCAATTGAGTTCTCTGAGCCGTTGGCGCAAGGCCGCCGGCTCGGCGGGCCCGATTTCGACCTGCAACCGCACTGGGCGGCCGGCCAGGTGGTCGGCGATCCACCTCTCGAACCCTTGCGCCCCGGCAATCGCCGGTGGACAGATTACTGTCAGCATCCTGTCGGCGGCTTGCGTGATCTGTGCCGCCGCTTCCAAGAGCCGGGCTGATGCCGGGCTGCGGTCGGCGAGGAGCATCGCCACCGAACCGCTCGTGCTCCAGGCGTGCCGCGCCAGGAGAAACGGACCCGGCGTGATTTCGATCGACGACCACCAGCGGCTCTCCACCCGAAAGTGACCGCCAATTGGGCGGGTCAGCGCGCCGGCCACCACAAGATCGCGCTCTGACGCGCCGCTGACGGCGCGTTCCGAGGCGCCCCGCACGATCTCGAACGAGACTGTCACTCCATGGCGCTTCGCCGCGGCAAACAGCTCCTTTCGGGCGCGCTCCGCGGCAACCTGCAGGTGCAGCTCGACATGCTCGATCGTCAACTTCTCGGGCTGCGCTCCGACCGTCAGCTGGTGCGCGAATGGCAGGCTTGCCAGGCGCAGCAGATCCTCGTCCTCGACAAAGATGCCGTGCAGCGGCGCCTTTGCATGCGCGGCGAGCCGCGCCGCGGTGTCGATCGCGATCCAGCTTTCGCTGACGGCGTCGAGCGGCACGATGACGCGTTCGATCAGTTGTGCCGTAAGCGTTCCGGCCATCGGCGGGCTCATCACGGGCGCGCTGCCGCGCCGAAGGCGGCACGCGCCAGTTCGGCCGCCTTGGCGGCAAAGGCATCGAGGCGCGCGGCGATCCGGTGGTTGAGCGTGCCCTCGGGGTAATTCCCCTCGGGATCGGGCTGTCCGGCGGGGATCCCGGTCAACAGCTCGATGCCCTGATCGACCGTGTCGATCGGCCAGATCGCGAATTTTCCCTCCTCTGCCGCCGCAACGACATCGCGGCGCAGCATCAAATGCTTGACGTTGCTGGTCGGGATGATCACGCCCTGGCGGCCGGTAAAGCCGGTGATCCGGCAGCTGTCGAAGAAGCCTTCGATCTTTTCGTTGACCCCGCCGATCGCCTGGATCTGACCACGCTGATCAATGGAGCCGGTGACCGCGAAAGATTGCTTGATCGGCGCCTCGGCCAATGCCGACAGCAAGGCGAAAAGCTCGGCCGCCGACGCGCTGTCGCCGTCGACCCCACCATAGGATTGCTCGAATACGAGGCTCGCATTGAGCGATAGCGGGCGGGTCGTTCCGAAGCGGCCGCCGAGAAACCCCGAGAGGATCAACACGCCCTTGGAATGCAAGGGCCCACCGAGTTCGACCTCGCGCTCGATATCGACGACCTCGCCGCGGCCGAGCCGGACCCGTGCGGTGATGCGGCTGGGCTGGCCGAAGGAAAGGCCGCCAAGGCTGATCACCGACAGCCCGTTGAGCTGACCCACTTCTTCGCCGTCGGTTTCGATGCGGATCGTCTTCTTACCGATCTCTTCCTGGAGGCGCCGGTAAATGCGGTCGCCGCGGTGGAATTGCGCGTCGATCGCCGTCTGCACCTCCGCTTCGCCAATCACCGCCTTGCCGGCGTCCTTGGCAAACTGGTCGGCTTCACGCAAGAGATCGGCGAAGGCGCGCATGCTTGCCGATAATTTGTCGGAATCGCCGGCCAGCCGTGCGGCCTGCTCGATGATGCGGGCGACCGCGGGGCGATCGAGCGGCCGCAGCTTCTCGCGCGTGGTCATCGCGCAGATCAGCCGCGCGTAGAGGAGCGTCGTTTCCGGGGTGCGCTCGACCCGGTCCTCGAAATCGGCGGCGATCTTGAACAGATCCGCGAAGTCCTCGTCATTGGCGCTGAGCAGGTAATAGAGCGTCGGGGGCCCGACCAACACCACCTTGAGGTCGAGCGGGATCGGCTCGGGCGCCAGCGACACCGTGCTCGCCACGCTCAACGCCTGCTCCAGCGTCTCGATGCGGATCAGCCCGGCCTCGAGCGCCCGCTTCAATGAGGGCCAGCCGAAATAGCCGGTCAAGAGCTTTGCCGCGTCGAGCACGAGATAGCCGCCATTGGCGCGGTGCAGCGCCCCGGCGACCAAGAGGTTGAAATCGGTGATCAGCGCGCCGAAGCGCGCGAGGTGCTCGACCCGCCCGACCAGGCTCTGGTGCGTCGGGTTGTCCTCGTAGATGACCGGCGCGCCGTGCTGCTGGCTGTTGTCGACGATGACGTTGACCTGATAGCGGCGAAACCGTGTGTCCTCGATCTCGCGGGCGATCGGCGCGGGCATTGGCGGGCTCGCTTCCGGGGTCGACGGCGCTACCGGCGCCAGGAAATCGTCGACATTCTCCTTGATGTCGCGCTCGACCGCGTCGAGATACGATGCCACCTCGGGCTGGTCGCTGTATCCGCCCCGCGTTTCCGCCATCAGATGGGCGATCGCAAAGCCGGTGGTCTCACGATTGAGCGCCTGCACGGCGTCGCGGTGTTCGCGCTCCCACAGCGGCACCTGGCGCATGATCGCCTCGAGGTCCGATTGAATGGCTTCGATCTCGTGCTGTACGCTCTCGCGCTCGGCGGTCGGGAGTTGGTTGAACAATTCCGGTGCCAGCACCTTGCCGTCGCGTGTCGGGGCGAGGGCCAGACCCATCGGGGTGCGCAGAAGCGTGATGTTCTTGCTTTCGGCACGGCTCTGGAGGGCGCCGAAGGCGACTTCGCTGCGCTGCTTGAACTGCTGCTCGATCGCCTCGCGCCGCGCCCGGTATTCGTCGCGCTCGAAGGCCGCCGGGAGGGCGGCGCGCAGCTCTGCGA
>JBARKH010000125.1:0-5786 GCA_049801295.1 Allostellaceae bacterium | reverse complement strand
GAGGAGGGTGACCGGCCGCCCGCCCTCAGCCGCCGCGCTCAACGCGGCGACGGCGTGCGCCAGCGAGTGGACGACGATGACCGGCGTCTCTTCCGTCAGTTCATCGCGCCAAAATACGCGGCGACTTCGACCATCCGGTTGGAGAAGCCCCATTCGTTGTCGTACCACGACAGCACTCGGACGAATTTCTTGTCGAGCACCTGGGTCTGGGTCACGTCGAAAGTCGAGCTGTGCGGGTCGTGATTGAAGTCGCATGACACGGTCGGCGCGTTGTTGATGCCGAGGATGCCTTTCAGCCGGTTTGACTTGGCGGCGTCCTCCATCAGCGAATTGACTTCTGCCGCCTCGACCTCGCGCGAGGCATCGAAGGTGAGGTCGATCAAGGAGACGTTGGCGGTGGGCACTCGGATCGCGGTGCCGTCGAGCTTGCCTTTCAAGGCCGGCATGACAAGACCGATCGCACGCGCCGCCCCGGTCGAAGTCGGGATCATCGAGAGGGCCGCCGCGCGGGCCCGCCGCAAATCGCTGTGCAGCGTGTCCTGCAGGCTCTGGTCGCCGGTATAGGAGTGGATCGTCGTCATAAAGCCGCGCTCGATGCCGATCCCCCGGTGCAGCACATAGGCGACCGGCGCCAGGCAGTTGGTGGTGCAGGAACCGTTGGAGATGACCCGGTGCTCCGGTTTCAGATCCTCATGATTGACGCCGAGGACGACGGTGAAATCGGCGCCGTCGGCCGGGGCCGAGACGATGACCCGCTTGGCGCCGGCCTCGAGATGCTTTGCCGCCGCATCACGCTTGGTAAAGATGCCGGTGCATTCGAGCGCGACATCGACCCCCAGCTCCTTCCACGGTAATTTCGCCGGGTCGCGCTCGGCGGTGACGCGGATCTTGCCGCGCCCGGCGTCCATCCAGTTGTCGCCGGTGGTGACTTCGCCGCCAAAGCGGCCGTGCACGCTGTCGTAGCGCAACAGGTGCGCGTTGGTTTCCACGGGCCCCAGATCGTTGATTCCGACGATCTCGAGTTCCCTGCTCGCGTGCTCCATCGCCGCGCGCATCACCAAACGTCCGATCCGGCCGAACCCATTGATCGCAACCCTGATCGCCATGGTTGATCTCCCAAAGAGGCTGATTCAGCTTATGAGCGAGCGGGCCGCCTCCGCAACCTTCTCGGCGGTGATGCCGAAATGCGGGTAGAGTGCCTCGATCGGGGCGGAGGCGCCGAACCCGCTCATCCCGATAAAGGCCGATTTGTCGCCGAGCCAGCGGTCCCAGCCGAGCCGGACCGCCGCCTCGACCCCGACCCGCGGCGCCCGCCCGAGAACACTGGTGCGATAGGCCTCGGGCTGAGCCTCGAACAACTCCCAGCACGGCATCGACACAACCGCGGCGCGCACGCCTTCTACCGCCAGCGCGTCGCGCGCCGCCATCGCGATCGAGACTTCGGACCCCGTTGCGAGGAGGGTCACCTGGCGTTCGCCGGCCGCCTCGGCCAGCACATAGGCGCCGCGGGCCGAACGGTTGTTGCTTCCTGCTTCGGTGCGCAGCAGCGGCAGGCCCTGGCGGGTCAGCGCCAGGATCGAGGGCGCACGGCGATGTTTGAGCGCAAGCGCCCAGCACTCCGCGGTCTCGACCGAATCGGCGGGGCGGAACACCAGGAGATGCGGGATCGCGCGCAACGCCGCGAGGTGCTCGATCGGCTGATGGGTCGGGCCGTCCTCGCCCAGCCCTATAGAATCGTGCGTCATCACGTAAATGACGCCGATCTCCATCAGCGCCGACAATCGGATCGCCGGCCGGGCGTAATCGGTGAAGGTAAGGAAGGTCCCGCCATAGGGGATGAGCCCGCCATGCGCGGCGATCCCGTTCATCGCGGCCGCCATGCCGAGCTCGCGGATGCCGTAATGCACGTATCGGCCGGCGAAATCCCCGGGCCGGACCTCTTTCTGGTCTTTCGCGCGCGTGTTGTTGGACGGGGTCAGGTCGGCCGAGCCGCCGATCAGCTCGGGCACCGCCGGCACCAGCGCATCGAGCACCGCGCCCGAGGATTGGCGCGTCGCCAGCTTCGCGTTCTTGGCGCGGAAATCGTCGCACAGCTTGCTGATCAGCCCGTCGAAACCGGCCGGCAGCTCACCCTTCTGGCGGCGCAGGAATTCCGTCCGCTTGTCCGGCGCGGTCGCCGCGAGGCGCTGTTCCCAGGCTTGCCGGACGCTCGCGCCGCGGCCCCCCGCTTCGCGCCATTGCGCGCGGACGTCGTCGGGCACGATGAACGGCCCGAATTCCCACCCCAATCGTTCCTTGGCGCCCTTGATCTCGTCGGCGCCGAGCGGGGCGCCATGGGCCGCCGCGGTGCCGGCCTTGGTCGGCGCGCCGAACGCGATCGTCGTGCGGCAGGCGATGAGGCTCGGCCGGTCGCTGAGCTGCGCGCGCCGGATCGCCGCGGCGATGGCGTCGCTATCCTCACCGTCAATCCGCTCCGCCGCCCAGCCATGCGCCTGGAACCGCGCAAGCTGGTCGTCCGAGACCGAGAGGCTGGTCGGCCCGTCGATCGTGATCGAATTGTCATCCCAGAAGAGGATCAGCTTGTTGAGCTTGAGATGCCCGGCCAGCCCGATCGCCTCGTGGCTGATCCCTTCCATCAGACAGCCGTCGCCGCAGAAGACATAGGTGCGGTGATCGACGATCTCGTCGCCGAATTGCGCTGCGAGCAGGCGTTCGGCGAGCGCCATCCCGACCGAATTGGCGATGCCCTGGCCCAAGGGACCGGTGGTCACCTCGATGCCGGTCGCCAGGCCGCGCTCTGGGTGCCCGGCGGTGCGGCTGCCGAGCTGGCGAAAGTGCTTCAGCTCGTCGAGGGTCATGTCGGGGTAGCCGAGCAGGTGGAGGAGGCCGTAGAGCAGCATCGAGCCGTGGCCGTTCGAGAGAACGAAGCGGTCGCGGTCGGGCCAGTCCGGGGCGGTGGGGTCAAAGCGCAGGAACTGGGTGAACAGCACCGTCGCGATATCGGCCATGCCCATGGGCATCCCGGGATGGCCGGATTTTGCCTGCTCGACGCCATCCATCGCGAGCGCACGCAACGCGTTCGCCATGCGGCGCAAATTCGGGTTGGCGGGTTTAGGAAGCGGGGGAGGGGCTCCGTTCATGGCAGTCAATCTATCGTCTATCGCGGCTTGCGCAAACACCGCGCAGCGGGCTTGTGTCGCCGATCAATCGAATGCCCCGTCGATGATCGCCGCCGGCACGGCGATAACCAGGCCCAGCGCGATCAACCCCCAAATCACAAAGATGATCAGGCGCTCGCGGGCAATGAAGCGGGCGACCACCGGTTGCCCGGCATTGCCGATGCCCACCTGAAAACCGAGCACCAGCTTCACCATCACCGGTATGGCGGAAAACATCAATGCGACGGTGAGCCCGAAGAAGAGGATCATCGCCGTCAACCGAATGGTCGGACCATCCTCCACGACCCCGCTGTCATGCAAGACGTTGCCAAGCATCGCGAGGATGATGATCGCCGCAAAGATGCTGGCGCAGATGATGGCGTGAGCGCGAAGGCTTAGCATCGTTGGCCCGCGACTATATCATGACTCCTCTTCCGGCCGCTGAGTGCGCGGGGATAGGCTTCCCGGCGCTGTCCCGGGTCGGGTGGCGCCCGATGGTTGCCGTGCCGATTGTCTCCGGTTGGCCGGTTCGATACGCTCGCCTCGGGCTAGCGAACCGAACGGGAGAGAAGCCATGGCGATCGAAGTCGGGACGGGCGAATACAGGTACCGCATCATCGAGAACTGGGCTCAGCTGCCCGACGGCTGGTCGTTCAAAGAAGTCGCCGCGGTCGGCGTTGACAAATACGACAACGTCTATGCTTTCGGGCGGGGCGAGCATCCGATGATGGTGTTCGACCGCACCGGCAAGTTCCTGCGTTCCTGGGGCGAGGGGCAGTACCCGCGCGCCCACGGGGTCCATATGGGGCCGGACGACTCGATCTACCTGACCGACGATGGCGGGCACTTTGTCAGGAAATGCCGGATCGAGGACGGCAAGGTCCTCCTGGAACTCGGCGTGCCCGGCACCCCCGCGCCCTATCTCAGCGGCGAGCCGTTCAACCGCTGCACCCACACCGCGCTTTCGCCGAAGGGCGAGATCTACGTCTCGGACGGCTACGGCAACGCCCGCGTCCACAAATATTCGCCGGACGGCAAGCTCCTCTTCTCATGGGGCGAGCCCGGCAGCGATCCGGGTCAGTTCAACCTCGTCCATAACATCTGCAGCGATGCCGACGGCTGGGTCTATGTCGCCGACCGCGAGAACCACCGCATCCAGGTATTCGACGGCAACGGCAAGTACGAGACGCAGTGGAACAATCTGCACCGCCCGTGCGGCATCTGTATGCCCTATACGCATAAGCCGGTTTGCTATATCGGCGAGATTGCGGTCAATCACCTAAACGCCAATTTGGGGCCGCGGGTCTCGATCGTCGATAACAACGGCAAGCTCCTCTCACGCATCGGCGACCCGTTTGCCGGGACGGCGCCGACCTCGTTCATCGGGCCGCATGGGCTGGCGGTGGATTCCCACGGAGACCTCTATGTCGGCGAAGTGTGCTGGACCTTGTGGCCCGGCCTCTTCCCGGGCCAGCCGCATCCGGCCAACCTGCGGGCGTTGCAGAAATACGAACGGATTCACTGAGTCAACTCGGGAGAGGGCGCATGGCAACGATCGTCGGGAGCGGCGAATACAGGTATCGCATCGTCGAGGACTGGGCGCAGCTGCCCGACGGCTGGTCGTTCAAGGAAGTCGGCGCGGTCGGTACCGACGCCAAAGACAACGTTTATGTGTTCAACCGCGGCGAGCACCCGATGATGGTGTTCGACCGTGCCGGCAAGTTCCTGCGCTCGTGGGGCGAGGGGCAGTATCCCCGCGCCCACGGCGTCCATATGGGCCCCGACGACTCGATATACCTGACCGATGATGGCGGCTCGTTTGTGCGCAAATGCCGCCTCGAAGACGGCAAGGTGCTGATGGAATTGGGCGTCCCCGGCAAGCCCGCGCCCTATATGAGCGGCGAGCCGTTCCATCGCTGCACCCACACCGCCCTCTCGCCGCAGGGCGACATTTATGTGTCCGACGGCTACGGCAACGCCAAAGTTCACAAATACTCGCCCGACGGCAAATTACTGATGTCGTGGGGCGAGCCCGGCACCGAGCCTGGCGAGTTCAATATCGTCCACAACATCTGCACCGACGCCGACGGCTGGGTCTATGTCGCCGATCGCGAGAACCACCGGGTTCAGGTGTTCGACGGCAACGGCAAGTACGAAGCGCAGTGGAACAATCTGCACCGTCCGTGCGGGATCTTCATGACCCATACCCACCGCCCGGTCTGTTACATCGGCGAATTGGGCCCGGTGCAGCCGGTCAACCGCAACAGCCCCAACCTCGGCCCCCGGGTCTCGATCGTCGACAACCAGGGGAAGCTCCTGTCGCGCTTCGGCGACATGCATGCCGGAACCGCGCCGACCGCGTTTCTCGGACCGCACGGCCTCACGGTCGATTCGCACGGCGATCTCTACGTGGGCGAAGTGTCGTGGACGCAGTGGCCCCAGTTTTTCCCGGAGACGCCGCGCCCGGCCTATATCCGCTCGCTGCAGAAATACGAGCGGGTGCGTTAGGCTCGCGCCATGAGCGGACTCGACGATGCCGTCGCCCGGCTCGAGGCGGCTGTGGCGCGGCTCGAGGCGGCAACCGACCCGGCAAGGCGCCTGGGCGAAGACGAGCGGGCTGCCGAAGCG
>JBARKH010000124.1:0-13589 GCA_049801295.1 Allostellaceae bacterium | reverse complement strand
TTTTTGATTCACCTGTCGGGTCCGCCATTGCCGCCCCGTCAGACCTCGAATAACATCTTGAATCTTATATCAAATTTAGAGCCCGTGCGCTCAAAATCGCTGTTCAATCCGGGGAATGCGGGTTAAGGGTACCCAGACGGGGCCAAAGAAGATTTTCAGACAGGTCGGCGATCACCGGGATTCCCCCTGGGAAATAGCCAACGTGCCGAAGATCGGTCCGTCGCTGTCGTTCGAGATCGATGTCAGCACAGCACAACCGATCAAGGCGAACGCTTCATCGACGGCCTGCTATCAGGGCCAGACCCACGGTAACGACGGATTTCTTCTAAGCGTTGAGCAAGCGCAAAACCTCATTAAGACACAGAAAAATCTTGTGCCCTATTTACACCCGTACATGATTACCGATGACCTCATCGGGTCGAATGACAGTTTGCCATCCCGGTACGTCGTTGATTTCGAAGATATCGGATTACTCGATGTTCAGAAGTTTCCCGCCGTTTATAAGGCTTTGGAGAAGCGCGTTCTTAAAGCAAGGGTCGTGGCCGCGGAGAAAGAGCGCAAGCGCAACGAAGAGGCCCTGGACGATGATAAGGAAGGGAAGGTCGTCAAAGATCACGCCAACGCCCTCAAGACGTGGTGGCTTCTATTTCGCAGGCGCGGTGAGCTGCTTTCAAACATCGGATCGCTCAGCCGCTACATCGTATGCGGTCGCGTTACCAAACGGCCAATCTTCGAATTTGTCGCACCCGAAATTCATCCCAATGATTCGCTCACCGCGTTTCCGCTCGACGACGACTATTCGTTCGGGATCCTCCAATCTAGCATCCATTGGTTGTGGTTCACCGCCCGCTGCTCCACGCTCAAGAGCGATCCACGCTACACGTCGAATACAGTGTTCGATTCCTTTCCCTGGCCCCAACGTCCGACGCTCAAGAACGTCGAGAAGGTCGCGAAGGCTGCCGTCGCTTTGCGCAAACTCCGCCGCGGGCTGATGCAGAAGTATGATATCTCGCTTCGCGAACTCTACCGAGCCCTCGAAAAACCCGGTACGTCACCCCTCAAGGATGCGCAAAGTAAGCTCGATCTAGCCGTCCGCGAAGCCTATGGAATGAACAAATCGGAGAACCCGCTGGCGTTTCTGCTTAATCTCAATCGGGCGGTACTCAGCGCGGGAGATGCCGGGAAACCGGTCACCGGTCCCGGTCTTCCAGCGGTTGCCAAGGACAAAGCAAAATTCGTGACCGATGATTTCATCCGGATGCCCGCGGCCACGAAACTAAGAGCCGAAGCCGGGGCCAAGGTTGCTTAGGGTGAGCAACGGTCGAACACGTTCCAGACGCGGGCGCAGCCGGCCCGCTGAGGAAGCGGACCGAACTGACCGATGACCGAAATGGCAGCAAGCGCGGTTCCCGCCGCCAAGGCTGAGCGGCCGTTGCGGGTTCGAGAGCGATCCTCTGTTGGCGACGATTGGTGCTCGGCACCGGACGGTTGGGAGGCGGGACGCGGGCGATATTGTATGCTTCAATGCGCCCGCACGGAGGCCGGCGGCTCGGCTCCAGGCAAAGGAGACCACATCCATGACGATCGATGTCGCGACCGGCATTGTCCGCATTCTCAAAGCGGAGGGGGTGGGTTGGGTTTCGACCTTCCCGGTGTGCCGGGTGAACAACGCGCTGGGGCGCGAAGGGGTGCCGATGCTGATGATGCGCGACGACCGCTACGCCGTCGCGGTCGCCGACGCGTTCTCGCGGATCACCGGGGGGTCAAAGATCGGGGTGTGCACCTTCCAGGGGGGCGTCAATGCCGCCGGCATGCAGTACGCATACGCCGGGATGGCGCAGGCCTATGAGGATGGGTCGCCCGTTCTCTGCATCACCGACGGCGTGCCGGCCGGGAGTTCCGGCAACAGCCAGTACGATGTCGCGTCCGCCATGAAGACCGTGTCGAAGTGGTTCGGCTATCTCGACAAGCCCGAGCGCACGCCTGAGCTGATGCGCCGCGCCTTCACGATGCTGCGCAGCGGCCGGCCGGGCCCGGTGATCCTGGCCATCCCCAATGCCACGGCCACCTACGACGAGACCGCCGACCCCTACCATCCGGTGCAGGGCTGGAAATCGGCGCCGGATCCGGCGGATGTGAAGGCTGCCGTCGACCAGCTCCTCCTGGCCCGCAACCCGCTGATCTACGCCGGCGAGGGGGTCATCTACGCGGGCGCCTCGGAAGATTTGAAAGCGCTGGCGGAGCTCGTGCAGGTGCCGGTGGTGACGACCCTCAAGGCGAAGGGGGCGTTCCCGGAGGACCATCCGCTGTTTGTCGGCGTGCGCGGCGATCAGGTGGCGCACTACCTGAACAAATCTGACGTCATCCTCGCCGTCGGCACGAGCCTGTCGCCGGGCCGCTTCAGCCACGCCATTCCCGATGCGGCGCAGAAGACGATCATCCACTGCAACGTCGACGAATTGCACATCAACAAGATGTATCCGACGGCGCACGCCGTCATCGGCGATGCGCGCTTGACCTTGCAGGCGCTCCGTGAGGTCGTGTCCGACCGCACCTCGGGTGCCGGACGGAATGCGGGTAATGTGGCGGCGGAAGTGCGGGCGGCACGCGACGAGGCGCTCGCCAGATACCGGCAGGTCATGAATTCCGACGAGACGCCGATCAACCCCTATCGGGTGTACGGCGATCTGATGCAGGTGCTGGATCTGAAGAATTCGTTTGTGACGCACGAAAGCGGCAACACGCGCGACCAGCTATCGACCGTCTTCGATACGCTAATCCCGCGCGGCTTCCTCGGCTGGGGCAATGTCTCGACGCTCGGCTTTAGTCTCGCAGCCGCGATTGCCGCCAAGAAGGCGTTTCCGGGCCGGGCATCCGTGGCGGTGACCGGCGAAGCGGGCCTTGGCTACATGCTCGGCAACCTCGAGGTTCTGTTGCGCGAGAAACTCGGGATCACCGTCGTGCACATCAGCAATGGCGGCTTTGCGGGCTACGGACCCGGCTTCTGGGGGCCGGGACACGATCCCTTCACGCACCGGGTGCTGGGGCCCGACGACGTCGACATGTCGAAGGTGATAGGCGCCCTCGGCTTCCACACCGAGCGGGTGAAGGAGCCCGCCGAAATCATCCCGGCCCTGCGGCGGGCGCTCGAAATCAATAATTCAGGTCGCCCGGCCTATATCGAGTTCATCTGCTGCCAGTACCCCGTCTACGGCCAGTGGGTCGGCCGAAGGGAGTGACAGGAACCTCCCACTCGTCATGGCCGGGCTTGTCCCGGCCATCCACGCGATACCGCGCAGGCCGTGCCGGTTTCCGTGGATGCCCGGATCAAGTCCGGGCATGACGAAATTGTGGATGCGTGTACCATCTGAGTGATTCGATTCCCTAACGGATGCGATTGAGACATGCCGAAGCTGATCCCCGTCGCCGATGCGTTGAGCAAGCCCTTCTGGGATGCCGTCAACGAAAGGCGGCTCGTCTTGCAGCACTGCGCCGCCTGCGACAGGCTGCAATACCCGCCGCAGCAGGCCTGCCAGGCGTGCGGCTCGGCCGCCGGTCTGACCTGGAAAGAGGTCGAGGGAAGGGGCCATATCGCGGCCTCCATCGTTATCGAGGATGGCCGCCTCAACCGGCGCATGCCCGATCAGCCCTATAATTTGGCAATGGTGACGC
Organism: Allostellaceae bacterium; assembly: GCA_049801295.1. Lineage (GTDB taxonomy): Bacteria > Pseudomonadota > Alphaproteobacteria > ATCC43930 > CGMCC-115725 > DATARH01. Next base: position 9,917 of record JBARKH010000124.1, on the reverse strand, counting down.
TGGACGCAGACAAGCGGGTCAATTTCTATTCCAACCTCCCGGGCACCCCGCCCTACAAGGCGCCGGTGGGCGCCGCCGTCGAGGTGACATTCGAGGAGGTCGCCCCCGGCCAGCTGATCCACGAGTGGCGGGTCGTCGCTTAGTGCGCCGGAATGCTGTTTATGTCCGCTAAACGACCCATAGACATCAAACGCGATAGCGGCATGAGCTTTGAGGTCGGAACGCTTGAAGAAGGCGTTACCGAGGCGATGGTGAAAATTGACGATTCGCTCTACATCATAAAGCCCAAGGCCATTTACGCGCTGCAAACGGCCGATCAGATCGATCGAGACCGCACGAACATCCACTTGCCAAAGGTTGTGACGCGTCAGGTTTTCACGATCGGCTCTGAGTCAGAGATCGCCGGAAAGATCTTGCTGACGGCAATCAGCTTGCTCGACAAGGGTAATTTTGTGCGAGACGGGGTGAACACCAAACAGGCGATATCGCTCTCGCTCGAAACCTTATCCACCGTCGTTGCGATGCAGACTATCGCGGCGGATTTCGACGCTGCGCAGCACGATGCTCATGAAAAGGCTGCGGCCCTTCGCCTTGCCGGGGATGCCGCGCAGCAGCCGTTCCTCGGAGATGTCAAATCGCGCTGTAAGAGCTTCATGCAACAAGCCGATCACGCGGTGGGTGCTCTGCTTGAGGTCGTTCGACTCTTTTACCCAGAGATCAAAAAAACACCATGGGATTCATTGCGCGAGAAGATCGGCCATGAAATTGGCGAGGGCGACCAGTTCACCAAGTTTCTCGATCAGGCGGTGCCCTTTTTCAAGCTCGTCCGCAACACGCGCGGTTGCTTAGAACACAAGAACTCGAAGGGCGTAGTGGTAAAGGACTTTGAGGTTCAGCCGGACGGCCAGCTACATCCGCCCACCATCGAGGTCAATTTCCGCGAAAGCCAGCACCCCGTGATCGCCGTATCCGCATTCATGTCAGGAGTGATTACGTCGATCGCGAACGGGTTCGAGATGATGCTAGTGCATCTCTGCGACGCCAATACGCGGCCCTCCCCGGCGTTCCCTGTCTACATCGACGTGCCCACGGAGAAGCGTCGCCGTTGGAAGCACGTGCGCTTCTATTTCGGCACACGTTTCGGCGACGGCGATTTCGTTCCCATCGGCTGAGATTCACCGCCCGTTGAAGCATAGAGGAAAGGGGTAACACATGGCCGCATCAGCCCCGTATCAGTGGCGGCGAGACAAGGATGGGCTCGGCGTATGGGAGCACCGCGGCAAGGTCGCGGTGGCCGGTGTCGGGCATTCGCCGGTCGACCGTCGCAGCAAGCCCTCCCCATCGATGGGGGAGGGTTGGGAGGGGGTGATGCTTCCGCCCGCACAAGCCAAGAGATGAAGAAGCATCCGCTCGACGGTGCCGCTGCGCGAGCCCGCACATTGCGGCAGAACATGACCGAGGCGGAAATCCGGATCTGGCAAATGCTGCGCGCGCATCGAACGAACGGGTACAAGTTCCGCCGGCAGGTGCCGATCGGCCGCTATATTGCCGATTTTGTGTGTCACGAGGCCCGGTTGGTCGTCGAAATCGACGGCGGCCAGCACGATCGCTCGTCGCCGCGGGAAACCGGGCGAAGCAGCTTCCTGCTATCGCACTCTGCGGTTTTGGAACAACGAGGTCCTGGCAAATCCCGACGGTGTCCATGAGACGATCGTCAACGAGTTGGCGGCCTCACCCCCACCCTGCCCTCCCCCATCAAGGGGGAGGGGGTTCTCGCCGAAGCCCCGCCAAAACATAACGGAAAAGGTTGAACCATGAGCGACGGGTATCAGTGGCGGCGAGACAGGGACGGGCTCGGCGTCTGGGAGCACCGGGGCCTGGTCGCGGTGGCCGGGGTCGGGCATTCGCCGGTCGACCGTCGCTGGGACGAAGTCTCGATGGACCAGACGCTGGGCGCCTACTCGATCCTGGCCTGCCAAAAGGCGATGGACGAAGCTGGCGTGACGCCGGATCAAGTGGACGGCGTCATCTGCTGCGACAGCCATATTGCCGGCGGCAGCGGCGGCTCGGCGTCGCAGTGGGCACCGCGGCCCTACTTCGCCCCGCCCTACGATTCGGAGTGGGGGCTCACTCTGATTAACGCGCAGTGGCTGATCGCGCAGATGGGCCTCAAGAACGTCAAATTCGCCCCGACCGGCGTGCCGACGATCAGCGAAATGGTCGGCATGGCGGCACAGGCCGTGGGTGACGGCGTTTGCAGCACCTGTCTCGTCATCTACCCGACCGGCAATCTCGAAGGCCGCTATCGCCGCGGCGGCGAGAACGCCGACGACTACGCAAGGGGGCCGCGCCAATGGACGGCGCCCTGGGGCAATCACGGCGGCAACGATTTCATCAACATCTTCCCGCACGGTCAGTACTGCCTTCGCTACGGCGGCAAGCACGACGACCTCGCCCCCTTCGTCGTCAACCAGCACCGGAACGGCCTCTTGACGCCGTGGGGCTACAATGCCAGCCACAACGTGCCGCAGCTCACGATCGAGGATTACGTCAATTCGCGCTATGTCCTCAACCCGCTCCGGCTCTGGGACTGCGACCGGCCGGTCAATGCATCGGCCGCCTATCTCTTCACGACCGCCGAGCGCGCCCGCGACATGAAGCAGACGCCGGTCTATGTGCTCAATCACTCGCAGCACAACTTCAGGAAGCGCACCACCCAGGAAGATCTGGACGAGATCGAGGACTGGACCGACCGCGCCGCGAGGCGAATGTACGAGGGTGCCGGGCTTCAGCCCAAGGACGTCGATATTTTCAATCCTTACGACGGCTATGCCCCGATGGCGCAGTTCTTCCTGGAGGCCTTCCAGTGGCACGGCGTCAAACGCGGCGACGCCTTTGCATTCTACGCCGGCGATATCAGGGTAGAGGGCCCGCACCCGTTCTCGTCGAGCGGCGGCAATCTGGGCACCGGGCGCTGCCGCACCGCCATGTATACGGACAGCATAGAGCAGCTCCGCGGCACAGCCGGCGCCCGCCAGGTCCGGGTCCGGGCAGAGACCGCGCTGGGGGCCTTCACCACGCCAAGCAGCGGCGGCTGGATCATGTTCGGCAAATCCCCGAGCTGACTAAGGCGGATGTATCGAATGCCCGTCCCCGGCCCTGGCCAGACCGTTCACCTGATGAGTTGGCGCGACGTGCTGCGGGTGCGGTGGGACATGCACCGCACCGCAGGGCGGAATGTTCGCGAACTGGCACTCTACACCACAGATGATCTACGACGTCTCTACCAGGCGACGAACGATGAGCTAATCCGCCTCCGTGACGGCAACGTGAGCCGGGCCCAACTCGTTGCGGAGATCAGATGGCGCATCTTCTGGGCGCGATTCGGATATGGCCTACTGCTATTTGTGTCGGTGATTGCAGCCGTTGCTGCCGTGATCGCCGTGGCTGAAGGGTGGAAATAAGCCAGCGTAGGATGGGTTGAGCGCAGCGAAACCCATCGTCAGCCGTGCGACGGCGCCTCGGCGTCCTCCCCGGCGGGTTGTCGTTCACGAACCGAGGGCGGTTGACAACGCGATGCGCGATACACATCTATCGGGCGGTATTATCAACTTGATAATTGTCATTTCGACATGACAGACAAATTCCCTGCACCAATTCCCTGCACTCCGCCGAAATTCCCTGCCGTCGCGTCAACAAATCCCCGGCGCCCGCAGAGAAAAGCGCGCTGTGACAACGGCTTATCCGGCGGCGATGAAAAAATTCCCTGCCGGCAGGGAAAAGCGAAAAGGGCCGCTCCTCTCGGCGCGGCCTCGTCGGTGGGATCCCCGGGTCTATGTGCCGCGAAACACGACGGGTTACGGTGACAGTTTTCAAAATTGGGGTCACGGTGGGGATGGGAAGAATCAATCGCCACAGCGATTCGATGACGCACAATATTCAACGATATTCCTTAGGATATTAAGCGCAGGATTGGCAGAGAATGATTGTCCGTTCATCATCAATTTAACGATTTTCGCCGCTTTTCCATAATCTTCATTTGTCAAATCAGCCGATACATCAAATTTTTTGCCCGAGAATATTGGGGTGCTTGTCGTGTACGCGAGCGTAAACATGTCGAATCTCATCCGCACGACCCGCCGGAATATGTCCGGATCATGCATCTGCGGGATCTGCGCGACCTCGTTCAGGAAGATGCTTCCCTCTGTTTGAGCGTCAAACCCTGCCGCTTGCGTCGGGATAGCTCCCAGCATTACTGCTGCCGTGATCGCTCCCGCGATAACTATCTTCATCATCGCACCGCCGTTTCCATTCGCCTTTGGGGGAGGTGTGCGGAGCGATGGGGTCGCCCAATTAGAGCACGGCAGACACCGCTAATGAAATCCGAGATTGGCGCCACAGATGTTGAGGTTTGGGCGTCTGCCTCGCACAACCGCTGGGTACCGGCGGATCCGAAAGAGCAAATCAGACCGAGATGAGGCGCGAATCGCTTGTTCGGTTCTCGCCCGGATGACGGCACCGATGCGATGGGAGAAAGTACCCCCGCTCGACCGCCCCATTAGCCCGCCGCTGCTGCCGACGATTGGGCTCTGCAAACTTTTGGATCAGCCGCTCAGCCACGCGGGGCTATGTGTCGCGGAAGACGACGAGGGCATCTACCGCCGTCACGCCCTGCCCCCATGGCAGCACCATCAGCGGATTGATGTCCAACTCCGCCAAATGTCCTTCAAGATGCATGGCAAGGTATGAGACGCGCAGCAGGGTATCCGCAAGCGCCCCCTGGTCCACCGCTGGCCGTCCGCGAAAGCCCTGGAGCAACCGGGCTCCTTTGACCTCGGCAATCATCGAGCGCGCTTCCGTGCGCGTGATCGGGCAGCGCCGGCCGGTCGCGCACGATCGTCGTGGGACGGCGCACAGATTTCGCGAAGTGAAGCGCATTGGGACCCCGGCGGGACCCCGACACCGATCCTGCAAAAGAAATTGGCCGAACCCGAAGGTCCGGCCAAGTTTGAACAGGGAGGCTTCACGTCTAGGAGACGTAAGGATCCGTAGACCCTCTTCCCGGGCGCAAGTCCCGGAAACTTATTCAAGGCATCTCGGCCCTGGAAACTCGCGGCGATGCAGTATCGCGCGGAGACAAATATCCCGGTTTACGCAGCTAATCACCAACGGGAATTCGGTCTGGCTCGTCTGCAAAAACCGCAATGCTGTCGTCGGGCTGCAAAACGCCCGCGTCAACTCGTCGCATCGAGCATTTAGCTCAATCGGCTCTCGGCCACCTTGCGCAACAGAAAATCGCGGAAGACGCTGATCCGCTTCGACGAACGCAGCTCCTCGGGATAGACGAAATAGGCTTCGTTGGGCGGCCCGGACACCTCCGGGAGTACGCGCACCAGGTTATTTTTCTCGGCCGCGACAAAGTCGGGCAAGGAAGCCAGGCCGAGCCCGCTCTTCACCGCGCGCAGGATGCCGTAAACGTTATTAACGGCGAGCACCGGCCGGCGATCGCGTCCCGGTTTGGCGCCGGTCTCGATCAGCCAGTTGATCCCGGGAGTCGCCGGCCTTGCATCCTCGCTGTAGACGATCAGGCGGTGATCGTCGAGATCCTCGGCGCGCTGCGGCGTGCCGTATTTCTTGAGGTAATCGGGCGAGCCGTAGATATGCACCTGGACGCTGACGAGATGGCGCTGGATCAGGTCCGGCTGGCGCGGCGGCGACATGCGAATGGCGACATCGGCTTCGCGCATCGACAAGTCGAGCTCCGTATCGTCGACCACCAGGCTGACTTGGATCTCGGGATAGAGTTCGAGGAATTCACGGATGCGCGGCGCCAGCCAGATCGAGCCGAACGAGACGTTCGTCGTGATCTTCAGCGGTCCCTTTGGGCGGTCCTTCGATTCGGAAATGAGGCTCTCCGACATCGCCAGCTTGGCGAAAACCTCGCGCGCGGTGCGGAATAACAGTTCGCCCTGCTCGGTCAGGATGAGGCCGCGCGCATGGCGGTGGAACAAGGGGACGCTGAGGCTCTCCTCCAGCGCGCTGATCTGTCGGCTGACGGCGGACTGGCTCAGATTGAGCGCTTCGCCGGCATGGGTGAAGCTGCCCGCTTCGGCGACGGCGTGAAAAACCCGCAACTTGTCCCAATCCATCGACATCGGTTTGCCTTCCGGGAGCCGCGGCCCGCGCTCGCCCGATTTCGCAACCCCTATTCCGCAGCGCGCGCGGCCGCGCCATCCTCCTGGGCGGAAAGAAACTTCTCCGCCGCGAGCGCAGCCATACAGCCGAGCCCCGCGGCGGTTACCGCCTGGCGGTATACCTTGTCCTTGACATCGCCCGCGGCGAACAGCCCCGGGATCGCCGTCGCCGTCGAATCGGGCTCGGTCAGGATATATCCCTCCGCGTCGAGCGCCACCTGCCCGGCGACCAGCCCGGTGACCGGGGTGTGCCCGATCGCGATGAAGACGCCGTCGCAGGCCCGTTCGGTGAGCGCGCCGGTGCGCAGGTTGCGCAGCCTGACACCCTTGACCTGCGGCGGCTCGGGCACGCCGAGGATCTCCTCGAGGACGCTGTCCCAGACAACGCTGATCTTCGGGTTGCGGAACAGCCGATCCTGCAGGATCTTTTCGGCGCGCAACGCGTCGCGCCGGTGCACGAGCGTCACTCGGCTTGCATGATTGGTCAGGTAGATCGCTTCCTCGACGGCGGTATTTCCGCCCCCCACGATAATCACCTCCTGGTCGCGAAAGAAGAAGCCGTCGCAGGTCGCGCAGGCCGAGACGCCAAAGCCGCGGAATGCCTCTTCTCCCGGGACGCCAAGCCAGCGCGCCTGGGCGCCGGTCGCGACGATAACCGTGTCGCCCCGATAGCGATCGCCCGAATCGCCGGTTGCGAGGAACGGACGCCGGGCGAGGTCGAGCGCGACGATCTCGTCGTTGAGGATGCGGGTCCCGACATGCTCGGCCTGGCGCTGCATCTGCTCCATCAGCCAGGGTCCCTGGATGATGTCGGCAAAACCGGGGTAGTTCTCGACGTCCGTGGTGATCGTCAGCTGCCCGCCGGGCTGAATTCCGGTGACGAGGATCGGCTGGAGGTTGGCGCGCGCGGCATAGATCGCCGCCGTATACCCGGCCGGCCCCGCCCCGATGATCAGGACCTTGCTATGGTGCTGCTCCGCCATCGCGTAATTCACAATCCGTCAAGCCGACCCATTCACCAGGATAATATAGCATTTTTTTGCGCTGCAACGACGGCGCCGCCGCACAGGATCCCCGTCAGAACCCGAACATGTGATCGAGGCTGAAGGCGCCGCCCTCTCCCACCAGCCCATGATAGCCGAACAGGCGACAGGTCGGGTCGCGGATGACGCCATAGGCGCCGGCGCCGGCCCGCGCGCGGGTCGCCTCGTCGAACAGCCCGTGATAGCGCAAATGCCGCGAGCCGGAGCAGGGGATCGCGAGCGCGGCGCGGGCGATTTCCGCGCCCTCGCCGTCATAAAGAATGATCTCGGTCGCGCTCGTCCGATGCCACGGGAGCGAGGCGGGATAGATCAGGTGGCAGATGGTGTCGTACTCGTCCTCGCCGAGGCGCAGGAACAATCGGGTCGAGAGGCCCGGCGGACGGCCGACATAGGATTGCGGCTCGTCCTTGTAGGTGAGGATTGTGTTGAAGATGTGCGCGCCAAAGCTCGAATCGGCGGCATGGCCGCTCGCGCGATGGCGATAGCGGAAGAGGGCATGCAGCCAGCCATCGCCCTCGCCGCCCCTGGCGAAATCATAGACCAGTTCGACATGGCCATAGCCGTTCCCGAGCCCCTCCGATACCGCGTCAAGAGACAGCGCGGTCGCGTGGTCGCGCGGCAGGCGGCCGAGCGGCACCCGCGCGATCTCGCTACCCTCGGCGTCGTAGACCAGTGCGGCGAGCGGCAATTCGCGTTGCGCCACCGCCATCGGGGTCGGCAGCAGGAGGCTTTCCCATTCCTGGCAGGGCAGGATCGGCGCGGGCAGCAGATAGCCCTTGCCGAGCCTGGCCGCGAGCCCGGGCAGGTTTGGGTCGGGCTCAAGATCGGCGCGCTCGACGTTTACGTGCGCGATGCGGCGGCGGTTTCCGGCGACGACCTCATAGCGCGGGCGGACGACGTGCTTCCCGGCGCGCAATTCGATCTGCCGCGGCCAGGCGAGGCCCGGCAGCAGCCGGGCGACATCGACGGCGCAGCTGGCAAAGGGTCCGATCGCTTGCGGCAGCGCGACGACCTCCTCGTCACCCATTGGGTTGAGCCCGATCGCGCCCGCTGGGATCGGCGTCGGGTGGCTGTTCTGGACCCAGAGGATCACCCGCTCGCCGGGGCCGGGCGCGGGGAGGCCGGCATAGCGGTCGGCCGGCCAGGCGTTGGCGTCGTGGGTGCACGACAGCGCCCGATCGGAGTCACCAAACGTGTCGAGGGCGTATTTGACGATGTCGTGGCCGGCGGCGCCGGCGACATGGATGAACAGCTGGCCGGCGAATTCGCCGAGGCCGAATTGCTCGCGCACCCGGCGGCTGTCGATCGCGATCGCGCCGCCCTTGTTGCCGCAGGTCTCGGCCCACTCGGCGATCACCGCGCCATCACCGTCGAACAGGGTCAGCCAGCAGGTCACCGCCGGCGAGCCATAGGCCGCCCAGTAATTCGCCGTGACGAGACGCGTGTGCAGCGTTCCGGTGTCGCGAAACAGCGCGAAATTTGTCGCGAAGTTCAAAGGGTCGAGGTAGGTGCGGCGATTGGTGAGCCGAGCCTCCGGGATGCGCATCGCATCGAGGCTCAAGATCTGCGCACCCAGGGGCAGATAGGGCTGGAGCTGCCCGATCAGCCGATCGGCCTCGAAGGCGGCGACCAATACCGAGCGGGCGCCGCAGGTTGACAGCCCGGTGATCGGCTGCCCGCCCCGCCCCAGCACCGTCGCTCCGATGCGCGAGACATCCTGGACATAGATGCCGGCAATCTCGAGCCCCTCCAGCCCGAAAATCTCGGCAAACCCTTCTGCCGCGCCCTGCGGATCGACGATCGCGGTCGGCCCCTCGCCCGCGAGCCCAGCCAACAGCGCGCGCGCCGGCGCGGCGGCATGCGGGTGGGTCAGCGCCTTATAGAGCGTGTTGCCGCCGCGGAGATTGTCGAAGGTGTCGATGCTCAGCGCCATGGTGGGGTCGATACTACACTAGCCCGCGGGGCGCGAGGTGCCTCGCCACCAGCTCGCGCAGCGCCGCGCCGGCCCGCGCCGTATCGTCGGGCGGCGTATAGGACCAGCACTCGAGCTCTCCGGTAAACGGCCGGGTGATCCCGGCTTTCCGCATCGTCTCGTGAAACCGGGCGAATTTTGCGTCGCCCCCGCCGAGCCCGAGAATGTAGACGGGCTTGCCGGTCGCCGCCGCCTCGCTGACCATCGACACCGAATCGGCGGTGACCAGCAGCGCGTCGGCGACCGCCAGATAGGCGTAATAGGGGTTGTCGCCGGTGCCGTCCCAGATCGATCCCGGGAGGCCGGCAAGCCGCTCGCGCAAGAGGGCAAGCCCAGCCGCGTCGGTGCGCCGCGACGGCGTCACCACCGCCGAACCGCCGGTGCGCCGCACCACCGCGGCGATCATTTCGGCAACCTCGCCGAGCCGGCGAAGATCGAGCCGATAGCTCCGGTTCGAGCCGCCGATCAACACGCCAAGGATCGGCCGCGCCAGCTTGTCGAGCGCCGGAAACCGGCTGCGCTCAGCGGCAAGGAGTGGCGCCGTCACCCGATGGATCGCCCCGTTCGTCACAAAGATTCGCTCTCCGCGCAGCCAGTCGTGCTCAGGGACGAACAGCATGTCGAACTCGCCGCGCCCAACGCGCGGGTCCTGGATCTGCGCCGCCAGCGTGCGGCCGGCGCTCCTCCGGCGGATCGCCAGCGCCGGGC
>JBARKH010000123.1:0-4442 GCA_049801295.1 Allostellaceae bacterium | reverse complement strand
CCTCCGGGCCGCTCCTCAGGATGAGGTAAATTTGTCTGTGTTATCAAAGGCTGTCCTCATCCTGAGGAGGCCGCGAAGCGGCCGCCTCGAAGGACGCACAGAAGCCGTGACTGGATTGGGCTCCGGGAAGTCATTGCGAACGCCAATTTTCCGAGATCCCCGGATCCGGCGGGATCAGGCCTCGCCGATCGGTTCGATCATCGCGGTCGCCATCGCCTCCTCCGGTGCCTTGCCGCCCCAGATCACCAGCTGGAAGGCTGGGTAAAAGCGCTCGCACTCGGAGAGCGCGATATCGACCAGCTCCTCGACCTGCTCGGAGCTCGTGGTGGCGATGCCGCGCAACAGGATCGCATAGCGGAAGGCCGGCGAGGCGTCGCCCGCGGCGAGATCGAAATGCCCGAGCCACAGCCGCTCGTTGGCCAGCGCCAGGAGCTCGTAGAGCGGCCCGCGCCGCCGCTTCGGCACCTTCATGTCGAAGCCGCAGGAGAAGTGCAGCGCGCTCAGCTCCTCCTGCCACAGAAAATACATCCGATAGTCGCACCAGCGTCCGGAGATCTCGACAATCATCTCCTCCTCGCTGGCGCGGTCGTGCGCCCAATCATTGGCGACGACGATTTCTTCGATGAGATCGATCGGGTTGCCGGTGTGAGAAGTGACTTCGACCATGGAGACGGAAGTCATCGCGCCCTCCTAGAGACGACTCGACGAGACGATATGGCGGACCTGTCGGTTCGTTCAGGCTGCTTCGCGCTCCTCCAGGATGATTTCAGGGGCGATCGTAAAAAGCTGAGCGGCGTTACGCTGCCAAAGCGGCGCGAGCATAGCAAGACTAGATTTAGCGTTTCCGATCGTTTTTGCCCTCAGGCGATTGAGGGCGGGGCCGCGCTTTGCGCGTTTTGGCGGCAGCGGCGCGGCGCCCCTCGATGACTTCGATCCGGGCCTGCAGCAATTCCTGCTCCTCGCGCGCCTTGGCCGCCATCGCCTTGACCGCCTCGAACTCCTCGCGGCTGACCAGATCCATGCCCGCGAGGACCCGCTCGAGCTGGTCGCGCAGGCGCGATTCGATCTCGCCGCGCACCCCGGAGATTGCACCCACCGCGCCCGAGGCAACCCGGGCGAGGTCGTCGAAGAAGCGGTTCTGGCTTTGCATCGCGAGACCCCTGGTCCGCCCCTATTCCGCCGCTGCCTTCTTGGCCCCGACGGCCGCCTCCGCGGCGCGACGGGCGGCGTGCCGCTCAACCTCTTTGTCGATCGCCGCGGCGGCCTGGCCGGTGAAGTCGACATGATGGCTGGTGGCGTAATCATAGCTGCCCTGGAGAAGCTCGCGGCTCTTCTGGAAATGCGGGTGCACGAAACGCGCCATCAATTCGTAATGCCGCTTTGTCGCCTCCCAATCGGCCCAGTTCTGCGCCAGCTCGCAGATGACGCCAAACCCGCCCGACCCGGCGATCAGCCGCTCGATATAGGCGATCGCGTCGTCGGGCGTGCCGATGCACCCGGTGCCGCTCTCGATCAGCCAGTCGGTGGGGTCCGGCACCTCCGGCGGGATGATCGGGAAGGTCGCCACGTCGCGAAAATAATTGGCGAAGGACTGCACCCCGAACTGCACGTTCCGGCGCGCTTCTTCCCGGGTGTCGGCGATATGGAACATGCCGACGACGCGCCAGTTCTTGCGGTCGGGGACATGGCCGTTCTTCCGTGCGGTCTCTTCGTAGAGCCCCCAATTGATGGTGTGGCGCTCCATCGCCGCCGGGCTGGTGCCGCCGATCGACAACATGCCGACGCCGTATTTGCCGGAGAGGTACGAGCCCGAGGGCGAGCGGGCCGCGGCGACCGCCAGTTCCATCGTCGGCCGCGTATAGGGGCGCAGTTGCAGCTGCGCCGCGGTCAGGTTGAACCAATCGGTTTTGTGGGTCACCGTCTCGCCGTTGAGCAGCCGGACGATGACGTCGAAGGATTCGTACATCATCTCGCGCTGGTCGCCCGGGTCGATGCCGATCTTCAGCGCGTCGTGGACGAGGGCGCCCGGGCCCACCCCGAACATCGCCCGGCCGCGCGTCATATGGTCGAGCTGGACCATGCGGTCGGCCAGCATGAACGGGTTGTGGTAGGGCAATGAGACGACGCCGGTGCCGAGCCGGATGTGACGGGTGCGCTGGGCGGCGGCGGCAATGAACATCTCGGGGCAGGCGATCAGCTCAAAGCCGCCCGAATGATGCTCGCCGATCCACGCCTCGTGATAATTCAGCCGGTCGAGGTGCTCCAAGAGCTCGAGGTCGCGCTCGATCGACAGGGTCGGGTTTTCGTCGTGATTATGAAACGGCGCCAGAAAGATGCCGCTGCGCAGATAGAGATCGCTCATGTCGCGCTGCCCTTAGCAATTGATGGGGGCCGATCTGGGGGACCGAACCCTTGGCTGCGATGATCGTCGGCGATTGCCCCCGCTGGCGGCAAGCGATTTCGGGGCGGGCCGGGCACCGCGCCGCGCAGGGCCAGCGAAATGGCCCTTTCCGGCCGGAGCCGGCGGCGGGCGATATGTCCCAATCGGACGTTCGGTCAGGCGGCGGTCGACAGCGGTGCGGGAGCCAGATCGTATACCAGCCGTTCGGCGGGCAGGGTGAGGGTCACTTGAGTCCCGACGCCGATTGCGCTCTGCAGCACCACCGTGCCGCCGTGCAGTTCCATAATGGCGCGGACCAGCGGCAGGCCGAGCCCGGTGCCCTGATGCTGGCGGCTGAGTGAGGAATCGACCTGCTCGAATGGTTTGAGCACCCGGTCGAGGTCTTCCCGCGGGATCCCGATCCCGCTATCGGCGACGACGAGGACGAGCCCTTTCTCCTGATCGAACCGGGTGGAGAGCTCGATGGTGCCGCCCGGCGGCGTGAATTTCACCGCGTTGGAAACCAGATTAAGGAGTACCTGCTTGATCTTGAGTTCATCGCCTCGCAACGGCGGCAGATCCGGCGGGAGGTCGATTGTCGCCGTGACGCCGCCCGCCGCCATGCTCCCGCTCGTCATCTGGCGGACCGAGCGGATCGTGTCGCGCAGGTCGAAAACATCCTCATGAAGTTCGAGCTTCCCGGCCTCGGCCTTCGACAGGTCGAGGATATCGTTGATGATCCGCAACAGTTCCGTGCCGCTGTCATGGATATCGACGATATAGGGATGGTATCGCTCGTTGCCGATCTTACCGAGGATTTCGGACCGCATCATGTCGGAAAACCCGATGATCGCGTTGAGCGGGGTGCGCAGCTCGTGGCTCATCGTGGCAAGGAAGCTTGATTTCGCCCGGTTCGCCGCCTCTGCCTTCTGCCGGGCCGCTTCGCGCTCGGCGATGCGGCGATATTGATCAAGGGAGACCCATGCCCCAGCCCCGCCAATCAGGAGGAAGACCACCACGGCAATTCCGACGCTCTCGAGCCGCAGGCGGTACAAAAACGGGCCGGCAGGCGCATCGATCGAGAAGGCGCCCATGACGTCGTCGAGATGCCAGGACTGCCCCGGCTGGATCTGGTTGTGGCAGTCGACGCAACTCTGGTCGCGGGCGACCGACGGATAGACCGTGCGAAAGATCCGCTCGCCGCCGACCGTCACAAGTCCGGAGACCGGCATCGGGTCGCGTTTCCCGACAAAGGATTCGATGACACCGGCCATCTGCGGATCCAAAGGCGGGGTTGAGATCGACCGTCCCTCCCGCCCGATCCAGCGGATTCGCACCCTATTCCCCGCACCGCGCGTCTGATTGAAGAGCGCGATCGAGTGGGCGCGAAAGGTTGCCGGAACCGGTGCCCGATCGGCGCCGAGTTCCTTGCGCAGGTTCGAGTAATTGGTGACGAAGGCATCGACGAGCTGCATGGCGGTGGCCTTCTCGTCGGTCTTGTTTTCGACGAAGGCCGAGAGGCTCGCCTGATAGAATCCGTAACCCGCGACGGCGGCAAGCACGGCCGCGAACCACACCTTCCCGAGCAACCCACATCCCTCTCGCGAGCGGAGGAAGGCCATTATCGCAGGGCTTCGATTCATTTATTGCTCTGGGTGTTACCGGCCAATGATGGCACAGACACCGTTAAATATGCCTAAACGGCGGGGTGGCGCGGGAGGCGGCGGCCGAAACCCGCCCTCGCCGCTGGGTTGACGGTTTAGGAGCGCCGCCCCGCCCTCTTCCATGCAAATCCGTCTGGTGGCCAAACTAGCGGTTGTCCCGCCGTCCGCTTCCCGGCACCCCCTCCGATACGTTGAGCGGCATTCGGCAGGAGAGCGCTTCGGCGATGTGGTGGCGCACCACGCTCGCGGCGCCTTCGAGGTCTGCCAGGGTGCGCGCCACCCGCAGCACCCGGTGATAGCCGCGCGCCGAGAGGCGCAGGCGCTCGGCGGCCCGCTGGAGGAGCGCAAGGCCGGCGGGGTCGGGAGTGGCGATCTCATCGAGGAGGGCGCCGTCGGCT
>JBARKH010000122.1:0-1855 GCA_049801295.1 Allostellaceae bacterium | reverse complement strand
CTCGTCGACCCAGCCACCGGCGCGATCGCCGTAGACCCCGGTGGTCGATAGATAGCCGAGCCAGGCGAGGCCCGGGATCGCGGCGATGTCGTCGCCGTGAAGGTCGAGCGCCGGATCGCCCATATCGTCCGGCGGGATCGAAACGAGGATGTGGGTCAACCCGGCAAACGACCCCAGCGCCAACGGATGATCGCGGTCGAAGGCAAGGCAATCGGGCGCCGTCGGTTTGCGGCTGGTTCCGGTGACCCGCCAGCCATCGTCACGGAGCCGGCCCGCCAGCACGCGGGCGCTGTAGCCGAGGCCGAAGCATAGGAGATGCCGGCGGTCAATGGTCACGCGCCGCGCTCGGCCGCCGCGGGAACGTCTTCGAGCGCGATGCCGATTTCCTTGTGGCGCAATCGCGTCAAGAGCCAGAAGCAGCAGGACACCAGCGCGCCGATCGCGAGCGGCAGGCGCAGCCCCAGATGCTCGCTGGCCGACCCCATCACCACCGCGCCGACCGCCGGCCCGGCCCGGAAGATCATCCCGTAAAGCGCCATCACCCGGCCGCGCATGCGGGTGTCGACGGCGGCCTGGATCAGGGTTTGCGCACCGGTCCCGGTGATCGTCATCGCCGCGCCGGCAACGAGGACGCAGGGCAGCGCGAAATAAAACCGATCGGTCGCGGTAAACGCCAGGATCGCCAGCGACATCAGCAAGGTATGGCCGAGGACGACGGCCGCCAGCCCGGTGATCGCCGGGCGCAGCACCATCCAGGCGCCGCCGCAAATGGCGCCGAGCCCGACGGTCGAAGTCAGCATCGAGAGGCCCTGTGGGCCCCGTTCGAAAACGCTGTCGGCAAAGCCGGGAAACAGCTCGATAAAGCCGCGGGTGCCGATCGTCGTCACCACAAAGAGCAGCAGCATCGGCCCGATCCCCGGGTGCCGGCTGGCATAGGCGTAGGCCTCGATCGAGGCCGAGATCGCGTTTTGCTGCTCGACGACCGGCGGCGGCGGCAGGTCGCGCAGCCGCGCCAGCGAAATCTGGAAGGCGATGTAGCTGACCGCGTTGGCGGCGAACGCCGCCGCGATGCCGACATCGGCAATGAGGATTCCGGCGATTGCCGGCCCGATGAAGCGGGCGAGGTTGAAGATGACCGAGTTGATCGCCAGGGCGGAAGGAAGCGAGGCGCGATCGACCAGGGTCGGAATGAGCGCAAGGCGCGAGGGTTGCGAGAATGCGCTGGCGATCCCGAGCAGCAGCACCAGGGTGAAGAGAAGGTGGATCGTGATCCAATCTGTCGCGACGAGAACGGCCAAGAGGCCCGCCTGCGCGCAGCCGATCAGCTGGGTGATGCGGATGATCCACACCCGGTCGCGCCGGTCGGCGAGAACCCCGGCGAACGGGCTCAAAAAGAGGACCGGGAGAAAATCGGCGAGCGAGACGAGGCCGAGCCAGGTTCCCGAATGGGTCAGCGTCCAGGCAAGCCACCCGACCGCGACCCGCTGCAGCCACCAGCCGATCAGCGAGATGCCGTTGCCGGTGGCGTAGATGCGGTAGTTGCGTTGCGCGAAGGCGCGGGAAATGTTGTCAAACCCGCCGGCGGGGCGGCGCAGCCGGTCAAAAGCCAATGGAACGCGCACCCCGAAGCGGCCTCGCCTCGGGCGTATCGTAAAGCAAAATGCGCTTGAGTCGACTCGGCCGGGCCCGCGGGATGCTAGGGTGCCCGCTCGAACGCTGCCGGTGACCGCATGAAGCTCGTCCCCGCCCTCCTCTTATCGTGGGCCTTCGTCATCTGTGGGGCGGCGGTTGCCGCCGAGCTGGATGAGCCCGCCGGCCCGCCCCTGCCGCCATTGCTCGCCGCGCCGACGCGCCC
>JBARKH010000121.1:0-3320 GCA_049801295.1 Allostellaceae bacterium | reverse complement strand
CGGCTTTGGCCGAACGCCTGCACAAGCGCCAGTCTGACTACGAGGCTGTCTTTCGCGCTCTTACGGCGCTCGCGGCTTGCAAGCCCAAAACCGAAGATATCTCGGCGTTGCTCGCCGAGCCCGATCCGGATGCGACCGACCTCGCGGCGCTCGATGCGGCCTGGGAGGACCAGCCGGTCAACTTTGGGCCAAACGCCGGCGACGGCTGTAAAGACGGCCTGATCGCTAGGATCCGCGCCGGCCGGCGCCCCGCCCCCGGCGTGGCCACTCCGTCGCCTTCCCGCATTTCGCGCCCATGAGGAAATGATCATGCGCGAGACTTTCAACTACGTCGTGTTCGGCTGGTATCCCTACCTTTGCCTGACGGTATTTCTGGTCGGCAGCCTGGTTCGCTTTGATCGCGAGCAATACAGCTGGCGCAGCGGATCGAGCCAATTGCTACGTAGGCGCCAGTTGATGTGGGGCTCGAACTTGTTCCACGTCGGCGTTCTGGTCATCTTCCTCGGTCACTTCGGCGGACTGCTCACGCCGATCTGGATTTTCGAGGCGCTCGGCATTTCGCATACGTTCAAGCAGGGCATGGCCATCGGCATCGGCGGGGTGGCCGGGGTGTTGGCCTTCATCGGCCTCACGCTCCTGATGCATCGCCGGCTGTTCGATGCGCGCATCCGTAAGACATCATCATTCGGCGATATCGCCATCCTGCTCCTGCTCTACGTCCAGCTCGTCCTTGGGCTTTCCACAATTCCGGTCTCGCTGCAGCACATGGACGGCCATGTGATGGTGAAATTCATGACCTGGGCGCAGGGCATCCTCACGCTCCAACCGGGCGTCTCGACGCTGATCGCCGACGTGAGCCCGATCTTTAAGCTGCACCTGTTCGTCGGCATGACCATCTTTCTGGTGTTCCCGTTCACGCGCCTGGTGCACATCTGGAGCGCGCCGGTCTGGTATCTCGGCCGCCGCGGTTACCAGGTCGTGCGCACGACCAGAAACGGCAGACCGGCACGCCAGCGGCCGAGCGCCGTTCCCGCGGAGTGACGGCGATGACGTGCGCGGTGCACCAGTCGATTTTGCCCAAAAGTCACGGCGTGCGGGTCAATGGGGTTACGATCCCGCGTGATCTGATTGCCCGCGAAGTCCAGCATCATCCCGCTCGCACCCCGCTCGAAGCGTGGAAAGCCGCCGCGGAAGCGCTGGCGGTGCGCGAATTGCTACTACAGGAGGCACGCCGACTTGAGGTTTCGGGAGAACCGATGGCCGATAGTGAGGGTCGCCGCGAGACCAAGGACGAAGCGGCCATTCGCACCCTTGTCGCCCGGGAAGTTCAAACGCCGACAGCGGATGCGGCAACATGCCGGCGCTATTACGAGCAGAACCGACGGCGATTCCGTTCATCTGCCATCTATGAAACCGCCCATATTCTGTTCGCCGCGAGCACGGCCGACGCGCCGGGTTATGCGCAGGCCCGCAGTGCCGCGGAAACGATCCTCGCCGTCGTGCGTGAGCATCCGGAGCAGTTCGCCGCGTTGGCGAAAACACACTCGGCTTGTTCATCGGCTTCGCAGGGCGGCAAACTCGGTCAGATCACAGCCGGTCAGACAACGCCCGAATTCGAACGCGCCTTATTTGCATTCGAGCCAGGTTCGATCGCTCCCGAGGTGGTCGTTACACGTTACGGTTTTCATATCGTCCAGCTTGACCGCAAGCTTGAAGGTCGTGATTTGCCGTTCGAACTCGTGGCCGATCGGATTGCCGAATACCTGGAGGAACGCGTAGAGCGACGTGCGCTCGCCCAATACATCGCGCGGCTCGCTACCGCGGCGCACATCGACGGGATCGAACTTGCCGGCGCTGAGGCCATGCGGGTCAATTGAGCGAGCGAGAAGATGTTACTCGGCGATATTATCGCCCGCTTCCGAGACGAGGCCGTCGCTATAGCGACCCCTGGCGTGCTATAACGTTTTGAGATTTTCAAAAAGGCGCACTCCATGACCACGGCTGCCAATCGCATTGCTTCCGCCCTGCTGACGGCTGCTTCGCTTGCCTGCGCGGCACCGGTCTCCGCCGAGACGTTATTCAAAATCATCACCGTAAGGGACGAGATCGTGGTTGGGCTCAACGATGCAGAGTTGAAGGACCTCGGTGGCGATGCTGGCGGCATCGCCAAGGCCATCGCCTCGAAAGGCTCTCTCTCGCTTTGGCAATATGCGGTAACGCAAAAGGACGGGGAACGCATGGTGGCGCCGCACCAAAAGATCGGCGTTCTTGCAAACGCCTCGCTTCGCGTCGAGCCTTACAAGCAACCATTCAAAGTGCTGCCGCACGAGTGACGGAGCCCGGCGTGTGGGCCCCGTCGCGGTGATTTGGTGGGTCCTGATACGTCGAGCGACAAGCTACGCCACTGTGCCCGCTGTACGGCCTGCGGCCACAAGGGCGCGACCATTCAGCATCCGGAGTAGGGCGGGGCGGATATCGGCTTCCTGGCGTACCCGGTCGATCGATAGCTGATCGTGTATTGGGATTGACCGATTCGGAACGACGTTCCGCGCGCGTTTTCATCCAAGAACAAAGCGTGACGGACTCCGGGGGAAAGTCCGGGGGGTTTACGTCAGCAAACACCCGGAGTCCGTGTATGTTCGCCCCTTTACGGTTTCCGCTCCGCGAGCGAAAGGTGTGATAAGGCCCTTATTTTATGGGTTTTTATTGGTCGGAGCGCCGAGATTTGAACTCGGGACCCCCAGTCCGCAGCTGTTGATGCATGTACGCCAGCAACACGGACGTTGCCTGGCGCTGCCATCCCGTTATGATCTGTTCGGCCGGGAAATGGCTTGCGCAAAATGTTGGGACAAACGGGAGAAACTACAATGCAATATCCGAAAGCGATCGCAATTGTGAGCGGGTTCGTCGGCACGGCGACACTGGTTTTGCTGACGTTCGCCATGCTTACGTTCGCGACGTCGAATGCACGGGCGACCCCGGCGATCGCGAAAGGCAAGCCGTGCAGCACCTGTCATGCGGGTTCGCCGCCGAGCAAGTCTAATCTGAAAAAATGACCGCGGAACGGGCCAAACCAACGCTTGCCGCAATGTAACGATTCGGTAGCGATTGGCAGAATAGCGGACGTGGCTGGAGCGGTTCGAAACGGCGCCGTTGACGTCTAAAGGCGTGGATTCGTCGCCACGGAGCGGCATGGTCGGAGCGCCGAGATTTGAACTCGGGACCCCCAGTCCCCCAGACTGGTGCGCTAACCGGGCTGCGCTACGCTCCGTCGATGCGGCCGAACTATAGTGAGCGGCCCACCCAGGCACAAGCCGCCC
>JBARKH010000120.1:0-3888 GCA_049801295.1 Allostellaceae bacterium | reverse complement strand
GGATCAGCATCTCGGCGGTGATGCGCGGCTGGTCGGCGCCGAAATAGACCGCCTCGGCGCCCGGCACCGGGGTGCAGCCCGATTGGATCGCCTGCGCCGCCGCGCCCTCGCACAACACCGCCGCCATCGGCGGGTGGTCCTTGAGCTTGGTGCGCGGCGGGATGAAAAAGAGGGTGACCCGGTGCGGGCCGCCTTTTTGTCCCATCGGGCCGGCATCGACCCCAAGCTCGAGCCGGTACGCCTCGCCCAGGGGAAAGGCGCCCTCATAGGCCAGGAGGTCGATGTCGAAATAATCCTGGCCGATCGTCGCGACGGCGAGGCCCTTGTCGCTCCACGACAAATAAACTTCGCCGAAATCGACCGCTCCCGGCGAGGGCGTCAGCGCCGGCAACAGGCTCGCGGGCTTCGGCCACGAAGCGAGCGAGCGGTCATCTACCGCGATCGCCGCGTGCGGCAGCGTGATGACGGCCCCCCGGACCGGTTGGCGTGGGCTCGCCGCGGCGGCATGGATCGCCGGCGCACGTCGGTTGGCGGCGGCGAGCGCCGCGGTCAGCTGGCGGTAGGGGCGGTCGTTGATATCGACGAGGCCGAAATCGTAATCCTCGCCGTCGGGCCGGCCGCCCTTCGGGTGGTCGTAATACTGGAACCATTGCGAGCCGACGACCGCCGGAATCCGGGCGAAGTTAAGGGTCGCCGCGGCGGCCCCGCTCGCTCGCTCGGCCTGGGTCGCGACCGTCATCAAATGGCCGTTGTTCTTGTTCCCGGTGCGGTTTTCGCGGGCGGCGAAGAACCACTCGGTGACGAGGATCGGTTTCCCCCGCGACAGCTGCTCCAGCCCGTCGAAAAAGTACCGCCCGACCCAGCCATCGCCGCTATCGACATTGTAGTTGGTGGCGATCGCATCGACATGGGGCGCCATCGCCCGGGCGGCGGCGGGGTCGTAATAGATCGGCAGCCGGTCGCCGAAATAGAGGGCGCCCGGATCGGCGGCGCGGATCGCCCGCTCGGAGAGCGCGTAGTAATGCTCGGCGACGATTCCGGTCCATTCGCGCACCGCGGCGATGCCGTTGCCGCCCGGGCGCATGTGGGTTGTTGCCCTGCTCGCCAGCAACGCTAGCCATGAGTCGACGCCCGTGGGAGGGAGAAAATCGGCGCCGAAACCGGCCCAATCACCGTGGTAATGCCGGCGCAACAGGGCAACCCAGCGCTGCTTCGTGTAGGAGCCGGCCGGCTGCTTTGAATAATAGACGAACAGCGCGCCGGCCCACCAGCCGACCTCGTTGTCGGAGAAATAGCCGATCCGGTAGGGCGAGCCGCGATAGGGCGCGACCAGCTTGCGGGCGATCGCATTCATCCGGCTTTGCATGTCGGGGGCGAACGGGTCGAACCAGTGGAATTTGGCGTGCCGGCCGAGTTCGAGGTCGATGACCGCGGGAAGCCTCAGCTGCTGCGGCGCCAAGGACCAGCCGCCGGCGCTGTTGAAGCCCCACTCCTGCAGCCGGCGGCGGGCGTCGCGGGTCCAGTCGGCCAGCGTCGGCGCGAATGCCTTCCAGCTGTAATAGACCTTGCCGTCCTTGTCCCGGTCGGGATAGCCGCCGTTGAGGATGTTGACGCCGAGACTGTAAAACCGGTCGCCGCACGGTGTCTTAAGCCACCAGACGCCATCCTCGGAGGCAAGCGACCACCGGCTCGACGGCGCGTGATCGAAGTCACAAGCCTGGGCGGGCCGTGAAACGAGCGCCGCCCCGAGAAGAACAGCGCTGACGCAGGCAATCAGCCGGCGCGCTTGCGCTCTCATCAACAACAACGGATTGGATCGACGCTGTGCGTCCTTCGAGACGGCCGCGCCGCGGCCTCCTCAGGATGAGAGGTTTTTGTTAATATAATCAACAAAGTACCTCATGCTGAGGAGCGCCCAGAGGGCGCGTCTCGAAGCACGCAGAATGTGCATGCAGCGTCTCGTGTGACGCTCACGCCGCGGTGCCGCCGACGGTGAGGCCGTCCATGCGCAGCGTTGGCTGGCCGACCCCGACGGGCACGCCCTGGCCGTCCTTGCCGCAGGTGCCGACCCCGTCGTCGAGCCGCAGATCGTTGCCGATCATCGTGATCTTGGTCACGGCGTCCGGGCCGTTGCCGATGAGGGTGGCGCCCTTCACCGCGGGACCGACCTTGCCGTCCTCGATCAGATAGGCTTCCGAGGCGGAAAAGACGAATTTTCCCGAGGTGATGTCGACGCTGCCGCCGCCGAAATTGACTGCGTAGAGCCCCTTCTTCACAGATTGGATGATCTCGGCCGGATCGTGGCTGCCGGCCAGCATGTAGGTGTTGGTCATCCGCGGGATCGGCGCGTGGGCAAAGCTCTCGCGCCTGCCATTGCCGGTCGGCGCGACACCCATCAGCCGCGCGTTGAGCCGGTCCTGCATGTAGCCCTTGAGGATGCCGTCTTCGATGAGGACGTTGTAGTTGGAGGGCGTCCCCTCGTCGTCGATGCTCAAGGAGCCGCGGCGGTCGGGGAGGGTCCCGTCATCGACGACGGTGACGCCCGAGGCGGCGACGCGCTCGCCGATGAGGCCGGAAAAGGCCGAGGTTTTCTTGCGGTTGAAATCACCTTCGAGCCCATGCCCGACCGCTTCGTGCAGCATGACCCCGGGCCAGCCCGCGCCCAAGACGACGGTCATCGTGCCGGCCGGCGCCGGTACCGACCCCAGATTGACGAGCGCCTGGCGCAGCGCCTCCTCGACCTGCGCCTGCCAGTGTGCGGGATCGAGATAGACATCGTAGGCGACCCGCCCGCCGGCGCCGTGCGAGCCGGTTTCCATGCGGTCGCCCTCGCCGACGACGACCGCGACGTTGAGGCGAACCAGCGGGCGGATATCGGCGGCGTGGCGGCCATCCGGGCGGATGATCTGCACCGCCTGCCAGACGCCACTCAAGGATGCCATCACCTGGCGCACCCGCGGGTCGCGGCCTCTTGCGTAGGCGTCGATCTCGGTCAAGAGCCGCGTCTTCGCCGCCAGATCGACGATGCCGAGCGGGTTGAGGTCGGTGTAGAGGCTGCGATTGGTACCGGGCGGCGGGTCGGCGATCGTGCCGGCATGGCCGCTCGCCACCGCGCGCACCGCCGCAGCGGCGCGTCGGATCGCCGCCTCGGAGATTTCGGAGGCATGCGCGTAGCCGGCCGCCTCTCCGGAAACCGCGCGCAGGCCAAAGCCTTGGGTCGTGTCGAACGAGGCGCTCTTGATGCGCCCGTCATCGAGCGCCACGCTTTCCGATTGGCTGTATTCGAGGAACAGTTCGCCATCGTCCATCCCGGCGAGCGCCTCGCCGAGGATGGTTTCGATCCGGCGCGGGTCCATGCCGGTGCGATCGAAAAACAGCTCGTTGGTGACGGCGAGGTTGGTCATCGGCGGCTCCGGCTGGGGTATGGCGATCGATATCGCTGAAATATGGTCCCGAAAGGGCCGCGGCGAAAGTAGGATCGGCGGCGCGGCCCGGATCGCCCCATCGCCGTCAACGCAAGCCGTCATTCCGGGGCGCCGCGCAGCGGCGAGGTCGGGATCCATGAACAACAGGCCTCTGGAATATGGGTTCCGAGTCTGCCGCCTCGCGGCATCCCGGAATGACAGCTGAATGAGTGTCCCGGCGGCTTGCCCCTATGCGACGGCTTGCCGCAATGGGTTAACGCCCGGTGGGATTGCCCCGAGTTGTCGCGTTGCCGGGCTTTGGTGTAGGGTCCGGCCGATTGGTTAGCGCCGCTACGGCGGCGGCAGAGTGGGGCGGCGGCGCGGCTCGGCCGAGCGGCGCGAAGTCCGGATGCTCCCGCCAGCGGGCGTCCGCGCCAAGAGGGGCTGCAGAGATATGGTGCGGTTGACAAGGTCGATCATCGGG
>JBARKH010000119.1:0-6351 GCA_049801295.1 Allostellaceae bacterium | reverse complement strand
CGGAAGAGGGCTGCGCCCGGTGACCGCGGCCCGCGGGGCGCGGCGGCTGGGTATAGACCGCGCGCAGCTGGTGTCCGGCATCAATGAGGGCGGCGAGGATCGTCGCGGCAAAATCCGGCGTACCCATGAAAACGAGATCGAGCGGGGCGGTCACCGATTGCTACGCCGGCGCGAGGGCGCCGCTGCGTTTCGCCTTGGCGAGCTTCCGGAGGATGATGCCGCGCTTGAGGGTAGAGATGTGATCGACGAAGAGGACCCCGTCGAGGTGGTCGATCTCGTGCTGCAGGCAGGTGGCGAGCAGCCCCTTCGCCTCGATCTCGCGGATCTCGTTCTCGTGGTCGAGATAGCGCAGCCGGATCGCATCGGGGCGCTCGACATCGGCATAATGCTCGGGTAGCGACAGGCAGCCCTCGCTGCCGAGCATCAAGGTCTCGGAACGCCATAATATCTCGGGATTGGCGATGCGCATCGGCTGCGGCGGCTCGCCGTCGCGCGCGACATCGATGACGAGCACGCGGCGCGCCACTCCGACCTGCGGCCCGGCCAGCCCGACGCCGATCGCGTGGTACATCGTCTCGAGCATGTCGTCCATCAGCCGGCGCACCTCGGCGTCGACACCGGGAACCGGCCGCGCCTTTACTTTGAGCCGCGGATCAGGCGCGGTGATGATCGGTAACAGGGCCATGCGGCCTAGGTAATCTGCGGGCGCGCACTCGTCAATAACGGCCCGATCACGCCACCGCGTCGCGCAGCCGGGCCAGATCGTCGAGATGTTCGGGCGCGGTCATGCACAGGATGTCGTCGAAGCCGACATCCTTGATGCGCCGCAGCCGGTCGCGGGCCGCGGCTTCGCCCCCGGTCAGCATCACGGTCGCGCGCCCGCCCAGCGGCATCCCTTCGGCATTGCCCTCGAGATCGACGATCACATTGGCGAGGATCGCGCGCTTGCCGCCGGCGTCGCGGTAGATCTTCATGCCGACCGCGAGCTCCTCGGGTTGCGAGTAAAGCCCCGAGGCGATCCAGCCCTGGCATTCCTCGGCCGAGTAGACGATCCAGCGCTTGTTGCGCCAGGCGCCCAGCAGGATTGCCGGCCCGCCCTCGGTGCCCGGCCACGGTTTCAGCGCGCCGCCTGGAAGAGGCTCGCCCGACCACGCCCTGCGCATGATTTCGAGCGAGCTCATCAGCGTCTTGAAGCGCGTGTCGTAATCGGCCCCGACGATATCGAAATCGGCCTTGGTCGACCCGCTGCCGAGCCCGAGCTGCAGGCGCGCGCCGGTCATCGCATGCAATCCGGCGATGCGATGGGCCAGTTCGACCGGATGGCGCACCGGCACTTGCAACACGCAGGTGCCGATCTCGACCCGCCGGGTAACCGCGGCAATGACGCTCATCAGTACGATCGGATCGAGGGTCGGCCGGCCGCGCCCGAATGAATCGGTGACCCACAATCCGGTGAACCCTTTCGCCTCGACGTCTCTCGCAAGATCGCTGATGCGGTCTAGCGTCTTGCCGGTCGTCTCCGGGGTAGGCCGCAACACATTGACGACATGCACTCTCATCAGATTTGTCTCCGCTCTCTCATTCCGCCTTCTCAAGGAACCGCTCGGCGAGCCGCGCGAAGAAGCTGACCCCGAAGGGGATCGCGCTGTCGTTGAAATCGTAGTGGGAATTGTGCAGCGAGCAGCCGCCCTCGCCTGGGCCGTTGCCGAGCCACAGCATTGCGCCGGGCACCGCCTGCAGCATGTAGGAAAAATCTTCGCCCCCGAGCGAGGGCGCGACATTGCGCTCGACCTGCTCTTCGCCGCAGATCTCGGCGGCGACATCGGCGGCAAAGCTGGCTTCGCTAGCATGGTTGATGGTCGGCGGATAGCCGCGGCGGTAGTCCAATTCGGCGGTGGCGCCATTGAGCGCCGCCGCCCCGCGCACCACTTCGCCGATGCGCTTTTCGATCAAATCCTGGACCTGCGGGCGGAAGCTGCGAACCGTGCCGCCGATATGCAGTTCGTCCGGGATCACGTTATAGGCCGAGCCGCCGCGCATGAAGCCGACGGTAATGACCGCCGGGTCGACCGGATCGATATTGCGCGACGGGATCGTCTGCAGCGCCAGCACGATCTGCGCCCCGATGACGAACGGGTCGGTTCCCAGATGCGGATAGGCCGCGTGCCCGCCCTTCGCCTTCACGTGAATGTCGAAGCGGTCGGTGGCGGCGAGCATCGGCCCCGTCTTCGTCGCCATCTGGCCGATGGGGATCCCGGGCTTGTTGTGCATCGCGAAGACCGCGTCGCACGGGAATTTATCGAAGAGCCCCTCCTGCACCATGACCCGGCCGCCGCCATACCCCTCCTCGCCCGGCTGGAAGATGAAGTGGACCGTGCCCTCGAAATTGCGGGTCGCGGCGAGATAGCGTGCCGCGCCCAACAGCATCGTCGTGTGCCCGTCATGCCCGCAGCCATGCATCAGGCCCTCATGCTGCGAGCGGTGTGCGAACTCGTTCAATTCCTGCATCGGCAGGCAGTCCATGTCGGCTCGAAGGCCAATCGCGCGCAGCGAGTTGCCGCGCCGGATCGTGCCCACGACCCCAGTCTGGGCCAGGCCCCGATGCACCTCGCAGCCATATTCGGCGAGCTTTTTGGCGACCAGATCGCCGGTGCGCTCCTCGGTGAAGCCAAGCTCGGGATGGGCATGGATGTCGCGACGGATCTCGCTCAATTCGTCGGCGAATTCGAGCACCTCGGGGATGATCGGCATGGCGGCTCCGGGGAGGGGTGGCGAGTGTCGCTGTGGTTTTGCTCCAGGATCCCGGCACCATAGCCGCTCGCCGCCGCCCCGGCCAGCCTGCGGACCGCCACGATCTCGTCGGCCCGCGCCGAAATCGGTCGCGCTTGCGCTATGCTCGCACTGGGCAAACAACCGGGTGGATCGGAAATGGCACACTCAGCAACTCGTCCCGGCATCGTCGGCGCGGCGATCGTGCCGCATGCGCCGCAATTCCTGACGCTGCCCGACACCGAGGATCATGCACAGGTCGCCCGGGTCAATGCGACGATGCGGGAATTGGGCGACCGCTTCCGCGCGCTCGACCCCGATCTCCTGATCGTCATCTCGAATGCGCATTGCGATGATTTCGTGGTGCGCTGCGTTCCGGCATTTGCGGTCCATTGCGGGGCGTGCGCCGAGGGCAGCGGCGGGCACAGCGGCTGGTGGCCGATCGACGGCGCGGCCGGCTACGCGCTCGTGCGCGAGATGCTCGACCTCGGCTTCGACCCGGCCTTCACGCTCGATGCCAAGCTCGGCACCGCGTTCACGATCCCCTTGGAGTTCTGCGGCTATCCTCGCGCACAGCCGTTCCTGCCGGTGTTCGTCAACGCCTATGTCCCGCCGCAACCCAGCCCCGAGCGCTGCTTCGCCTTCGGCCGGGCGCTGGCGCAAGCACTGGAACGCATCGGGCGGCGCGCGGTCGTGCTCGCCAGCGGCGGGCTCTCGCATTACCCCGGAACCCCCCTTTACCCGCACCCCGACCTCGCGACCGACCGGGTCATCTTCGAGCGCCTCGCCGCGGGCAATCTGCGCTACCTCCTCAGCCTCGATGCCGCCGCGCTCGACAAAAGCGGCAACGTCGAATGCCGCTCGTTACAGATCCTGGCCGGAATGATCGGCGACCGGCCGCCGCAAACCGCCCTCTTCGAGCCGTCGTGGCATCATATCTACGCCGTCATCGGCTGGACCGAGCTCGCGCCCATTGCCGCGGCCGCGCTGCATTACCCGGCGACCGCCCCGGAGCAAAGCGCGCTGGCGGGTGCGATCTTCACCCTCATTGACGATGCCGAGGCGTGCGCCGCCTTTCGCCGCGACCCCGCCCGTTACGCCGCGCGCTTCGACCTCGCCGAGGGCGAGCGCGCCGCCCTCGTCGCGCTAGATCGAGACATCCTGCGCGAGCGCTTCCAGGTCAACCCGATGCTGCTCTATCAGCTGGCCCAGCGCCTCGCGTAGTCACACCAGGCCGAACCCGCCGAGCACCGCTCCGGCGCCGAGCAGCCACAGCGGGTTGACGCGGCTCCCCAGAAGGAGACCGGCCGCGCCGACCGTGACGCCAACCCCGATCCACCCGGCATCCACGGCCCGCGCCATCGCATAGCCGCCGGCGGTAACGAGGCCGATGATGACCGGCGTCAGGCCGCGGCGAACGCGGCTCTGCCACGCCGTGTCGCGGAACCGCTCCCAGTAGTGGAACGCGGTATACGAGACCGCGCAGGGCGGACCAAAGGTGAACAGGGCGCAGGCAATCGCCGTCGGCAGCCCGCCGATCTTCCACCCGATGAAGCTCATCATCAGGATCATGTTCGGCCCCGGGATCGCCTGCACGATCGCAAAGCAGTTGGCGAACTCCTGATCGGTCAGCCAGCCGTTCGTCGTCACGACAAAATTGCGCAGGTCAGGCAGGACGCCCGGAACCCCGCCGAAGCTGATCAGCGCCAGGAGCGCGATATGCGCAACCAGCGAAGTGGGAGCATTCATGTCGCTGCAGCCGGCTCTGGCCGCGCCACGGCAATCGACAGCGGCACCAGCCCGAGCACGACGATCAACAGCGGCAATTTCGCGGCGGCGAGGCCCGCGAAGGCGAGCGCGGCAAAGGCCAAGGCGATCGGCCGGCGGCGATAGGGAAGAAGCAGGCGGATGCCGGTGGCGAGGATCAGCCCGGCCGCCGCCGCGGCGACCCCACGCAGAAATCCTTGCAGCATGGCGGTCTGCGCGTAGGAGAGAAGCACCACCCCAAGCGTGAAGCCGACCGTCCACGGTACCAGGATGAACCCCGCCAGGGCTGCGAGAGCGCCGGCGGGGCCGCGGAATTTCGCGCCGAGGCAGACCGAAAGACTGACGACGTTGGGACCGGGCAGGAATTGGCAGAAGCTGAGGATGTCGGCGAATTCGATGTCGGTGAGCCACCCCCGCTGGTCGACGATGATGCGGCGGGCCCAGACGATCGGCCCCCCGAAACCGTACATCGAGACCGTCAGAAATGTGCCGAACAGCGCCGGCAGCGTGATGCGCGGAGGGGGCTCCCCGCCCTCGAGCGAATCGGCCACGCCGCCGTGCTCGGCGCTCAGGCGAAGGCGCGGCCGAATGCGGCAGCGACCGCGCGCTGGGCAACCATCGCGTCGTCGATGATCGGGACCATGCCGAGGAAGCCGTGGATCATCCCGGCAAACTCGCGGTATTCGACCGCGACCCCGGCGCGCCGCAGCGCCTGCGCGTAATCGTGGCCCTCATCATGTAAGACGTCGCATTCGGCGGTGACGACAATCGCCGGGGCGACCCCCTTAAGGCTCGCCGCCTTGATCGGCGAGGCGCGACAATCCTCGGCATCCGCTGGGCTGCGCAGATAGTGCCCCTGAAACCACACCATCGCGGCGCGGGTGAGGAGCCCATAGCCTTCCGCGAATGTCCGATAGCTGGGGCTGCTCAGCGTGTAATCGGCGACCGGGTAGACGAGCGATTGGAGGCGCAGCTGCGGCGCCCCGGCGTCGCGCGCCATCAGCGCCACGACCGCGGCCAAATTGGCCCCGGCGCTGTCGCCATGGACGCCGAGCCGATCGGGGTCGGCGCCGAGGCTCGCGGCATTGGCGTGCAGCCACTGGAGCGCAGCGAACGAATCCTCGACCGCCGCCGGGAAGCGGTGCTCCGGCCCCATCCGGTAATCGACCGAGGCGACCAATGCGCCCGCGCCGGCGCACAGATTGCGGGCGATCAGATCATGCGTGTCGAGGCTGCCGATGACATGCCCGCCGCCGTGATAATAGGCGATCGCCGGGACCAGCCCAGTCGCGGTCGGCCAGTAAAGCCGCACGCGGATCGGCCCGGCCGGGCCGGGGATCTCGCGCTCCTCGACCCGCGCAACCGGCAGGGGCTCGGCCTTGCGACTCTGGGCGGTCGCCTCCATCTGGGCGCGCGCCTCGGGCGGCGTCATCGCCTCGATCGGCTTCAGCCCGAGTTTTTTCATTGCCTCCAGGGCATTGACGATCTGCGGGTGCAAGGTCGGCATGGGGTGTCCCTCGGCAAGATGGAGCCCCAATGTATCCGACGATTGCGAGCTTTCGTAGGGTGGAAAACGCCGCGCATTCCGGCCTACGCCCGCTCCCTTTTTTTGTCATACCGGCGAAAGCCGGTATCCATGGCGCCGATGGGTCCCGGCTTTCGCCGGGACGACAATTTGAAATTGCTTCGATAGGATGCCGGCCCCGGGAGAGGAGATCCGCGTGCCATCCCCGCCAAACCCGTTCCGCCTCGACGGCAAATTGGCGCTTGTGACCGGCGCCGGGCGCGGCATCGGCCGCGCGGTCGCCCTGGCGC